>NZ_JACMYP010000093.1 GCF_020889705.1 Bradyrhizobium altum | reverse complement strand
TTCATATCAGCCTGCGGCGGCAGACGACGGCTCCCGGAAGGCTGCTGCCGGCGGGATCGTGGCGTTTTTCTCGCTTGAGATGTCGTCGGAGCAACTCGCCACGCGCGTCATATCCGAGCAAGCGGAGGTATCGTCATCGAGCATTCGCCGCGGCGGCATCGATGAACGACAGTTCGAGCGGCTTGTCGACCGCCGCAACGCGATGCGGCGCACCCCGCTCTATATCGACCAGACTGGCGGCTTGAGCATTGGCCAGGTGGCGGCGCGCGCAAGGCGTTTAAAGCGGCAGCGCGGGCTCGATCTGATCGTGATCGACTATCTTCAACTGATGCAAGGCCGGACACAGCGCGCTACGCAGAATCGTGTCCAGGAGCTCACCGAGATCACGACGGGCCTGAAGGCGCTGGCCAAGGAGCTCAACGTACCTATCATCGCACTCTCGCAACTCTCCCGTCTGGTCGAGAACCGGGAGGAGAAGCGGCCGCAGCTGTCGGACCTGCGAGAATCGGGTTCGATCGAGCAGGATGCGGACGTCGTGCTGTTCGTGTTTCGTGAGGAGTATTACCTGAAGAACAAAGAGCCGAGGCTGGGCACTGAAGAGCATCTGACATGGGAGGCCGATCTTGCGGCGGCACACGGCAAGGCGGAGATCATTATCGGCAAACAGCGTCACGGGCCCACAGGCACGGTGATGTTGTCGTTCCAGGGCGAGTTCACGCGCTTCGCCGATCTGGCGGAGGATCGGGACTGAACAATTCGGCGCAAGAGAGCGCGAGATAACAAAGGCCGCTCGTTGGGAGCGGCCTTTGTCGTGTCGGCGACGAGAGATAATTGGCGGGGCCGAAGCCCCGCCTGCGGCGGTCAGCCGAACGCTGCCATCTGGAGCGTGGCCGCTTTGCGGTCGATGGTCTGACCGGGGTTCTCGACCGGGCGTTCGAACGGCTTCCAGGCCTCGCCGACGACCTGCGCGTAGGCTGCAATGGCGCCTTCGGCCGCCATTCGCAGCGCGTGCGACTGCAGCGCCATGTCGGCGGCGAATTCCCTCTTACGCTGCGCGGTGCTGTCGAAGCCGACCGGACCATCGAGGTCCTCGTCGCGGGCGTCGTTGGCGGCCTTGGCCGTAGCGTCCCGGGCTTCCGTCACCGCGCGGGAATAGAACTGGCCGGCCCCATGTGCGGAGCCGACATAGGCGCCGACGATGCGCTGAAGATGGATCTGCATCGCCCGCTCGCCGAGGCCTCCGTTGAGGGCATCGGCGGTCTCGACGATCAGGCGCTCGTGGAGATGGCGGATGCCATCGCTGTCGAGGATGGGAAGGCCGAAGCTCTCGGAGATGAGGGTGGCCTGGGTGGCGTCCGGGCAGGCGAGCCGGACCATTTCGAGATTGGCGCTCTTGCGGAGCTGGACGACCTTGGCGGGCTGGCGGGGAGTGCGAGCGGTCTTGGTCATGGGAACATCCTTTCCTTCGGTTCTCCCAGAAGGCTTGGGCCGGCTCCTGCCGGTCCTCCCTTCGGGTGCGATCGGAAAAAACCGGCGGGATAACGGGCGCTTCCGGGTCCGGGGCCGCCAGATCGAGCGGAGCGGGTTTGCGCGCCAGCAGGGCCTTCAGGCCCTCGCGCAGCAAGCGGACCCGTTTTGCCAAGATCGGCGGTGATCCGGCCGCAACGCGGCGCGACAGCGGCCTGGAAGTGACCGGCCGCCGGTTTACGAGCGCAACAAACCCGAGGGGAGATCCGGCGAACCGGAACGATGAAGCGGAGAACAGGAGGTAGGGACCTCCATGACTTGGCGCGATCCCATTCGTCGACCCAGGTCGAGAGCGACGCGCGCGGCCACCTCGATGGACCTTTGCCCAGACCTCCGGCCGCCAGAGCTTGGTTCGCGATCTCGGCGCGGTAGGCTTTTGGACATTCCCGACTAGAACTTCGACGAGACCACCGATGATGGTCGCCATGTCGCGGGCGATATCATGATCCACGGCGAAGATGTCGGACAGGTCGAATCCGCCGAGGCTCCAGGTACCCCCCAAGATGAAGTTCGCGACATGGCGCAACCGGCCGGTGTCGCGCCTCGCGATGTGGAGCAGGCGTTCGAAGGCTGCGCGTGTGGCGTCTTCCATGGTCGCACTGCCTATGGCCCGCGCGATCGCAGCACAAGGCAGCCGCGATGGCACAGGTCGACAGCATGTCCGCACAAATCATCGAGCGGGTCAGTGGAAAGTCCGCTACGTGTGCAGAACGCCGCGATGACCGCATCCTGCCGCGCGAGCTTGCGGGACAGTGCGTCGATCTCTGGCTGGCGTTCCGCCGTGATTGCCGAAAGATGCGCGCGATATCGCTCGAGGAAGGCACTCGGGTCCGGCGCCATGCCCCACCGATAACTGGCGCTTGTCGGCTACAGCTGCGGGATCAGCGCCGTCATCCGCCGCGTGATCTGGCAGTCGATCAAGTCGAGCTGGCGCTGAATCTGCCGCCGCGCCTCCTGTATGCGGTGAAGGGGCGCCAGCCGATCCGAGGATGAGCTCATGTTGCGCTCCCGGCCTGCCAGCCGACGAAGTCCGATGGCCCGCCATAGACCTGGTGCCGGTTCGGGTCGATCACGAAGCCAAAGCGTCTGACCTCATATTCGGCGGATGGAACCAGGAAGCACCGCTCCTCCGTTCCAGCTCCGCGCCTGCCGCCGGGCGTCGCAACGCACTCCACGAAGCCTTCGCAGTGAGTTGAGGTGACCGCCGAGATCACGATCCAGTCGTTGGCATGTGCCAACTCGAAACTGCGACGATCCTTCTCGTAGGACTCTCCCGGTGCGAGCACGGTGCCGAAGATCGTCTCCCAGGCATCCGGCCATGAATCCTTGATCGTGCGTTCGGCGCAGCAGCGCTCGAACGTGGTGAAGAGATGCGGAAAGGTGATTGCGACGATCGCCCATTCGCAATCCTCCTCATACCAGCCGCCCGTCGATCGCAGCGAGGGATGGACCTTGCGGTTTTCCTCGGCCGAGAGCTTGAAGCCTCCATGTCCGGCCGTCGAGTGTTGTTCAACGCCTTCGGCATAGACGGTTGCGCCCTGCGAGGCTCCCCAAGGCGTGTGGGCATGCGAATACACCTCGAAGCGGCCAAGCATCTTGCGCTCGCGCTGATGCTTGGCGTTTTCGAGCACGGCGGCGCGGAATGCCGTCTCGTCGGCGAGCTCGCCGGAATGGCCGTAGAAATCGCTACGCTTCCATTCGTCCATTGGTCGAGGAATACGCCAGGCTGTGACGAGATGATGCCGGCCGTCGCGGCCGGGCGCCATCGCGAAAGCCGTTTCGCCGACAAGTGCGACGAGAAGGGCGTCAGCGCCGCGGCCGAAAGCGACTTCAGGAAATTCAGGCACGGTTTGGTTCTGGCGTGTGGGAGATGACGCATTCATGCTGCGGTCCTGTTCCTCGGTGACATGCGCGGACATCGTGTCCTCCGGTTTTTCGGATGTGTGGAAACAGAACCGCCGCCGGCTTGGCCGGCGGCGGCAGATGGTTCGGAACAAGGTGGCCGGCTGTTATTCAGCCGCCTCCCTGAACGCCTCGGCGTCATCCCGGGCCGTGTCATCGGCGATGCCCGCGGTTTCCTCATCCACCTCTTCGGCATCGTCCGGAACGGTCGTGCTTGACATCAGCCATTCGGAAAGCTTCGTCGGGTCCGGTGCGAAGAGCGCCGCGGCGTGGACGAAGCGGCCGTCCTTGAAGTGCTCGGCGAGCGCGTCGCGGGTGTCCTTTGCGCGCTGGCGCGGCAGGACCGGGGTGTCCTTGCACGATGCCTCGAGCGCGGGGCGCGACAGGCACGAGAGAAAGTCCTCGCTGCCCATGTTAGGCAAGAACTCGTCCGCGCCGATCGTCGCGCCGGCAATACGGGCAACGATGCCGCTGTTGGTGGCGTTCTCGCGGCACGAGAACACGTCGATGAGCATGGCGCGCGCTGCAGCCCGCAGCGTGTCCATATCGATGGCGAGCTTGCCGTCGCTGTCGAGCAGCACCACCGCGTGCTTCGCGAGGCGACTATGGCCGTTATGGAAACCGACGCTTCCCGTCGTGGCGGAGACGTTCTGGCCGGCGAAGGCAAGGATCAGCAGCGCCATCAGCGTATCGTCCTCGATCGGTGCGCGGCCGAGCGCTTCGCGCAGCGCGTCCGTCCGGTAGTCGCCGATCATCTCGACGCCCTTGCGCGTCACATCGGGACGAGGCTTCGAGACTACGCCGACATCGTCCGGAGCGCTGTCCGAGCCCGGCGCAGCCTTGCCCTTGGGCTTCTTCGCTTCGGGCATACGATAATGCACCGTCTGCACGCGACCCTCGCGGTCGAGATATAGAGCGGTGCAATCCGACTTCGCCGGCTTGCCGTGGACCCGTTCGGCCTTCGGTGGCAGCTTCACCTCTCCCCAGTTCGTGGTCTCAGCGATGACACCCTTCTTCGGCAGGTTGTTCGCCATCCATTCATGCTGCGCGCCGAGAAAGGCCTCGACGTCAGTGGTGTAGCGGCTGTCCTCGTCGGCCGGAGCAAACAGGTCCTCGACCCACTGGATTCCGTAAGCCTGCGCGAGATCGTCACCGAAGCTGGCGTGCCGTGCATGCATGCGCGTCTTCTGGAGGCCTTGCGCGACGCTCCACCAGGACACCTGCGGGTCCGCTTTCGACGGCTTGTGCTTCTTCCAGACCTCCTTCTGCTCGTCGAGCGAGGCCGCGGCGATGGTGCGCAGCTGCTGCTCGTTCGGCATGTCGCCCTTGGCCATGTGGTCGAGCATGGCGGGCAGTACATTCGCGAGCAGGCGCAGCTTCCTGATCTGGCGCACGGGAAGCGCAAGCGCGACGCCAATCGCTTCCTCGGTCCAGCCAAGCGCCACGAGACGCTCGATCGCGCGCCACTGGTCGACCGGATTGAGCGGCTCGAAGGCGATATTCTCGACTATCGAGCGCATGGCGCCATTGTCGTTTGCCGCCTCGTCGACGATGACGTCGATTTCCTCAAGGCCGGCCGCAATCGCTTGCTTCACGCGGCGATGCCCAGCATTGATGATGTAGGCGTTGCCGCCGCCAGCCTCTGGCGTGATAACGGGCGGCTGCACGATGCCGACAGCCTTGATCGTCGCCAGCAGCAGCGCGTCGGCCTGCGGCGTGGATTTTGTCTGACGCAGGCGGTCGGGGTTCTCCTTCAGCGCGCGCGGATCGATCTTGATGAGACGCATGGGAATGCTCCTTTTTGGGGTTGCGGGCCGGCTCGGCCGGCCTTTCTCGTCTTCTTTCCGAAGACATCCCCTGGCCCCGCGGAGCGGACGGGCCGGTGCAACTGCCGCCGAGCATCCCTGCCCGGCCGGACCAGCAGGGCCAAAGCCCTGCGCAGGACGGAGGGCCGGGATCGCGCAGGTGGCGGTTGAGCTTCAGCGCCAGCGGCCCGCCCGGTCTGCGAGCGGGCTTTTCCTCTTCTTCTTCTCTCACGACCCGCGGGTTCTCTTTTCAGGCCATCTCCTGCATAGTGCGGCATGGCCAAAACAAAAGTGACCTTCAAAGCCGTCCGCATTTCAGACAGCGACTGGAAAATACTTGCGGATTACCCGGGCAGCGAACAGCGCGAAATCACAGGGTTCACCAGCAAGGCAGATGCCGACGACTGGATGAACGGAGACCGCAAGATCGCGTGGCTCCGCTCTCAGGGTTACGCCAAGTGACGCGGTAGCTCTTCAACGCGTCATTGAGTGTCACGGTAATGCTTCTCGGCTTCTGGTTCCTGCCGCCGTGCTTCCTTGATTTTGGGGGCATGCCTCGCGTTGCTAGGACAACTTCGATCGCCCTGAAATTGGCGGCGGCCCTCTCATACAATCTCCCGCTGTTGTCAGCCGCGGGCTATGCTTTGCGCCGAAGACGGCCAATGGGCACAAGCCGACAGAGGGGTGCTGCTCTAAGCCGCGATCGCGCCCGCCTCGCCTGCCCCTTCGATGTCCGAGGCGAGCGCCTTCTCGATCTCGACGAGTTGCCGGCGCTTCTCCGCGAGCTCGTCGGCGAAGGCAAAGGCGCCGCCTTCGCGGGACTGATAGGACGCAAGGCGCCGTCGCGCATCGGCGAGACGCTGACGAAAGCGTTCCCGTTCCCCCTCGAAATCATCGAGCGCGTGCTCCAGGCGGGAGACTGCGCCAAGCGGCGTCACCGTGACCGGCAGCTCGATCTCGTATTCGGCGGCGGTCCGCAACAGCATGGTGGTGTAGCGATAGCCGTCGCGTCCGAAGCGCTCGCCCGCATATTCAAGGTCGAAGCCGCCGATCGAAGCGATGACGCTCTCGCCCTCCTGCTGAAGCTGGACGAGGGTCAAAATCTCCTTCATCAGCGCGCGGCCGGCCTCCTTGCGTTCGGTATAGGACCTGCCATTCATGCTCATCGCAAAGGCCTCGCCCGTCGTCGGCACAAGGCGTTCGATGTCCTGTCGGATCTCCGCGATGCGCCGGGTCGAGAACTCGATCTCGCGCTCGGCGTCGCGCATCTGACGGCGCACGGCATGCTGATCATCGACATGAGCGGCGCGCAACCGCTCCAGCCGTGCGATATCGGCCTCTAACCCTGCCTTCTGCATCAGGCGCTGGTCGCCGGAGGCGATCGCCTTGGCCATGGCGAACTGGTTCGCCTGACCTTCGCCCAGGTCCTCGAGCCGCCGTATCGAGGTATCGCCCGAGAGCGCGGCCGCGATGAAGCGGGCCTTGCGCTCATTGTTCTGCCACATGGTCGCATCGAGCGAGCCCTCGGTCGCATAGGCGAACACATCGACCTCGTCGTGCTGATTGCCTTGCCGCACGATGCGGCCCTCGCGCTGCTCGATCTGAGACGGCAACCAGGGCACATCGAGATGATGCAGGGCCTTGAGGCGCAACTGCGCATTGACCCCGGTGCCCATCGTGTCGGAGGAACCGATCAGGAAGCGAACCTTACCGGCGCGCACATCGCCGAACAGGCGCTGCTTGGCCTCGGACTTCTTGTGGTCCTGCATGAAGGCGATCTCCGATGCCGGCACGCCCATTCGGATGAGCTCATCGCGAATCCATCGATAGGCCGAGAAGCCGCGGCTCTTCTCGACGCTGATCGTGCCGAGATCGGAGAAGATCATCTGCGCGGCGCCGGGCAGCTCGAACGGCTTGGCGTCCGGGCGCACGTAGCTGTTCTCAGCCGTCTCCTTCCAGATCCGGAAGGCGTTCGCGATGAGATTGTTGAGCTTGTTCTCCGCCTCGTTGTCATTGTCGGTATCGACAAGCCGCAAATCGATCGCGGCGTGGCGACCATCGGTGATGACGGAAAGCAGGATGTCATCGCCGGGCTCCGGCGGCCGATCGCGCATCTCGATCGCCTTGATGCGCTCGTCGAGCAGGCCCTGGTAGCGCCTGAAGGCAGCCGTCGGTTTGGACGTCAGAATCTCGCGCCGGCCGGTCGAGATCGTCGGCACCTTCACAAATTGGCGCAGGTCGTCCGGCATCACCACGTCCGCAAAGGAGCGGAACATCGCGATCAGCTCCGGCACGTTGACGAAGCTGGCGAAGCGCGTCACCGGCTTGTATTTGCCGGAGGGCTGAAGCTCGAGCTCCGTCGAGACATCGCCAAAAGTCGACGCCCAGGCGTCGAACTCATGCAGGCCCCGTTGCGCCAGCGCCTCGTGCCCGAGGTAGCGCTGCACCGAGAACATCTCGCCGAGGGTGTTGGTGATCGGCGTGCCGGAGGCGAGCACCAACGCCCGGCCGGGGTTCTTCGTCTCGAGGAAGCGCGACTTCACATAAAGGTCCCAGGCGCGCTGCGAGCCGTTCGGATCGACCCCCTTCAAGGTGCTCATATTGGTCGCGAAAGAGAGCTTCCTGAACTCCTGCGCCTCGTCGACGATGATTTGGTCAACGCCGATCTCGGAGATGGTCAGAAGGTCGTCCTTGCGGGTCGACAGCGATTCCAGCCGCTCCTTCAGGCCCTCTTTCAACCGTTCGAGGCGCTTGCGCGAGACGCGGTCGTCGCTCTCGACCTTCGTGAGCAGGGTTTCGTAGAGCTCCAGCTCATCCTGGATCATCTGCTGCTCGAACGCCGAGGGTACGGCGATGAAACGGAACGCCGAATGCGTGATGACGATCGCGTCCCATGTCGCCGTCGCCGCACGCGACAGGAAACGTTGCCGCTTGTCCTTGCTAAAATTGGTCTCGTCGGCGACGAGAATGCGCGCCGCCGGGTACAGCGCCAGGAACTCGCGCGCCGCCTGCGCCAGGCAATGGCCGGGCACCACCAGCATGGCCTTGGCGATCAGGCCAAGCCGCCGCTGCTCCATGATCGCGGCCGCCATGGTCATGGTCTTGCCGGCGCCAACCGCGTGGGCGAGATAGGTCGAGCCGGCCGAGACGATCCGCCAGATGCCGCGCTTCTGGTGGCCATAAAGAGAAAAGGCGCCAGAGGCGCCCGGGAGCTTCAGATGGGAGCCGTCGAAGGCTCGCGGCGCGATATTGTTGAAGCGGTCGTTGTAGACCCGCGCCAGCCGGTCGGTGCGATCAGGGTCGGACCAGATCCAGCGCTGGAAGGCATCCTTGATCTTTTGCAGCTTCGTCTTCGCCGCCTCGGTATCGATGACATTGAGCACGCGCCGTTCGCTCATCTCCTCCTTGATGGTGTCGAAGATCTGCGGCACCCGGCTGTTCAGCGCATCGGCGAGCAGCTCCCCGGCATGCCGGCGATCCGTGCCCCATTCCGACGTCCCGGCCGCCACCCATCCGAGCTGACGCGCCTCCACGGTCCAGGAGGCCAGTTCGGGCATATGATGGATCTTGATGTCGGCGTCCATCGTCTCCTTGACGAAGGCGACGATATCGGCGGCCGGAATCCAGGGCGCGCCGAGCCGCGCGGTGATATCGGAGGGGCGCAAATCGACCGGCTGTACAGCCTGCAGCGCAGTAACGTTGCGCTCGTAGGATGGATCGAGCGCCGCAGCGGCCTCGGCCGTCTTCAGCTTGTCGCGGACGTGGCCCGACAGATAAGCGTCCGCCGTCTGCCACGATCCGTCCGCCGGATCGCGAAAGATGGCGCTGCCGAGTTCGGCGACAACGTCCTGGGCGCCACGATGCAAGAGCTCTGCGATGTGCTCGACGTCGACCCGGCCACGCTCGTTGAGTACGACGGCCAGCGCGTCCGCCGCGCTGGTGATCACCGGCGGCGCCGGCGGCGAAATCACGCGCTCGGTGAAGATCGGGCCGGGCTTCGCTGTATTGGTCTCGAGGTCATAGTCCTCGATGGAAGCGACCAGCCAGCAATCGGGATCGTCGAGGAAGGGCTGGATGTTGGGGCGGCGATGCGTCTCCCGCACTTCGCCGGTCTCCTCGTCTTCCGTCATGGCGACAGTGGTGAAGTTGATCGGGCCGAAGTCGCGCGCGAAGTTCGACCAGGCGATGCGCAGCCTGACCTGGGCCTCCTTCCAGGGCCGGTCGAACTCCTGCGCCTTCAATACCTCACGCACCGCATCGCGGATCGGGATCAGCTTCCTGACGATGCGGACATGCTTCTCCGGGATGCCGTCGGCACTACGGCCCTTGCGGGCATTTACGGCGACGGACTGGCCGTCGAGAACCTGCATCAGGCCGTGGGCCTTGTCGAAGAAATAGCTGCCCTCACGCACATGCCGATCGGATGGCAGGTCGACGAGGGCCGGATCGCCAGCGTCCTCCAGGTCGGGATCGGGATCGATCACGTCGGGCTCGCCGTCGTAGATTGCTTGAGGAAGGAGAGCGATGACGGCCGAGAGCGCGACGTCGAGATCCTCGCCATCACGGGGACGGCATGTGTAGGTCTCGCCGAAGGGACCGGAGGCGAGACCGTGCGTGCCGAGCACTGACTGCGGATGGTCAGCAAACCAGCGGTTCACCCGGATGGTGCCTTCATCCTCCGTCGCAGGCCGGACTTCGTCGACATCGAGCCAGGACCGGTCGCCTTCCGGATCTCCGATCTTGCGCTTCCGGAAGAACAGCATGTCGACGACGACATCCGTGCCGGCGCTGGCACGGAAGCTGCCCTCGGGCAGCCGAATGGCGGCGACCAGGTCAGCGGTCTTGGCAATATGCCCCCGCGCCGAGACGTCCGCCTTGTCCATCGTGCCGGAGCTGGTCACAAAGGCTGCAAGCGCGCCGGGCTTCAGCAAGTCGATGGATCGCGCGATGAAGTAGTCATGCAGGCGAAGGCCCATCGACCTATACGCACGGTCCGAGCGCACAATGCGGTCGGAGAACGGGGGATTGCCGATGGCGAGGTCGAAGCTCGCCGGCAGCTCCGTGCGCGCGAAATCGCCGGCGATGATGCGCGCGCGCGGCTGCAACAGGCGCACGACGCGTGCCGTGACCGGATCGAGCTCGATCCCGGTGACATGCGAGATGTCACGAAGCCCTTCCGGCATCAGCGCCGGAAACAGCCCTGTGCCGATGCCGGGCTCGAGGACGCGGCCGCCGCGCCAGCCCAGGCGCTGCAGTCCCGCCCAGATCGCGCGTACGATGAACTCCGGCGTGAAATGCGCATACTGGGTGCAGCGCGCGAGCGAGGCATGGTCGAGATCGCCGACCGCATCCTCAAGGTCCGATCCGATCGCCTCCCACCCCTTGCGAAACTCGGTCTCGCCAGGACGCCGGAAGACGGTGTTGGCGAGCTCGGACGCGCCGAATCCGGTGAAGCGGATCAGCTGCTCCTGCTCCTCAGGCGTAGCCGGTCGCTCCTCGGCTTCGATCCCGGCGGCGAGCCGGATCGCGGTGATGTTGTCGCGGGCGCGATCCTTCCAGCCCCTCGCCAGGGCGCGGTCGCCGGCGAGAAGAAAATTCGCGCCGCGCGTGCGGCCAGCAGATGACACAGAAACTGGGACCGCCGCCAGCCCCGTCGCGGGAGCCGGCGTCGATGGATCGGGATCGTCGTCATCGTCGGGCTCGAAGGTCGAACCGCCGGCGAAAGCGGTAACGCCGAGGCCGAGGCCGGACGACAGCGCTGTATTGCCGAAAAGGTCGAGCGTGAAGGGATCGTCTTGCGACATCGAAATTTCTCCTTGTGATGAGGGCACGTGCCGTCGTCGCGCCGAGCTGCCTCGGCGGGTGCGGATGGTCACGGTGGATTGGGGATGGGAGGCGCTAGCGCACGATGAGCGACAGCGAGATGTCGGTCTCGCTCAGCTGCACCCGCAGATGCGTGTAGCGAAAATCACGATTGATGAGAGGGATGAGCCGCTCGGCCTCGATGAACTCGATGCCGTCATCGCCGCCGAAATGGCGGCGCTTGTAGTCGAACCAGTCCGGATTGCCGATCGGATGGCATTCCTCGGAATAGACCACAAGCGGGCGAGCGCCATCGCTGAGCTTGCCGTTCGACATGATGTAGACGCCGTTGTCACCGACGAGCCAGAGTCCAGGCTTCTCGCCCTCACCGGGCTTTTGGCCGTAATAGGGATTGCGGAACCCGTCATTGGCGGCGGCGTCGGATTTTCCGCGATCGATAACCGTGCGGACGGCGGGGATGGGGAATGTGAACATCACCACCTCCCTCACGCCGCGATCGCGTCAGGCACGTAGCGCAGATGCACCGGCAGCTTCGCGGCGATCTCCGCGTCGGTCAGCTGGTCGAGCGGCTTCAGCACGGTGCCGTGCTCGCCGCCGTAGAGCAGCACCGTGCGCTCGCCGCGCAGATGCTCGGCCCAGCGGTCTCCGGCATAGCCACGATAATCGTCATGCGTGCTCGACCAGATATGCTCGAGCCGCTCCTCGCGCGTCATTGCCTCGGCGGGACGCGCTTCCCGTTCGATGATCGCGGCGCGCATCCGATCCGGCGAGCCCTTGTCGCTAAGATCGCAATAGCCGTGGAAGTAGCGCGGTTGGCCGTCGATCCTCAGCGCGAAGAAAACGCCGGTGATGCTGCCGGCGAGGAATTCGCGCAACGCGAACATCTCAGCCTTTATCCAGAGCGGCGGCAGGATCTCGAGCATATGGTCGTGGTCGGCCTGGCCGATTTCGAACCATTCGCCGCAATAAAGCACGCTGTCGTCGTTCTCGGAGCGGTTCGGCCGCTGCGCGTGGCGATCGAACATGCGGAACATCTGCCGGCGGTCGGCAATGCCCTGATAGACCTTGCGGATCGGAGAGAGGGTCATGAGCGGGCTCCTTTCAGCCTCGTCGGGCTGAAGCGCGGCTCATCCTTCCGATTCCGCCATCGTCTTCAGCCCTTCCTGACCCCTCCCCCGTGGCCGCCTCTCCGACCGGCCGGGTCAAGGGCCGCGGCACGCGGGCGAAGCTTCACCCTTGACGCGGCCGGCGGGCATGCGGCAGTCGGGTTTTCCTTTCCCTCCTCTCCATCTTCATCTGGTTGCCGGGATGTACCTGTTCGTCCCAATCCTCGGCGGCAGGCCGTTGCCGTCGACATGCGCCGCCCACATGCTGCCGTGCGTTCCTTCGCAATTCGTCATTACCGGATCACGGCACGGATAATGTCCGGCCGAAGCTTGGATCACCTGATCAGTTCATCTACCGCTCGACCCCATCCATATCCACTGGCGAGAAACCGCCTGCCTTGTCACCCTCCGCTCCAAGCCGATCCTGCGCGGTCCATTTCCTGGATCATCTCGACCCAGGTCCTTGAACTGGCTTGATGGGCCGATGTGTCGGTCGATCAGGCGTCGAAGTTCTTGCCCGAAGACCACGTTCAGCTCCCATCAGCACACTTGACGCGAAGCGCCTGCGGTGAATCGTGATTGTCAACGCGGCAATTTGCAGGTCACGTTTGCGGAACGCGAGTCGCAGGCTGGTCATTACCAGCCCGTGTGATATGTGGGCGGCGGCGGCCTTGGCCAAAGCTCAGACACTTCGAGGCCGCTCTTTCGTCCATTCATTAGGGATTCTATGCCAAACTCCAAACAGAAGAAGCCACTCATCCGGCGGGAATACACCAAGGATGATCTGAAGGCGCTCAAGGCTCACTCGAAGGCCAGGACGCCGATCGCCAAGATCTCGAAGCAGATGAAGCGTACGGTGCCGGCGCTTCGGGCCAAGGCCCACCAGCTCGGCATCGGGCTCGGCCACCAGCGCTGAGCCCACGGCAGCAGGGAGTGGCTGAAGATCGGCACGAAGCGCTGGCTACAATTCGCAGGCGTCGACCTCCTCGTCCGGGAACTTCTCGGACTCGAGGTCGAGCCTATCCTTCGCCTCTTCCAGCTCTCCGGTGATCAGAACGTAGTCTTCGAACGTGCTCGACGAGCTGATGTGCTTTTCGATCAGCCGCCGCAGCTCGACCCTGAACTGATGTTTACCGAAGGTCATTCGTCCCCTCCGTACCGTCCAACGCCGGGCCTGGTCCTTTAACAGCGCGAAACGCTCGTCTCCGGTTGGCGTGGACGGAAGCCGATCACCACCCACCATATGGCAAGACCGATGATCAAGAGCACCAGCGGCGGCGCAATCACGATCGCAATCGTGGTCTGTCTACGGGTGGTGACCTCTTCCCTGCCGCTTGTCTGGCCTTTTCTCGCAGCCTGTTGAAAAGTGGCAAACGATTCCCCAAACGATTTGCCGGAGAATGGACAAAACCGGTTAAGGAGTGGAGTCCTTGGAAGCAATCCGATCACAGCCATTTTGGGCCTATTGCACCGACTGGACAAGCCCACCGCGTCCGAAACAACCGTAGCGGGCGAATTTAGAGGTCCAGCCTCCGGTGTCTCCGAAAGCGCCTATCGAACTGCGGACGTGAGCAGGCGCATCCTCGCGATCGATGGTGCGCCAAGCCCACCAGCGCCTCTCCTGCAGGAGCGGATAGCCAGAGAAGTCTGGGACGGGTGAAAGACCGCACGCGCAGGGATTTCGTCATGTATCGCTCTTTTCAATGGCTTAGGCGATATTCGTACAGCGTCGGTTCGCCGTAAATAAAGGTGACTTCGCAGCGCTCGATATAGCGCTTGCACTCACCGCGTTTGCCCATCCGGACGTAGAAGCGGCCGCCTTTTTCCATGCGCCGAACGAAGTGCCTGCTACGGTTTCCGCGGAAAACGTCGCCGCTGTGCACCATGACCCTGTTGTGAAAGTGGATGTGCTTGTCCACCAGTGGGTGGTCCAAGCCCATCGTCACCGTCCGCAGAGCCTTCGCAAGCTCGTCCAGTTCAACCATCGGCGTCCTCATACAACCGAATTTGCCGGATACCCTATTTTTGCAGCTGGTCATTCCAGTCCTCCGTCGCCGGCCGCAGGCGGTCATAGTCGCAGCCCACCTCCTGCGCGATGGCCGCGAGCCGATCGGCATAGACCTCTCCCTGCCGATTGTTATCGGTCGCCGCAACGAGCCGCGCGCCCGGCCGCGCGCTCAGCGCTCGAATGGCGGCGACTGTCGCCGGCGCCCAGCCGCCACCGGTGCTCAGATAAAGAGTATCCGGCCGCTGGGCTTCGATCGCCGGCAGGCTCATGGCGTCGATCGCGGCCTCGGTGATGCAGAGCCGGGTCGCGTTCGTCGGTCCGAAACGGAACAGCACCTTGCCGCCGCCGCTGGCGAAGCCGCGCCATTGCGGACCGCGCTTCTCCCAGCCTGTGACTACGCCGTCATTGTCGAGATGCGCCGCCCACATGCTGCCGTGAGGGCCTTCGCGCAAACGATCATGCCGAATCGCAGTGTGGATGATGGCTTCCGGAATGCCACGCTCGTCGCGCAGATAGCACCATGTCAGTGAACCTCGCCAAGGCTTGCGCCGCACGCGCCAGCGATCCGCAGCAGTAAGATCAGGATCGTGCGCGCGGGATTCTCGTGTCCAGACGGGCTCCGCCGGCACAAATCCGACGAGGTCGGAGACTCGCTGCAGCACCTCGGGAAACGCGATGCCATCGAGATGCTCCAGCAGCGAGAAGACGTCGCCTCTGGCGTCGGACAGTGCGTCGAACCAGCCCCTTCCCTGATGGATCACGATGATGATGTCGCTGCCGCGACGATATTTGACGGCTTTGCGCGTGCTCTCCTTCAGATCGATCGCAAATCCGGCCTTCTCGAGCACGGCGGCGCAAGCCACGCGATTCTTCAGCTCTTCGATGTCCTTCTTTTCCATCTCCGCTTCCCGGCGCACCGCCGCGCCGGACCTTTCCCGCTTGAATTTCTTATCTCCCGCGGCTTGCGGGACCACTCGCCCCTGCCGCGAAGAGCGAAGGGGGCAAGGGCGCGGCTGGCAATTGATGAATTATGCGGGGCACTCGGCGTCATCGCGTCGGCCAGCCGCGGCGCAGCTTCCCTTGCCGCCGCCCGCTCGCAAGCGGCACACAAGGGAAAAACCCGGCTCAATGAGCCGGGCCGGGCTGGTAGGGATCGTATTCATGAACAACCGTGACATCGGCATCGTCGAGTTCGTCGCTCGGCATCACGCCGTATGCGCCGTCGACCTTGAAGAGCGTGACGGGGACCATCAGGGTGCGAGCGAGTTCGAAGGCATTGGACTGGGCGAGGGAAAGATTGTGCGACATTTGAGGGCTCCATCGTGAGCGAGGCCGATCCCCGCTCGATGGCGTCCGTCAGTGTCCTCAACCGGCCGCGATCACCGCGCAGCCGAAGGCGCAGCGGCGGCATGCTCGCATAGCCGACCCCTTGCGGGTTGATCGTGGAAGGCCGGGCGGAGGACCAGGAAAGCCATCCGTGGAGAGCGGGGTCGGGCTTGCTGCAAAATGGTCAGTGCCCTTCCGCGCGCTTTTTCCCCGGCCGCGAATTCAGTGGCGTCGTGCTCGGCTGTTAGTCCCGCAACACGGATCAGGTCAAAGCGAGGAAATGCGTTAGCGGCGGCAAGTGATATCGGCGCTGCCGTTCAATTCGCCGTCGCGGTGGGCATCCGTTCGGCGCCAGAAGCAGTAAGCGGCAACGATCGTCACCCGAAGGGCGGAGACGCTTCGCGGCTCCGGCCGCAAGCCCATGCTTGCGGGTAGAGCGTGACCGACCGGCAGGGAGGGGCCGCCAGCAATACTTTCGCGCCTGGGCCTTCATCCCTCGGCATTGGCATGCTGACGGGGTGCTGTCGGGAGACAATGAGAGCTATCGGACGCTACTGACCAAAGTTTGGATACAAATTTCAGCCAGAGCCGCGACTGGAGGCCCTGACGGCCTTCACTCGCTTCCCATCAAGGGGGTCCCGCAACGAGGCCCCAGCGCAGGAACGGACGGGAGAAAACCCGTCAGGCGCTTCGGCCCAGCCAATAGCCCGGCCGAAGGGAACGCATTTCGGCCTGTCTCGCTTTGGAACGAATCTATTACGTCCGCTTTGAATTGACAAATATGACGATATATAAAGTCCCGACTCGCCTTTACTTTGAACTTATGCCATAATGTCCAGCATGAATGGACAAAAAGAGACAAAACTAAAGTTGCTCCTGCAGACGGTTCCGCCGGGTTTCCTCGTGGATACGGGCTGGATGAGCCGTCATGCCATCTCGCGGCAGTCCGTCTCCGGCTACGTCAAACAGGGCTGGCTCGAACCCGTGATGACGGGCCTGTACCGCCGTCCATTCATGCCGGATACGCCTCCAGAAGCGGCCATCGGATGGAAGATCCCTCTGCTCTCGGCCCTCTGGCTCATGCGGCACAGATTTCATGTCGGCGGGGCCAGTGCTCTCTCCCTGCGGGGCCATACGCACTATCTTTCGTTCGGCGGTGAATTCTCGCTCTATCTTTATGGCGCCGACGTTCCGGCATGGCTGTCAAAACTGCACACCGACGCACGCGTGGTGGTCAGGAGCAACGCCCTGTTTGGGGATGAAGCCGTCGGCATCGAAAATTTCGATTTCAGCCTCTCGAATGACGATGACCCGGGGCTTGTGCAGAACCCGTGGCGCTGGCCGATACCGATGTCGTCCCCCGAACGTGCAATCCTCGAGATGCTCGACGAGCTCCCGAAGGGCGAGAGCTTCCACACGATCGACATGGCGTTCGAAAGCCTCGCCAATCTGCGCCCGAAACTGCTGACGACGCTGCTGGCCCAGTGCCGAAGCGTGAAAACCAAGCGCCTCTTCTTCGTCTATGCCGACAAGCACAACCATGCCTGGCGCAGGCACATCGACAGCTCGGCGGTCGATCTCGGCAAGGGCGACCGGGCGTTGAGCCCAGGCGGCCGGCTCCATCCCGTGTACCGCGTCACAATTCCAAACGATCTCATGCGCGCGTGAGCAATATATGCGGCAGGTCGAACTGCTGGTGCGGACCCTTCCCTTCATCGCCCGTCACGACGCCTTCGCGCTCAAGGGTGGGACGGCGATCAATCTCTTCTACCGGGACATGCCGCGATTGTCGGTCGACATCGATCTCGTCTATCTCCCGATCGAGGATCGCGAGACGACGTTGAAAGGCATCGACGCGACGCTCGAGCGCATTCGCGAGGATCTGCAGCGCGGTCTCCGCGGCGTCACAGTCCAGAGGATTGCGGGCGGCGGCAACAACGATACGCGGGTACTCGTCCGGCAAGGCAACGCCGAGATCAAGATCGAGACGTCGCCGGTCGCGCGAGGAACGGTCCACGCGCCGGAGACGCTGCGTGTCAGTCAGTCGGTCGAAGAGGCCTTCGGTTTCGCGGAGATGAAGGTCGTCTCGTTCGAGGATCTGTTCGGCGGAAAGCTGCATGCGGCGGTTGACCGCCAACATCCGCGCGATCTGTTTGACGTGAAGCTGCTCTACGAGAACGAAGGTCTGACTGACGCGCTGTTTCGCACGTTCCTCATTTACGTCGCCAGCTCCGGCAGGCCGCCGCACGAACTGGTCAAGCCTTCCTTGGCGATGCTCGACGAGGCATTTGTGAAGGAGTTCGAAGGGATGACAATCGAAGCCGTCAGCCTGGATGAATTGAAGGCGTCGAGACTGAAGCTGACGACCGATCTCCTCGCCCGGCTCGACGAGAAGGCGATGCGCTTCTTGCTGTCGTTGCATGATGGCGAGCCGGACTTCGAGGCAATCGGCCTGCCTCAGGCCGCAAAGCTCCCGGCCGTTCGCTGGAAGCTGCTCAACATCGCGAAGCTGAAGGAGCAGAACCCGGCGAAACATGCAGAACAGCGGCGAGAGATCGAGGGCATACTCTCATAGCCTCGCATCCATTCGCGTAGCGCAGCAGCGCTCGCGCCGTATGCGAATTCATACCGGAAATGTCCATTTTTTAATATGATATAAAGCGCTGAGGCCAGCCGCCCTTTGCTGCCGGGATTGGTGACTTCATCCGCATCACCAAATCTGCCTTTGCCAAACGTATGCAGGTCAGCCGGGCGCAGCTTGACCGCCTCCTGAACCCCGACAAGATTCAGCCGTCGTCTGTCCGAAAAATGTAGCAAATTTCGGATGTCCTTGCCTGTGACTGAAATTTACGTCACACTTCGGACATGGCTGATCAACCGACCACGGATCTCCGGCCGCGGCTCACTGCCCGGATCAACGAGACGCCGACCGAAGTGTGGACACCCAGCGATTTCGTCGACCTCGGCAGCCGCGCCGCCATCGACAAAACGCTGCAGCGCCTCGACGCGGCTGGCGAGTTACGCCGTATCGCCCGCGGGCTCTACGATCGGCCGCGAAAGAGCAAGCTCACAGGCAAACTGACGGTTCCCGACCCTCGCGCCGTCATCAGGGCTGTCGCGCGCCGCGATCAGGTGCGCGTCGTGGTCGACGGAATGACGGCTGCGAACGATCTTGGCCTCACCACGGCAGTGCCGGCGCGCATCGAGGTTCTCGTCGACGCTCGCCTGAAGCCGATCAAACTGGGAGGGCAGGTCATCCATTTCAAGTCGGCGGCGGCGAGCCGTCTCTTTTGGGCGGGACGTCCAGGCATGCGTGTCGTCCAGGCGCTATATTGGATGCAAGACCTGATGGAGGGGGACAACGGCCGACAGGCGATAAAGAACGGCCTCAACAGGCTGTTCAAGATTCCGCAGCATGGGAAGAAGATGCGTCACGATCTTCGCGCAGGTCTTTCAGCGATGCCGATTTGGATGCAGGATTTCCTCAGGCCCTTGCTCGTCGATGGAAGAGATCGAGAGCGCCCTGAACAGGGGGCGACAATAGGCTCAAGGCATGGCTGAAGCTCCAGAGAATATTGCAGCACGATTGCCCGATCCCGCCACGATCGAGGCGGTTCTTGCGCGCCTTCCCGCCGGCGCTGATGAACGGGCACTGGCGGCCGCGCTCACAGAAGCGTTTCCGGGATTTCCGTTTTCGACGGCAAACATCGACGGCGCAGTTGGAGCGATGCGGAGAAGGCGCGGATCGTGGCCGAGAGCGCCGCGCGGCACACAGTGCAAATACGAGCCGGACCAAGCATCGCTACTGGCGTCACAGCGGTGGCCGCCACCCACACTTTAGTAGCCGTCGGGTTCGCACTTTGGGCCGGGCGCAATGCACGATTTGCCGTGTCCGCGAGTTGACCGATCGATGAACGAGAGTACACAGCAAGCTGTGGTCCCACGAACGCGTGCTCGGAGACGAACCAACTAGTTCGTCCGCGGTTGACAGGCCGCGAAGCATTCTTGCGAAACGCTTCGCCCATGCTCACCACATGCGCGCTCCTCGTCTGGCAAACGATCTCCAGTCTCCCCATCGTCTTCTGGAGTGCTGTTCGCGGCCTGTCTGGATGCTGCTGCGAGAGCACAAGGCCGTGCGTGGCGGCTGGCGCTCGTCCTCGTGCTGCTCGCGCTGCTGGCCGGACTTGATAGATGCGCACGATCATCTTGGTGGAATCAGCGCTGAAAAAATGTTTGGTGCCGGAACCGTCGACGAGAAACCATTCGTTGGCGCGCTGCGGTCGGTGGAAGGCCAACGGGATGATCGCTTCCTGCCCGGCGGAGAGCAGGAAGCGGCCTCGTTCGTCGCCGCGGATTTGATTGGCCGTGCGCAGCGTCAGAGGCAGGACGATATTGGGCGGGAGAGTCCCGCTAAACTCGATCATTTCGATAAGGCAGCGCTCAAGATCGGTCTTGCCGATATTCTTAACCGCAAGCATACAGACTGGGACGTAATCGCCAAGCCTGCGCGATTTGGCTTGCGACGAAGATAGCTGGCGGTAGTCATATGCGACGGCCCCCTGGGACTTTGGCCCCTCCAACACGCCCCTCCGGGCGAAACGGAGAAGGGCTGCATCCAAGGGTGGCTCGGTATTGATGTATTGATAAAAGCCTTTAAGCGTGCGCTGGCGACCAGCGGGCCTGTCGTGAGCAAGGCACGATTTGAAGCGGTCATGCTGGCGGCGGAACGATCTGGCCTTCTGAGTGAAAAAGACAGCCGCATGTCTGGCCGGGCAGATCGGACCCGATGCCCGTGATGAGCGCAACTGGGATCACCGCGCCAGCCTGCACGACATCAGACGAGACCTTGGCCTCGAGCCGGTCCGGACTGGCCGTGCGCTTGTCCGAAGAGGCGTTGAGGAAGGCCGTCTTGCGGTCCTGCATGTTCTAGGCGACGGCCCGCTCGTCAGCACCTGGACACCAAGTGCAAGACCGCCCGTTGGAGGAGCAAACGTCTATAGAGTTTCTTGTTGGTGGTCTTCCGGAAAATCCCGCAATCGGGTGCAAGTTGAGCTGACTGCACTTCAGCTTCGAATTGCCCTGCCTCAAGCTGGGTATAGGATGATCCCATCCCACCATCCCTTCAGCATGGCTGCTTGATCGCTTGATCGTGAATGTTTCCAGATCTTGGGCGTTCCCAAATACCTATCACGCTCATGGTTCGATCTCCCACACCCCTGCCTCAGACGGCGTCCATGCTTCGCCCTTCTCCTGACACCTTAGTGCTGAGTGTGATGATGGATTGGCGTATCATCCTCTTCAGCCAAGCCCGCCGGCTCGATCGTGAATTCGATTTCTATGGTGCCGGCCTTTTCGAATTCCAACGTCCCTTCGACCATCTCTCCTTCCTTTAGTGCGCCGTGAAGTCCTTCGAACAGGATCCGCGCGCTACCGGGTTGAAGACGAACGAAACCACCAGGTTCTATTTGGAAGCCGTGCTCATGGGTGGCGAACTTGGCTGGCCGCGCGCCTGCATCGGCTTCCTGCAAGATCCCCTTCTCGCCCGAAAGCGACGCCCCGAGCAACCGATCTGGCCCTGTGCCCCTGTTCTGAATTTCGATCACATAAGCCGTCGTCGTGGTGTTGGTCGTATCCTTTGCAGCCACCCAGGGATGCTGGATCAGTAGTGTTCCGACCTCCAACTCATGGCTGACGGCGGTACTGCTAAAAAAAGCCAGGACGGCAACACCGGCTATCGGCGAAAGCAATGCCCTTGCACTCGCCATCAACATCGTGGGTTTCCAAGGCATCATGGCCTCCTCTGCAATCCGCGTTTTAGCGCTTACCACTTTATGTTCGCGGGAAAGGTGTCAGCGAACGTTTCCCGCAATTTCCGCTTTTGGAGGTGGGCTCAACTCGGCTGGATCAAGATCATTCCGCTGAATGCCGGCAGCGCCAGCGACGATCACTCGGGGGCTGATACGGGACGGCGAGACGAGATGCTCTTCTGCCACCGATCCCCCATCCGAGTGCCGCAAAAGAGCTACCGCCTGCTTGTCGACGCAGACTCTGCTCGCTACGATGATCATGGCTCGTCCCGGCCAGCGATCTTGCTGGCACCAGACCTGTCGCCGCGACAAATGATCGATTGGAACTCGCGAGGGGCACTGCGCTCGGCGAGAGCATTGATCGCGAGTGCGATCAGCGGGAGCCAGACAGCAATGAGGGCAAGAGCGGCCCGGACGCTAATGGTCATGAACGCCTCTCTTATTGATCTCCGGTTCGGCTTGGAGCTGCGTAATTGCGTCGACCAGTTGCGAAGGCGATGCCAATCCCTCCGTCTCGTCCGAACGCCAGCGTGCGCGCACGAATCCGAATCTGTCGATAAGAAACTCGATTATCGCTGGAGGCGAATCGTTGTCATCGAAGCCGGGATTCGCCATTGTGCGCCGATAGAGATTCCACGCAGCGGCAATGCGATGGTCCATGTCGAGCACGATGCAGGGATTTCCTGACTCACCTGGAGATGGGAACTCCTCGGAGGGAGACGGCATCACCGCGAGGATCATTCCGCCTGCTTGCTCGATGGCGCGCGCGTGTTGCGTCAACTGATCCAGGCGCTGCGTTCGGATGCCATCTCGGAAGATCAGCACAAGTTTTGAGCGCCCGTCGCTCCTGTCGTTCAACTTCTCTCTCGGGCCAACGCCGCGGCACGTCGGAAAGTCGATCGCGTGAAGCCACGGCTGCCCCGCCGATATTTCGGGACCAAGAACTCTTGCTTCATAGCCCAGCGATAGAGCCATCACGTATTCGACCACTCGCCACCTGTCCAAGTCCGACAGACTTTCGGCAAAGCCCGGCATCGCCGAGGATGGGAAGCCATGGCTCACCCACCAGTACATGTCTCCCATCGTATGGTCTCTCGTGTGCGGAGCAGTGAAATCGGCGGGCGGCGGCTTCAAATCCTTTGCCAACGGACCGTCTCCCCTACCCCTCAGGCCGTGGCAAGCTACGCAATGAGCAGCGAATACGTCCTGCCCCCGGGCAATCGCTTCGGCGTCATACGGTACCGGAACCATTGAGTAGGTCGAAGGATACGCGGGGACTGATAACCCGGGCAGCGCGACAGCCCCTGCGACGCCAGGTCCAGCAACAGCCGCGATCGTCGCCCACCGCCATCTTCCCATACGGCCGAGCTCACATGCGGCAATACTCCCAATCAACAGAGCAATGCAGCCCCCAATGGCCAGAACTTTACTTCCCGGTACCGTCGCCCAAGCGACGGCCGGATCCAGACGGAACGAAAGCGGCCAGACTATCTCGACGTGTCTCGATGGAATGGCCTGAGACAGGCAGCCAGCAAGTAACGTGACCAGAAATGCGAAGGCTAGCTCGATCTTCAAGACCATCCCGAGTGGCTGAGTTGCCCCTTCGGTCTTTAGCAACGGCAATAGCCTTTGTCTGATAAACGCAGCGCAGATCAGGACCGGGCCGATGCAGGCGAACTTTCCCGTCAGGAGCCAGCCATATTCGGTCGCCACCAAACCCGGCCAGGTCCCCACGTTTTCGATTGCTAGAGCTACTCCGGTTGCGACCACGAGCAACATGAGCGGCAGCGCGACCGTCGAAAAGCCGCTCAGGAGCCTGGATTTACTTTCGGGCCTCTCCGCTGCCTGTCGAGCCATCGCGACAACGAGGGTTGACAGTCCTCCGAACCAGAGCGCCGCCGCAGCAACATGGATCATATTGATCGCGAAGCCTGCTATAGTGCCGCCAGCCGCCGAGTGGCTCGAGGACAATCCCACCAGCAGCGATAGTCCGCTGAAACTCGCGGCAAGACCTGGCTTGTGAAGAAGTCGCAAGCTCGCAACTCCGACTAGCACAAACCCAAGCGCCGCGACCTGAGCTCTCCCGAACCGCGTGTCCAAAATGATGAAGAGCACGTCGCTGGAGCTGACCGCCAAGACCGGCTTGCCAAGGACGGCGCCGATCCGAACCGTCAAATACAAGAGACTGAGGACCAGTGCTACGGACGCAGCGATGGAAGCTATCGTCGTGAAGCGCGACCGAGTGCCGCTTTCAAGACCCTCGCGCCACAGTGCCAAACCCCAGCAGAATCCGCCGAAAGCTGCCGTGGAGGCGAAAGCAGTCCCTCGCGCAAGTGAGAGGACCGTTTCCATCAAGGTCCTCGGTAGAGAAATTTAAACTTGCCTTCCGTGCGATGCCCGTCAATCGAGACAACGCTCCAACTGACGGTATAGAGCCCGGCAGATAGATGAGGCAATGAAACATTCACGATTCGCCCATTGCCGCTTAGCACGGGCTGCGAAAGCCCTGATACGGCTTTATCATCGCGAGAAAGGGCGACATTGATGAGCCCCTGTTCGAGCGCTTCAGTGAAGTACAGGACCATCGGGTCGATCGGAGCTGAAATTTCGCTGCCATCTTGCGGCGTCGATCGAATGAGATGCGCGTGAGCGAGTACCGCGCCTGGCATCCCGATCAGCACGGCCATCATGACGAGCACGAACCTTCTCATCGAAACAACTCTCCTTTATCTGTGGTTCGCCCAGGATAGCTCCCGCCCGATCGAGTATCGTCGCCGTGCCCACAGAAACGTTCCCACGGCGCCTGACACTATGACCAGGCACCACGCCAGAAGACGTATCAGACTCCAGCCTCGCCCCACGTCGAATGGAAAGTTTGCCACGCTTTGCCCGCGATGCTCGATCGCCACCATGCCGACGTATCTGCCGGCTTTCTCGAAATTGACGTCGATCTTGATCGTTCCGTTCGGATACTTCCTTGGTGGAATGTAGAGTATGCTGGATGGTGTGTTCGTCATTTCCATCCTTTGTACGCCGTCATCTCTAGCCAGGTTCACGCTTACCGGGATGTCTCGCAGGGACTCGTCGACGAAATCGAGAACAATGATCGTTCGCCCGACCTCCGGTATGTCCTCACAAAATTCGGCTCTCGAGCTCTGCGGCTGATAGCCAGTAAAATGCATGAAGTAGCTGTCCACCTTCAGCTTGCATTGGTCAGCCTCCATGGACACAGCTCCGTGCGCATGACCTTCGCGGACGGCGGCAAGAACAAAGAGAGCGCCGAGCGCCATCACAAGGACGGCCGGGAACGCCCCTCTTCCGCTCGCGGTCGTCCACCACTGACCTCGTCGCAACATTCGCGCACCCAAGCTTACTTAAGTTCGGTGAATACGGGCACGATTGGTCCGCCCATCTCCGCTATGACGCGTTTCCCATTCGGAGTGTAGAGGAGCAACAACCCGCCGAACTTGGAGTCGACGTCGGTGAGGAAGCTGACAAGGCGCTCCAATTCCCACACGGCGTCCGTTGCCTCGACGAGCACCTCTCTCGTCTCACCGGGATTTATCGGCGTATCACTACTGAGCTCAAGCCCTGTGCGTGCAACGAGATCCCTTGGGTAGGTCGGATCTACATTGGCTATTGCTGCCGGGAGCCCCTGATTGAGAAAGCGGATGTTTGCGGTCGTAAGCTCGCCGATTGAAAGAGGTTCTGATCCTTTGTTCGTTATCCTGGTCGCTAATCTCATCGAACGGCCCGGCACGTCATAGGTGGCCGATATGACCTTGACCTCTGCGTCAGCAGGGCTTGCCGGGCGCGGCGCGACCTTATTCAACCCGCTCTGGAGGGGCACATTATATGGATATTCCTGATTGGCTCGGACATAGCCGCCGAAGACCATGACGAGAACGATCGCCGCCACTATGATCCCGACCCCGGTGTCTCTCAACGAAACCAACAAATCCTCCCTGCCCTTCTGCAGAACAAGCCATCGAGGCAAAAACAGTGGACGAACCAACCAGAACAACAACCATGCCGCAGCCACGGCCAGCCAGGCCACATGCCATCCGATCGCGTTAGTCAGCCCGAACGTCTGCAAGTCGTCGATCTGCAGACCAGTCATAGTCTTGATCGGAAACGCGAACGAATGCGCATCACCCGAGATGTTTATCCACTGCCCCGGCCCCACCAGAGGGCCAGATCCCTTGATCGAGATCGAGGGATGGATGTGGCTGCTGCCCGATGTGCGCCCCTCAAGAACCATTCGAAAATCGTAGTCGCGGCCAAGTTCCAGCTTTGCGAAAGACTGCCTCGCTGGCTCACCGTTGAGGTATGTTTCCACCCTGGCAATTGTCGGCCCCGGCGATACGCTCGATACGAAAACAATATCCGGCGGAGTAACTGCGTCCGGCCAGTCCTCCATCAGCCTGAATTTTCCCGTTAGCTCGAATCGCTCGTTCACCTTCACGTCAGTTTTGGAAAAGTGGACATCGTAGAATTGTACCGTCCTGGTCCTCAAGTATGGCTCCTGAGCACGTTCGCCATGAGCGGCTGCGCTAGACACTCCGACAGTGAAGGCGACAACCCAACCTGCAGCGAGTTTTATAAGTTTCGCCAACATACCCGTGTTCCCTGTGCTTATTCGCTTAGGACGCTGGCCTGCTTTTCATACCCATGAAGGATTTGACGACATCGCCGTTCTTGAGGAACGTCGTCTGGGACGCAAAACGCCCAAGCTGCCACCAAAGTTGGTGCATGAATATGCAGATGAAGCCCGCGAACGCCGCCGACACCCAACTGACCGAGCTACCGAAAGTCCGGAGCGTACCGCGCTCAATGATACGCAGATACTCAGGCATGTTCGAACGCGGAAATGTGTAACCGATCATGTCGGCCAACGATGCGACCATTCCTTGGTGCTCGACCGGGAGATAGAACGGAGCCAAAGCGGAATAATTCGATGGCCAGAATACGAATCCGAACGCAAAGCCCGCGAAGATGGATGTGAACAGGCTATTGCGAAGGACGATTAACGCCATATCCATCAACAATGCGCCCGCGATCACCTGTGAGGGCACACCTTCCGTGAACGGGAAGCCTGTCCATATCCACCAATTCGCGTAACGTCCGAGCCACGTGGTAATCAGCAATACTGTTGCGCCCACCGTCGCGCCGATGGGCAAACGGAAGTTGACCCAGAAGATCGCCTGCAGAGCAGCAGGAAACATGATCATGGAGATGGGCGTGACAAGGGGCCAATATTGCCGGTCTTTCCAGTCGACATACATGTCCCAATCACCGACCGTGAGCATCACGTGCAGATGGAATGCTCCCGCAAAGAGGGGCACCACCGCCGCCACGACCAAGAAGTCGAACATGCGGGAGTATCTTGCTGCCCCGGGGGTTAGACCGGAGACAGAAATGACCGTCTCACCTTTGGGGCCAGCTTTCCTTTTCGGAATCGCCACTGCATCGATGTCGGTAATTGAGGTCACTCCTCTCTCCCCAGGGTTTACCTGCTCTTGCCGAACTGCGATCGCTGTCCGGGAATAGCTGATGGCTTGTATTGTTGTCGCACGGCTTCCCGCACCGCGATTTTTCCAACGCGTAGCAGACGTGCGTTCGTCACGCGCTCGCTGCTTCCTGCTTGAATACAATTGGAACGAGTTCTCTAAATCGTCCGACGATCTGCATCAGGACGCCCGCCAGCGCGAGTGCGCACCATCCAAGAACCACGAAACCCCAATGCAGCGGATGGGAGAAGATTTCCTCGGTGAGCCAGTAAGCATGCCCCCATTCGTTGAAACCGAGATTCGGCAAAATGAGGAAAGGCCCCACTACGGCGAAGACATGCATGAGCGAGATCCCCCTGCAGAAAGCCGGAATGCGGGTCATTGCGTAAACAAAGCTGCCTACGCCAAAGAAGAGATAGATTGGAATGGTCGCATAGAACAGAATTATGTGACTGGGAGTAAACGGCGTGTCTCTGAGGGTCGTCTGATGCCAGACTCCATCTCCATCGGCGAAGAAGCTGCCTGTCCAGAAGATGCAGAAACTGTACACGACGAGCCACATGGTCAGATAAAAGTAACTGCGCAACTCGACCTCGGGCGTGATGGCCTCAATGTTCTTGTCACGCGTCAGGAAGAGATAGGTCCAGCAGAGCGCGCCTGCGCCATACAAGACCGGTAATTCGATCCTGAAGAGCGTCATCCAGTATTCGCCAAATTCTGGTGAACTTGCATCGAGCCCCATGGAGAAACCAAAAGCCTGCTGATACAGCCGCGCGCAGATGTAGAGGATCGTCAGCGCAACGATCGCGAACGCGAACAATCCGTAGTTTATGCTAAGGGTCTTGGTTCCCGTGACATTCGGTGTGCGATCTAACGCAGCGTCAGACATTATTTCCCCTCAATTTTGTCCCAGTACCTCGATACGGAGGTTTTGTTTGATTGGTTTTGGATTCCAAGACGGATAGCTCGTTAGGGACCAGCGCTTCGATGCTGCGCGGCGATCCGGGCCGGCGCCTGATGAAGCCCGCGGGTTCGGGCGGCGACACCATCCTGGTGGACGAAATTGCCAAGCCGTCGTACCGAGGTTGAAGCATTTTTCTGGGTGCGCTGGCCGACAATGAGTGCATATCCCAGTCGGGCATTAGTGCGCTCTCCAGAAATATTCATCCTACCGTGCGGACGCGCCGAAGACGTTCGCCTTAGCGATTCTGAGATGCCTTCGAAGTCGAACAGTGGACCGGGGTCCAAAACAAAGGCCCGCCTGTCGTGGAACGTCCCTCGACCATGAGGCAGGCCGCGTGAGCTGCATCGAAATAGGGACTGCTCTTATTGAGCTCGTAAGCGGTGTTCCGAAAATGGCCGGCCGATCGATCACCATTCGGGAGCGGGCTCCGCTGTTGCATATCCATTCCATCTGCCAAGCTGCCCCGGCCGCCTTAGAGAGCGTGAAGGACAAGCGGACGACCTCGGACCGAACTGGAGGCTCTGCACAGCATCCACGGGGTTCGATCGGCCCCCTCGCTCAAGCCTACTTAACACCGGCTACGTGGCATGGGCAGCTACCAAGTCAGGTAGTTCCAGAGCACACCAGAGTATGTTCCATCCACTTAGATGGTAGCGGTTGGTGTTGGACGTCGCGCTGACCGTTGAGCAGCAGCGAACGTTCGAAGAACTTAAGCTCGAACCCTGCGACGTTTACAAAGTGGCTGAGTAGCGAGCGCGGCCTGTTTCCGGAGGGCCACTCTGGATAGCAAAGGCTTTCCCCGCCAAGTTGTAGGTTGCTTAGGCAGGCTTACGCCGCTCGTTCTCAGCCCTATTCGCAGCCTTGAGCCGGCCTTCGATGTAGTCGGAAATGTCGCCGATCTGAGCCCGCAACTCGGCTTCCGAAATACCCTGCCCTTCGGCAGCCTCGACAAGGCGCCGGGTGAGTTCGGCCACGTCCTGCGACGCGCCAACCGTCCGATACTGCTCGACAGCGTGAACGCTGTTCTCGATCCAGAAATCGATAAACTCGCGAGCGTTGCTCACCGTGCCCCCCTACGCCGACAGAAGGGCTAGCGTTAGCGCCAGCGAGTAAATGGAGCAAGGCCGCATCAGTTAGCGGAGCCTTGCGTCCGACGCCATCGAAGGCGCTGGCCGTGGGACTGGGATGCCGCCTTTGGCGGTTACGCCTCGCCATATCGCGTGATCTTCGACGCGGACGACAAGGACGGATTGTCGGGCGTCGGCGTCAGCCCAGCGCAGGCGCAGATCGTCGATCCCGCCGTCTGGGCTCAAGAGAACCCGCCCCTCCTGACGCGCGAGTACGAGACCGACGCCAAGAACGTGGCCCGAGCGCGGGCCGCCCTGGCGGGAGCCAGGCTGGCCAATTTGATCGAGACCGCTTTGAAGTAGGCCGTTTTTCGCCGGCAACCGGCAAGGTAATGATTTGGAAGTTCACGCAATGAAAAGATTATTCGCGCAACATAGCTGCTAACCCTTCCCGCCTTCGCAGGGGTGCTCTCGTCCAATTGACGCCGACCACTGGGGCGCCCGTCTTGTTCGACGCCAGGAAGATCACGGCCGTCGTCGCCCTGTCGACCAGCGAACTTCGCGTCGACGCCGAGACCCCGTCCGACGCCGATTGACAGCCAATCCGCCGGTGGCGGTTTGTCCGCACTCACTGCGGCGCCGATCTGGAAATCATCATGAGGCGCTCGCGACCTCCGATGGAAGATGACACCAGCCACGACATCAACCCATTCGCGCCGAAGCCGCCAACGATTATCCAAACCCATTAAGCGATTATGCCGCCATCGGCGATGGTTCCGTCGCCGACCGGCACGATGTCCAGATGGTCGTCCTTGCGCCGGCTCAGGGCGGCGTCGCTCATGCTCGCTTCATCCGTCGCATCGGGCTGCGGCGTTGCATCGGATCGGACCGACGGCAGCGCGCGCACGCCGCTGCCTCCCGCGCGTTCAGGCC
>NZ_JACMYP010000092.1 GCF_020889705.1 Bradyrhizobium altum | reverse complement strand
CGACGGGCATGGCCAGGACCGGCACGGCAAGCAGCGCGGCGATCAGGATCGCCAGCCGGCGGTTGCCAGGTCCAAGGAAGTTGAATCCCATGGCCCGAAGTCTAGACGCACAACGCCGCGCTGCAAAGCAGCACGGCGTCAAAGAGCTGTGAAAGATATGTGTTGGGATCGGCGCAATCGGCCGACCCGCGCCGGATCAACCCTGGCGCGCCTTGAAGCGGCGCTGGACCTTGTTGATCACGTAGACGCGGCCCTTGCGGCGGACCAGACGGTTGTTGCGATGGCGGCCGCGCAGCGACTTCAGCGAGTTACGGACCTTCATGGGACAATCCTGTTACTTCGAAAGGCCCGTGTTGGAGGCCGTACCTGATCAATGCCAATAGATGGCAAAATGGGATTATCCCGACAAGCGGCCTACCGCGCGGGACGGCCGGGTTCTAAGCCATCGGACCGTTAAATGTCAACCGAGATGGGCCGATTTTCGGCCATATCGCGGCCTGGAACCGGTGTCGGTCAACCTGCCACGCCATTGAGATCACATCAGAAACGGCCACCGCCGCGATATCCGGCGCCAAGCCCCGATCCCGTCGCGGCGCCCTGACTGTGGATTCATGGCCAGCGATTCGTGCTCGCGCAGTGGGCTCGCCCCCCACCCAAGGACGACTTCGCGGCCGATCCGAGCCCGCACCGCCATCGCCTTCGATCAACTCACACCGCTTGCGAAAATTGTTATATCATATAATTATTTTCCATCACCAACAAACACGCCGCCGGGGAAGCCGAATGCCCAAACTCAAACTGCCCGACATCGAAAAGGTCACAGCGATCGACATCCACACCCATGCCGAGGAGCCGTGCGGCATGCATGGCGACGACGGCTATGACGATTTCCAGGCGCAGATGGCCGACTATTTCAAGTCGCCGCACAAGCATCCGCCGACCGTGCCGGAGACCGCGGCCTATTACCGCGCCAAGAACATCGCCGCGGTGATCTTCCCGGTCGACGCCGAGCGCGAGACCGGTTTCCGCCGCTACAAGAATGAGGAGATGCTGGAGATCGCCTCCGATCATCTCGACGTGCTGATCCCGTTCGTCTCGATCGACCCGCACAAGGGCAAGCTCGGCGTCCGCGAGGCGCGCAAGCTGATCGAGGACTATGGCGTGCGCGGCTTCAAATTCCATCCGACCATGCAGGGCTTCTACGCCAACGACCGCATGGCCTATCCGCTCTATGAGGCGATCAACGAGGGCGGCGCGATCGCGCTGTTCCACACCGGCCAGACCGGCGTCGGCTCGGGCATGCCCGGCGGCATGGGGATGCGGCTGAAATATTCCAACCCGATGTACATGGACGACGTCGCGGCCGATTTTCCCGACCTCAAGATCATCCTCGCGCATCCCTCCTTCCCCTGGCAGGAAGAGGCGCTGTCGGTCGCGACGCACAAGCCGAACGTCTATATCGACCTGTCCGGCTGGTCGCCGAAATATTTCCCGCCGATCCTGGTGCGCTACATCAACTCGATTTTGCAGGACAAGATGCTGTTCGGCTCGGACTGGCCGGTCATCACGCCGGACCGCTGGCTCGCCGACTTCGCCAAGCTCGATATCCGCGAGGAGATCCGGCCCAAAGTCCTGAAGGCCAACGCGCGCAAGATTTTGGGGATCTAAGGGAGTATCGTCGGCCGCACGCCTGCGGGGCGGCCGATGACGAACCGGGCCGGACTTGCCACCCTCCTCGCCGTGCTCCTGGTCGGGAGCGCGGACGGCAAGCCTGCGGCAGCAGCCGAAGCGCCCTCTGTGCTGGTCGAGTTCGAAAGCCCACTCAACAACGCGCAGCCACTGCAGGGCCTGTTGCGGCGGCCGGAGCGACCAGGTCTCCTGCCCGCCGTGGTGTTGCTGCATGGCTGCAGCGGGCAGTGGCGAGAACTCGACGAGCGCTGGGGCAAACGCCTCGCGGCCTGGGGCTATGTCACGCTCACCGTGGACCGGTTCGGCCCGCGTGGCATCAGCAACACCTGCACCGGCGATGTCCCTGCCGCAACGGTTCACGACGCCTACCGCGCGCTGAGCTTCCTGAGCCGACAATCCATGGTCGATCCGACACGCATTGCCGTGATCGGTTTTTCGCAAGGCGGATGGCTCGCATTGTTCTCTGTCGAGCACGGCGCGATCGAGGTCAACGCGACGGAAAAATTTCGCGCCGCCGTCGCCTTCTATCCGCGCTGCCTCGGCATCAAGGGCAACATGACCGTGCCGACCCTGATCATGGTCGGCGAACTCGACGACTGGACGCCGGCGCAAGAGTGCCGGAACCTGGCGGAAGGCCGCGACGATGACGGCATCTCGCGGCAGCAGGGCCTTGGTTATCCGATCGAGCTGATCGTCTATCCCGGCGCCCATCACGATTTTGACGTGCCGCAATATCGCACACCGGGGCGGCTGCTCAGTCATCACCTCGAATTCAACGAGCAGGCCCGGGATCAGTCCATCGACGCACTCAGGAAATTCCTGTATGCGACGATCGGCGGGCAAGAGAGACCACAATGACAATCAAAGCGATCGTCTTCGACGCCTACGGCACGCTCTACGATGTCCAGTCGGTGGCCGAAATCACCGAGGATGCATTCCCCGGCTATGGCGACATCATCACCCAGGTCTGGCGCATCAAGCAGCTCGAATACTCCTGGTTGCGCACGCTGATGCGGCGCTACCAGGATTTCGCCACAGCGACCCGCGATTCCCTCGCCTACACGCTGCGCTGCCTCGGCTTGCAATATGACGAAGCGACCTTTGGGCGCATCATCGACAAGTATCAGCATCTTGCGCTGTATCCGGATGCCGTCGCCGCGCTCGAGGCGATGAAGGACAAGAAGCTCGCGATCCTCTCCAACGGCAGCCCTGACATGCTGAACGCGCTGGTGCGCAATTCCGGGCTCGACCGCCTGCTCGATGCAACCATCAGCGTCGATGCCCACAAGGTGTTCAAGCCGGCGCCCGAGGCCTACACGCTGATCGAGGAGGTGTTGAACGTGCCGCCCGCGGAGGTGCTGTTCATCTCCTCCAATCCGTGGGACGCCTGCGGCGCCAAGGCGTTTGGACTCAATGTCGCCTGGATCGAGCGGGTGACGCCGGAAGCGATGGCGCTCGCCTGCGTCGAGAGCGAGACGGTCGCCCCATTGACGATGTTCAAGGCCCTGCGTACCCAGATGGACGAGCTCGACGTCGTGCCCGATCACCGGATCCACGGCCTCTCCGAACTTCCTGCCCTGGTGTCTGCCAGATCCTGACTAGCAAGGTCCTGAACAGTATGAGTCTTGAGTCCGTCCGCGCCTTCTTCGCCGAGAAGGCGCCAGATATCTCCGTGATCGAATCCGCTGTGAGCTCTGCGACCGTCGCGCTGGCCGCGGAGGCCTATGGCGTCGAGCCGGCACGGATCGCCAAGACGCTGAGCCTGCGGATCGGCGATCGCGTGGTGCTGATCGTCGCCGCCGGCACGTCGCGGATGGACAACAAGAAGGTGAAGGCAGCGTTCGGCGGCAAGCCGAAGATGCTGGGCCTCGACGAGGTTGCCGACATCACCGGCCACGAGGTCGGCGGCGTCTGCCCGTTCGGCCTGAAGACGTCGCTGCCGGTGTATTGCGATGTGTCGCTGAAGGCATTCGACGTCGTGGTGCCGGCCGCAGGCTCGACCCACAGCGCCGTCCGCATCACGCCCGAGCGGATGGCCGAGCTGACCGCGGCCGAATGGGTCGATGTCTGTGAAGTCAGGTCTCAGACAGGAGTCAGTGCGTAGAGTTTCGGTTCTGATTGAAACAGAACCGAAGCTCTAGATTCTTGTTTTGACGCGTTTTCTTCACGCGAACCGGTGTCCACTTCGCTCGAAAACGCTCTGGACACTAATCCTCATCGTCGTCGGGCCGCGGCGGCGCAACCGGGGCTGGCTGCATCTGCTGCGGCGCGTGCGGCCGCTGCATCGTCTGCGCCTGCGGTGCGCGCCCCTGCGTTTGTGCCTGTTGTTGCGCATTCGACTCGAACACCGCACGGCAGGAACTGCCAAGCAGCGCCGTGTTCTGACGCAGGCAGGCGACGATCCGGTTGGTGTCGGGAATCTGATCGCTGCACAGCCGCATCACGTCAGGCGTGCACGCCATCTGCTGTTCCCAGGTGCCGCGATACTCCTGCGATAACGCAGGCGCCGCAGCGCCAAGGCCGCCGATCGCGATCGCTAAGCTCAGGACAATCCGCTCCGTCTGCATGCCCAGTGCCCTTGTTCGTTGAGTTCGGTTCGTTGAGTTCCATTTCATCCGCGCGCACGGGTTCCGCGCGGCGACTTGCTTCGAAAATGGCAAATGAATGCGGCCAAGGATCGTTCGCGCAGACAACAAAATGTGAAGGCCAATGAGCCCAAGTTCCCGTCCGCATGATGCAGGAGCGGGACGCTGATCTGGAACTCCCGCGTGTCGCAGCCGATGCGCTTCAGCTCGCCCCGCGTGCGGGGAGAGGGAGCGCAGTGCCGTCGCGGTCGACCCAATCTCGGCATGCTTTAGTGCTTGCGCGCCGCCTTGCGCGTCTTTCCAACCGACCGCTTCCTGGCCGCGCCGCGCTTGGTCGCGGTCTTCTTGCTTGCGGCTGCGCGGCGGACCGGGGCGGCCGCAGCCGGACGCTTGCGCGGCACGGCCTTCTTGACCGCCTTCCTGGCCGAACTCTTGGCCGCTTTCTTGGCTGCCTTCTTCGCGGCTTGCGGGCGCGCGCGCCGTGCCGTCGATGCACTCCGGCGCCGCGCTCCGCCTCCCCCGACGGGAACGATGTGGTCGTCCGCATCGAGTGTGAGCTGCTGGAGCGGATACGCAGGAAGGAAGCTCGGATCGTTGTAGAGCTTGCTCAGACTGCCCTGATCGAACTTGCCGCCCTGCCCGCGATCTTCACCCGCGCCGGCGCGCCAGGCCGCTTCCCAGACCCGGGCCAGGGTCTTGGCGCCGTCCTGCATGCAGGCCGCCGTCGCATCCTTCAGCTTCGACCACAGCACGTCGACTTGCCCGCTCCCCATGTGCGAGTTGAACAAATTGACGATCGTCATCGGCGGCAGCCGCTTCACGGTTCGCTGCATCAGCGCGACCACGGCGACCGCGGCATCGCGCCCGGTCGGCGTGCCGCCCGCAACGATCTCCGCGACGTCGCTGGTCCGGGCGTCGGGGATCATCTTGATGAGATCCTTGCCGTGGCGGCCGATCATCGTGGTCTCGTACACGCTGTGCACCTTTGCGTGCGTCTTGTCGTTCAGATCGAGGCCATGGTGGAATTGCGAGATGTGCAGCGGCTGGCAGGCATCGCCGATGTAGTGCGCGGCGATCCCCGCGGCGCAGACGAACTCGAGCTTCTTGTTGGCGGCGGCATATTCGACCATCTCGTCGAAGATCTGCCAGACCCGGAACGGCAACGCGCCGCGGCGGTCCTCGCCGATCCCTTCGTAATAGTCATTCCAGACTTTCGGATCGACATTGCGCGTGGACTCGGCGCAAAGATCCAGCAGCGTCTTGCCGTCCTTGCCCGGCTTGTCCATGTCGGCGAAATGGTTGCTCTCGTCGGTGTGCCGGGTGAAGCGCCAGACCAGGTCGGCAACGTCGGCCAGCGGCGCGAATGCGCCACGCTGATAGGGCTTGAGGTCGGCAAGCAGCTTGTCGTCGAGGCCGATATTGTCGGAATTGGCGTCCATCATGGCCGAGAGCTTGGGAAGCTTCGCATCGATCAGGCCGGTCGCATAGGCGCCGATCTTGACGTGTCCCCATTCGCCCCAATACTCGGTGTGGCCGGCGTTCCAGTCGCCGATCAGCTCGACATCGAGCTCGCGGCACAGCGTCGCCATGCAGATGCCGAGCGCGACCTGCATCGGAATCTTGCCGCCTGATCCGAACAATTCCTGGCCGCCCCATTCGAGCGCCAGGGGACTGAGGATGCGCGCGCCGCTGGCGTTCCTCTTCGCGTCCGGATCGTCGAGAAACCAGATCGTGCCGGAATCGCCGGGGTAGTTGTTGAGCGGCGTGTCGCTGTCGCGCGGACCGATCACGAAATCGCTGACATATTCCATGCCGCCGACGGTCTTGTAGCGATAGAACAGGCCGATGATCTTGCCCTTCATCAATCCGCTGGTCGCACCGAACGCGATCAGCGGCTGGTTGATGATCTCGAGGCGGAAGGTGCCGACATTGAGATCGACGACGTCGCCGACCTGGCCGACGCCGTAGACCTGCGCGGTCCAACCCTTGACGTCGTCGACGCGGATCAATCCGGCATCGAGATTGGCCACCACGCGCGCGCCGGGCCAGCCGGGATAGACGTCGCTGAAGGCGCGCTTGCCGAGTTGCAGCGCATCGCTAACGCCGAGACGGCGCTCCGTGTTCTTGAAGCCGGCGAAGATCTCGCGCCCGGCCGCGCCGACCACGTGGCGGTTGGAGAGTGCAAACACGGTCTCGCCATTGGTGACGAGACAGCCGATCGAGCCGCGGTGGATCTTGCCCTGGATCATGGTCTGGACCGGGAAGCCGCCGCCAACCAGATCGCTCTTGAACACCGGCGGATCGACGACGCCGGGGCTGTCCTCGTTCGGATCGACCTTGACGACGCAGGTGGGCACGACGCGCCCGTCAGGCAGATACAGGAATGGCGGCACCAGCTGGTCCTGCTTCTCCGGATGGTTCTTCAGCTCGGAGCGCTTCATCCAGTCCCGGACAAAGACGAGGATGCAGGGCCACGACCAGTCCTTGACCGACGAATTGAACAGCGTGCGCGGTCCGAGCGCCTGCGGCTTGGAATGGTGCCGCCGTTCGGTCGCGTTGCGGTCGTTGTCGCGGATCAGATAACGGCCGATCGCCGTGGCGTAGACCGATTGCAGATGGGCCAGATGCACGTGATAGGCCTCGCGGGCATCGAGCAGATCCTTCACCGACAATGACGTGAAATCATGCTTGGTCAGATCAATCATCTGGTTCCTCCGAAAATGCGCTTTGCGGCAACAGGTTCAGGACGCAGAAATAGACGATCGCGGCGGCCCACGATCATGGGTTAGTTCACACAACTTATACAATTTAAAAGGGATGACACGAATGTGACGGGTCGCGCGGCCTTCAGCCGCGTGTGCGGTGCCGACTACTTCCGGTGAGCGCGGCTCTCTATTTCCGCTGGGCGCGGCCTTTTACTTCCGCTGAGCGCGGCCTTTGGCGAAATGGCTGGCGAGGAAATCCGCCAGCACCTCGACGCGGGCGGGACGCGGGCCGCCGGGCGGGGTGACGAGATGCACGGCGCCCTCAGGCTGCTTCCAGCCTTTCAGGATCACCTCGACCTCGCCACGCGCGATCGCGTCGCCGACGATGAAGTCGGGCAGGTCGGCGATGCCGAGGCCGGCGAGCAGCGCGGGCATCACGGCCTCGCCATTGTTGACCCGCAACTGGCCGGCGGGGCGCACGCTCGCCTGTTCGCCCGACGCATTGGTGTAGTGCCAGACGCCCTGGGTCGAGAGGTAGGCGTAGCCGAAGCATTTGTGCTCGGCGAGATGCATCGGATGGGTCGGCCGACCGTAGCGCTTCAGGTAGGACGGCGCTGCCACCGTATAGCGCGGCATGCCGCACAGCCGCCGCGCGATCAGCGAGGAATCCGGCAGCCGCGCGATGCGCAGGCCGGCATCAAAGCCTTCGCCGATCAGATCGACCGTCGCGTCGCTCAGATGCAGATCGATCGTGACCTCCGGATAGGCCTCCATGAATTGCGGCAGCAGCGGCGCCACCGTCTTGACGCCGAAGGTCATGGGCACCGCGAACCGCACCAGGCCACGTGGCGTGGTCGATTGCGCCAGCGCCTCGCTCTCGGCGGCCTCGCCGTCGGCCAGCAGCCGCGCGGCGCGCTCCGACAATTTCTGGCCGGCATCGGTCAGCGCCAGCCGCCGCGAGGTGCGGTTGAACAGCCGCGCGCCGAGCCGCTCCTCGAGCCGGCTGACCGCCTTCGAAACCGTCGCCTTGGACAGCGAGAGTTCCGTCGCGGCCGCCGCAAACGACCGTAATTCCATGACTTTTGCGAAGATCGCGAGCGCCTCGAAGTCCGGCAGTTTCGACATGGGCCGCTGTCCTGATCGTTCAATTTGGAAACAATGAGTTTCAATAGTTTCTATTTCTATACCACAGCCGGAGGCATATCCAAGTGCCATCAAATTCAATCGGTGGAGAAATCCAATGACCAAGAAGCTCTCAGGCAAGGTTGCCCTCGTCACCGGCGGTTCACGCGGCATCGGTGCGGCCAGCGCCCGCGCACTCGCCGCGGAAGGTGCCAGCGTCGCGATCAGCTACGTCGCGTCTCCCGAAAAGGCGGAAGCCGTCGTCGCCGAGTTGAAGGGCAAGGGCGTCAACGCCCGTGCCTACAAGGCCGACCAGGCCTCGTCATCCGATGTCGATCAGCTGGTGAAGACCGTCGCCAAGGATTTTGGCCGGCTCGACATCCTCATCAACAACGCCGGCGTCGCATCCGGCGGTGCGGTCGACGATCCCAAGGCCGACACCGCGACGCTAGCCCGCCAGGAGGCCATCAACGTCGACGGCGTGATCACCGCGATCCGCGCCGCCTCGAAGCTGATGGGTGAAGGCGGCCGCATCGTCACCGTCGGTTCGATGCTCGCCGATCGCGCCTCGTTCCCGGGGCTTGCCGACTACGTCGCCAGCAAGGCGGCCGTCGTCGGCTACACCAAGGGCGCGGCACGCGACCTCGGACCGCGCGGCATCACCGTCAACGTGGTGCAGCCGGGCTCGATCGACACCGACATGAACCCGAAGGACGGCGGCGAGTTTGCCGAGACGCAACGCTTGCAGCACGCGCTGCAGCGCTTCGGCCGCCCTGAGGAAGTCGCCGCCGGCGTCGTGTTCCTTGCAAGCCCGGAAGCATCCTTCGTGACCGGCACCGTGCTCAACGTCGACGGCGGCTTCGGCGCCTGACCGCAAATCATCTGGAGACGCCGGGCGCGGTGCGCCCGGCCCCCAAACCATTTACATCAAGGGAAATGACCATGATCGAACTCAGACCATTCGCAGAGCTTAGCGGTGCAGACCATGGCTGGCTGAAGGCCAAGCACCACTTCTCGTTCGCGAGCTACTACGATCCCGACAATGTCAGCCACGGCGCGCTGCGGGTGTGGAACGACGACGAGATCGCACCCAACTCCGGCTTCCCGGCGCATCCGCATGCCAACATGGAGATCATCACCTATGTTCGCGAAGGCGCGATCACGCACCAGGACTCGCTCGGCAACAAGGGACGCACCGAAGCCGGTGACGTGCAGGTGATGAGCGCCGGCAGCGGCATCCGTCACTCCGAATACAATCTGGAACCGTCCAAGACCAAGATCTTCCAGATCTGGATCGAGCCGACGACGAAGGGCGGTCACCCGACCTGGGGCTCGAAGCCGTTCCCGAAGGCGGACCGCTCGGGCAAGCTCGTCACCATCGCCTCCGGCATCGCCGGCGACAACGACGCGCTGCCGATCCGCGCCAATGCGCGGGTGCTCGCCACCACGCTGAGGGCCGGCGAGAGCGCGGAATACGCCGCCGACAAGGCCCGCCACCTCTATCTGGTGCCGGCGGCCGGCAGCATCGAGGTCAACGGCGTGCGCGTCAATGCGCGCGACGGCGCCGCGATCCGCGATGAAGCCAAGCTGAAGATCACCGCGCTCGAGGATGCCGAGCTCGTGCTCGTCGACGCGGCCTGATCACCACTCACCCTGCATGCGCGGACAAACGTCCACGCATGCTCCTCCCCCCAAATCATCTTCCCCTACCTCAACCCCCAAAGGAGGCCATCATGGCCAAGGTTCTCGTTCTCTATTACTCCGCCTACGGTCACATCGAAGCGATGGCGAATGCCGTCGCGGAAGGCGCGCGCGAAGCCGGCGCCACCGTCGACATCAAGCGCGTGCCCGAGCTCGTGCCGGCCGAAGTCGCGAAAGCCTCGTACTACAAGCTCGACCAGCCCGCGCCGATCGCCAAGATTGACGACCTCACCAACTATGATGCGATCATCGTCGGCACCGGCACCCGCTTCGGCCGCATGTCCTCGCAGATGGCCAACTTCCTCGACCAGGCCGGCGGGCTCTGGGCCCGGGGCGCGCTGAACGGCAAGGTCGGCGGCGCCTTCACCTCAAGCGCGACCCAGCATGGCGGCCAGGAGACCACGCTGTTCTCGATCATCACCAACCTGTTGCATTTCGGCATGACGGTGATTGGACTGAACTACGGCTTTGCCGGACAGATGAAGCTCGACGAGGTCACCGGCGGCGCGCCCTATGGCGCCACCACGATCACCGGCGGCGACGGCAGCCGCCAGCCCAGCGAGAACGAGCTCGCCGGCGCGCGCTATCAGGGCCGCGCGATCGCGGAGGCTGCCAGAAAGCTGCACGGCTAAGCTTCGCGGCTTGCTACGAGGCAAATGCGATCAGGACGGCATTCTCGTTCGGGAATGCCGCCCTTCGCTCAGTCGTCCTCGCGCGAGGGCGCCGACTTGCCGAGCGCCTGCTTCAGCCGCGCGGTGAGGTCCGGATAGCGACGCAGCGCCAGCACGGCGCGGTCCCGCAGCGCGGAGGGCCGCCCGCGCCAGCTCAAGGGTGCGCTGAGATCGACCAGCGGCGTGCGCTGCGGTCTGAACCGCCGCTTATAGGTGTAATTGCCGATCGAGAAATCGAACTCCCGCACACCGTCCTTGTGCAGCGCTTCGATGGTGCGATCGATGATCAGCCGGCCCGGCGAACAGGCCGACCATTTCTCGCCCGCATTGCTGATGCGGATCATGACGTAGCGCGAGCCGGTGCGGACGCCGAGCAGCGTCGCCACCACCTCGTCATGGGTCGCAAGTGCGGTCATGACAGCATAGCCGCGCGCGGTGCCTTCGCGCACGAGGTCGCGATAGAAGGCGGCGCAGTCCGCATTGTCGAGCACGTAATTGAGCCCAAGACCGTTCAGCCGCGCGCCCTGCTGCACTTCCGTGATGGACAGAAGGTTCAGCGCCTCGCCGGTATCCGTGGCGACTCTGAACGAGGCGGACGGCTCACGCGTGAACACGCGCCAGCTCCGTCCCAATTCCTTGCGAACCTTCCGGTTCAGCTCGTAGCGCCAGGCGTTGTGGTCGTCACCGATGGTCAGCAGATTGCCGTTGACGACCGACGGTCCGATGCCATCGAGCAGCGCCAGCGGGTTGGATCGCGTCGCGAGCTTGACCGGCATCTTGCGAAAACGGATCAGATCGGCTCCGCCGGGCGCTTTGCGCAGCGCGGCCTGCAAATCACGCCAAAACTGCCATGCAGCGACGTCGTCGCGCGGTGCGGCGGGGCCAAGGATCGGCGCGTTGAAGTCGGTGAGGTTAAGATCGGCGAATTCGACGATGCGGAGGCTGCCTTGCCGGTGACAGATCAGCGGCAACAGTGCAGCCCGCTCGCCGGTCGCGGCATCGCTGACGATTGCGATCAGCGGCTCGACGCCATCGGTCGACGCGAAGGCCCGGTACCATGACGCATACCATTGCGGATGCTGGAACGCCGTAAGCGGCTCGAAGGTCCCCCAGCGGGCGGCGGCATACGCCCAATCGGAAACCAGTTCGACGCGATAGCCGACCGCATAGGAAGCGACCCGCGCCCCGAATTTCTCAACCGCTGTCGTCAAGACCGTCATTCCAGCACCTGCTACCGGCAAGCCCGCTTAGGCCGCCTCCAACGCCGCCTTGGGCAGGTCGACGATCTTGCCGAGATCGCTCTCGTCGAGGCGGAAGTCGATCGCGCGCCGAACGGCGCGTTCGCGCTTCACCCATTTGCCGTCGCGCAGCAGCTTCTGCATCACCTGCTTGGCGAAGAAGGTAGGGCCACGGATGCTGCGGCTGCGCGGCGTGTAGCCGAAGCGATGACGCAGCATGCCGTTGGCGAGATGCAGGATCTGGGCGCGGCGGATGTCGTCGTTCACATAGGAGATCGTCATCGAGATGTTGACGGTATCGAGGTTCTCGACGCGGTGCGGCGCATTGAGCGGCCAGTTCAGCATCTGGCCGGGTTCGAGATCGATCACCTGCGCATGCCAGTCATACCAGGGCTCGTAGGGGATATCGACCTCGACGTCGAACAGCGCGATGTTCTCCAGTTGCTCGGGCCGGATGAACGGCTGCGTGCTGGGATAGATGTAGACCCGCTTGCGGCCGGCGATCTGGACCAGGCCCTGCCCCGGCAGATCGGCGTGGTAGTAGACCTGTGCATCGGGCGACGAAATCAGGATGCCGGCCTGATGGGTCGGCGCATCGAAACCGGGAACCTTGGCGGCGATCTCGCCGAACATCCGCTCGATCATGTCGCGGTAGCGGCGATCGATCGCGGTGACGTTGCGCAGGTTCAGCCACAGGCCGCCGCGCGAAATCGCCTCGATCACCTGATGGCCGCGCAGCCTGCCGATCTCGCCCTCACGCCAGACCCGGCTCGACCCCTTGGCGCCGGTCTTGACCAGGCTGTAATGCTCGCGCGGATAGTGCTCGATCAGCTTGGCGAGATCGTCCATCGAGAACGCCGGCTGCTTGTGCATGGTGTGCTCGAGCCGGATCGGCTGACGGCTCCAGAGCCTGGAATGGTTGTCATCCCAATTCGCAAAGATCTTGCCCGTCGTCATGGTCGCGCTCCTGGCTGCGCCGTTTCGCTTCATCCGATGTCCCGTTCCGGGACGAGCTGGCAGCTCTTGGACAGGGATTGGCAAGAACGGTGCCGTCGCGTATGCGCGCGGGGTTACGCAAAGCTAATGTCTCGCCGATATGGCTAACCGCGACGTTTCCGGAGCCGGCCGCCGTGGCCGACAGGACTGAATGACTGAACCACCCCGATATCGCGCGCTGTTTCTCGGCGCCGGGCCGCGGATGCACTGCGGCGTCGGGCAGTTCACCCGCCTGCTGCAGGAGACGCTCGACAAGCTCGAGCCCGGCGCTAGCACGGCGTTAACCCTGACCCACACCGACGGCACGATCGCCGAGACCTGGCGCGCGGTCGGCAGCGCCGAGAGCGTGGTCTGCAACTTCCCGATCGTGGCCTGGAAGCGCGTGATCGCGCGCCCGCTGCTCGCGCTGCTGTTCGCCCGGCTGCGAGGCCGCAAGGTTGTGCTGATTCAGCACGAATGGGCCGGCCTCAACGGCATCCGCCGGCTGACCTATATCCCCGCGCTGTGGCTCGCCAACACCATCGTGATGTTCTCGCCGCTGGTGCGCCGCGAACTCGCCGATGACCGCATCATGCGCGGCATGGTGCGGAAATGCGTGCTGGCGCCGCTGCCGCCGAACATCGCCGCGCCGGCCGGCTTTTCGGATTCGATGCTGTTGCAGCGGCTCGTCGCGGCACGCAGCAACGGCCAGCTCATCGTCGGGCATTTCGGCTCGATCTATCCCGGCAAGCAGCCGAACGGCCTGCTCGAGATCGGCGCGATCCTGAAGCAGCGGGGCCTGGAGCCCTTGATCGTCTATGTCGGCTCCTTCATCCGCGGCACCGACAACATCGAGCAGAAGTTCTATGCCCGCGTTGCCGAGCTGGGGCTGAAGGGCGACGTGATCGTCTCCGGCTATGTCGCGTCCGATCACGAGGTGTTCGGCCTGCTCGGCGAGATCGACGTATTCTGTTACTCGCTGGCCGAGGGCCTGACCGCGCGGCGCTCCAGCATCCTGGCCTGCGTGCAGTCCGGCCGGCCGCTGATTGTCACCGGCCCGGCGCTGCCGGACGAATTCGACCACCATCCGCGCTTCAAGGAATTGATCGATCGCGGCGCCATCCTGCTGGTGCCGCGCGATGCTGACAGTGCAGCCTATGCCGACCGGATCGTCACGGCGCTGAAGCGGGCAACGGTCCCGGTGCCGTTCGATTTCGACGGCTGGTGGACGGACGTTGCCAACGCGGTACGCGCGCAGCTCTAGCTATTTTTGAGCATGATCTCCGCGCAAACGCTACGCGTTTGTCGCGAGGAAAACCGCTTCACACTTTTCCGGGTCAAGCTCTACGCCCGCATCCGGAACCGGGCCAGATAATGCAGCCCGAATACCGCGATCAGGAATGTCACCCAGATCGTATCGGCGCGATCGAGGAAGAAGCTCTCCATCGACGACAGATAGAGGCCGAACAGCCAGATGCGCAGGAACAGCATCGTCAGCGGGGCGTCATTGCCGCCGCGATCCGCAGCCTGGAAGTCGCGCAACGGCTTGACGACAACGGCCGCGATCAGCAGCACGAGACCCGGCAGACCGGTCCCGAGCGCGGTATCGAGATAGCCATTGTGGCTGTGCGAGGCGTAGCCCGCCCACTCCTTGCCTTCCTGCAGGTTCTGGATCGCGCTGGTGCCCCAGAACGACTCGAAGCCGTAGCCGGTCCATAGCCGCTGATGCAGCGATTCGAGGGCAAAGGCCCAGATGTCGGCGCGGCCGGTGAAGGAGGTGTCGATCGGCATCCGGCCGGCGATCGCGGCAAGCGTATCGCTCATCACAGTGCCGACGCTGAACAGATTGAGCAGCACCAGCGGCGCCAGCAACAGCAGCGCGCGGCCCCAGAGCGAGCGAACCACCGGCATCAACGCGGTCAGCATCAGCACGGCGACACAGAGCGCGATCGCGCTCTTGCCGGCGGTGAAGAACAGGAACACCGCGGCGAGCCCGGTCACGGCGACGCCCGACAGCCAGCCGCCGGTTCGCATCAGATAGATGCCGAGGAAGATCAGCATCGCCATCATCGCGGCCGCGACGTTCTTGTGGCCGAACGCGCCGCGCCAGTTGCCGGCAAGCGCCGGCTCCTGCGGATCGGTGGCCTGGTGGATCGACAGATGCGGCGCCAGGAAGACGCCGAGATAGCAGGTCACCAGCAGCACCAGCGCGGCAATGCCGAACCAGCGCATCAATTCGCCCTGCGATTTCGGCAGCAGCAGCAGCGTCGCGGTCACCACGATGACGAACATCGACAACGCCAGGCGGCGCAGCGAGGTGGCGGGATCAGACGACAGCACGACGGTGACGCAGATCCAGCCCGCGAACAGCAGGAAGGCCGGCGTCAGCAATGATTTCAGCGCCGGCAGATTGTCGCGTAGGGTCAGCGCCAGCATCGCGACCATCAGCACGCCGAACAGGGCGTAAAGCACCGCATCCTTGCCGGTGACCACGTCGCCGACATAGAAGCCGCTCAGATCCGCGAACGGACGTAGCGATATCCAGACCAGCAGGAGAATACCGACAAAGAATGCGCCGCGGACGATATCCATCACCGGCCGGCGCGCAATGTCGGCGATCAGCGCCCGGCTCTCCGCGGTGACGGACAACTCACTCACGACGCGATCTTGGAAGCTGCGTAGGGCTGCGGCTCGATGCCGAGCACGGCAAGCGCGCTGCCGACCGCGACCACCATCGGGTGCATCGCAATGACGGCCTGCTGCTCGCGCAGCACGATGCGCGTGAAGCGATACAGCGAGAACGGCACCAGACCGAACATCTTGGCCTTGACGGCCGCGCGCGACCACATTGTCTGCGCCGCCTTGCGCTCGATGTGATAGTTGATCGCGCCGATCCGCAATCCGCGCCGCACGATCCAACCGAGACTGGTCCGGGTCGAGGGAACGGTCTCGCTGATGACGGCGTCCGTGACCCAGAAGAAGCAAAAGCCGGCGCGGCGCGCCCGCGCGAAGAAATCGTGGTCGCCTCCGCCGAGGAAGTTGAAGCGCAGGTCGAAGGCGGGCTGTCCGAGCTTGTCGAACACCGCGCGCAGGATCAGGCAGTTGCCGCAGCCATAGATCACCGGGACAGGACCGCTGGCATGATAGGCCGGCGCGAACGCCGGATGGCGCTTGAGACTGCCCTTTTGCTTGTCATCGAAATTCGGCCACACCGGGCCGCCGACGATCTCGGCGCCGGAAGTCTCGGCCGCCTGCACCATCCGCTCCAGCCAGTCCGGTGAGGCGACCTCGTCGTCGTCGATCATCAGGAAGTTCTGCGCGTTCGGAAAGGTCTCGAGCGCGGTCTCGAACGCCGCGTTGATCGCCCGGCAATTGCCCTGCCGCGGCTCGACGATGCAGACGCCGCTGAGCTTGCCGGAATTGAGAAACTCGGCGGCGACCGGCGCGCTCTCGCACCGCGAGGCGTCGTTCTCGACCACAACGATCGCGAAGCTGCGCTCGGTACACTGCGCCACGATGGACTCCAGCGTCAGCCGCAGGTGCTTCGGGCGCCGGAAGCTCGGAATGCAGATGACGGTCTCAATGGAGCAATCCAGCGCGGGCGAGGTGGTTACCCAGGCGCGGTCCGCTACAGCAAGCTCGGTCGACATCTCCATGCCCTCCTGGCAATCGCGATCCGCACGACGCATCATCCCGGCACGGATCGGAATGGGACATGGCCGTCCCAAGGTGACCGACGCGGGCGGCAATACGGACGCGGATCGAACGTTACGGCGACCTCATGGCAAAATCCGCTCCAGACGAGACCTGCGTTACCGCAACTTCGTCGCAAGGTTAATTTGAAGTCGAACGAAACGATTTGCAGGGATAGACGGCCGCGTGGAGCCGCGTGGCCTCGAGATCGGCGCCACGCTGTTAGCTGATCCTTAGGGTTAAGAGCCGTCACGCGCGAGCGCAGCGGGTCTTGCGTTCCAGTTGGCATTCAATTTGCTGATCAACCCATAAATCCTCGATCGATCCGGTCGCAACAACGCAAAACACTGCCTGAGGTTCACCTTGAAAGCGCTCGACCTCGTCTCGCTCGGCACCAAGCACGTCCGCAACGCCCTCTCGGAAGAGCTCTATTTGCGTACTGGACGCGACGTCACCCGCCCGGCCGCGATCTTCGCCGAGGTGGTCGAACGCTGCAATTACAAGTGCCGTTACTGCGACTACTGGCGCCGTCCGAACTATCGCGACGAGATGTCGATCCCCGAATGGCAGCGCGCGCTCGCGAGCCTGAGGGAATTCATCGGCGCCTATCACGTCGAGTTTGCCGGCGGCGAGCCCTACATCAAGAAGGGCTTTCTCGATCTCTTGCGATTCTGCCGCGACAACGACATCCACTGGGGCGTCACCACCAATGGCGGCGCCTACCTCAACAAGAAGATCGTGGCGCAGACCGTCGAGGCGCGCCCGTTCAACATCAACATCTCGATCGACTCCACCGATCCGGCGATCCACAATTACTCGCGCGGCGTTGAGAACTCGCTGAGCGACATCGTGCAGGGCATCCGCAACGTCGCCGAACAGCGCCGTGCCGAAGGTCTTGATTTCCCGATCATCATCAAGCCGGTCGTGCACCGGCTGAACTTCCGCCGCCTGCCCGAAATGGTCGACTGGATCCAGCAGATCGGCGCCACCGCGCTGAGCTTCCAGCCGGTCGAGCAGGGCACGCAGGAAGTCGAGGACGAGCTGTGGATCGGTGAGAACGAGATGGACGATCTCATCAAGGTCCGCGACGAGCTGCTGCGGTTGAAGCGCGGGGGCGCGCCGATCCTCAACGGCGAAGCCGTGCTGCGGGCCTGGCCGAACCATTTCCGCCGCGAGAAGGCGCCGAAGGAAGTGATGCCCTGCCGCGTCGGCATGCGGAATTATTTCATCCGCTCCGACGGCCGTCTCGAAGTGTGCTGGTTCTTCAAGCCGATCGGCAACGTGCGCACCCAGACCGCGCGCGAGATCTGGTACAGCGAGGAAGCCCAGGCCCGCCGCAAGGAGACCATCGCCTGCGACAAGCTCTGCCTGTTCACCTGCCTCGCCCAGCGCACGCTGCAGGACAAGCTGAAGATGGGCCTGACGCTGTTGACCAACACCAAGGCCGCCTGACGCAGCAAGAGAGGAACAGCAGAGCCCGATCGGTCCACGGACAGATCGGGCTTTTGCTTGATCGTGTTGAGCTCAGCCCGCGAACAGCTTGCGGAACAGGCTCGCGGATTCCGGAAACTGGCCGTTGTCGATCTGCGTCGGCCACAGGCCGTCGACATCGAAATAGGCCGCGTAGGCGATCGCAGCCTGATTGGCGACGAACCAGTCGTGCATCTGCTGCACGAAAAACGCGTTGTCACCGGACTGGCCGACGCCCCATTCCGGAAAGCTCATCAGCTTGCCGTGCTTTGCTGCGAACGTGCGCTGCCATTCGAGACCGAAGGGCGCTTTCAGACAGGAATTGGTCCAGCGCTCGGCCGGGCTGCCGTCCGATTTGAAGTCATAGACGTCGAGGCCGATGAAATCGACGACGTCGTCGCCGGGATAGGCGGCGTCGGCCGGCATGTCCTGAGCTCCCCAGCCCGGACACCAGTCGAATTTGAAACTGCGGGAATGGCGACGGAAGATTCCGACCACGCGGCGGAACGCCTTGATGTAATCGTCTTCATGGCCCTTGGCGAACCAGCCCATGTTGGAGATGTTCATCTCCCAGCCGAGGCGAATGATCGCCTTCGGATGCGCTCCCGCAATCGCGCGCGCGGCCGTCTCGAACTCGGCATCGTGCACGCCACCCGCGACATCGGCGAGCGGCGTGCCGGTGACGGTGAGCGGCACCGACCACACCAGATTGCGCGACGGATTGAGCTTCTTCCAGAGCCCCGGCACCCAATCGAGCTTGTGGAAGTCGTCCCAGCTGCTCTGGCCGTAGAAGTCGACGCCGAGCACCGACGACCGGGGCCGATTGAGCCATTTCTCCCAGGCCTGCAACACATGCTCACGGCCGGTCTCGCCCCAATTGACAAAGGCGCCGGCGAACCGCGCCAAATTCGCACCGAGTCGAGACCGGGGTGGCGGCGCGGCCCGCGCGGTCGACAATCCGCCCAGGGCAAGCGCCGCGACTACGAGGACACCGCGCCGCGTGATTCCGCGATCAGTTGGCATCGTGCGCTCCAGCCGGCTCGCGCGCGGCGCGCGTGCCAAAAGCACACAGCGCCGACAGTGCGGATGTCTCGAAATGGATTGATGGTGCGGCCCGCCGTTCAGCCGTGCCGCTCACCTGCCGGAAATACCATCCAATCTGCATGTGCACTCGCCTGCGCCGACCAAATCGGCATTCGAGACGCCAGCACTGCAATATCCGGGCAACATCCCGATCCAGCGTCAAAATCGCGCAGCCGAGCGATGTTTTCCGATCCGTCAAGGTCCGCGGCGGGCCGTCATTTACCATTGCTTAACCATCGCCGCCGCCGGCAGGGCGGTCAAAACGCTCCGGCACCGATCTTGCTGAACTGAGGTTCAGGACAAGTCTGGCGGCCACGATGTTCCGCCCTGACACGGTGTCGCCGGAGAGAGTTACGAGATGAACCCTGTCGCGTTGCTGACCCCGACCTATGGGCGCGATCTGGAAATCTGCACGCTGCTCTGCGAGAGCGTGGATCGTCACGTCACGTCCTTCTCCAGGCATTATCTGCTGGTGCCGGATTGCGACCTGCCGCTGTTTGCGCCACTGGCCAGCGAGCGCCGCATCATCATTCCGGCCTCCTCCTTTCTGCCCGACTGGTTGCGGCCGCTGCCGCGCATGATCCAGCGCAAGCGCCGCCAGTTCTGGTGGTCGTTGCGCGCCAAGCCGGTGAACGGCTGGCACGTGCAGCAGATCCTGAAGATCGCGGCGACGATCGCCTTGCCCTATGAGCGGTTCTGCATCCTGGATTCCGACATCGTGTTCTTCCGCGATTTCGATCTTTCGCGCTTCCAGTATCCGAACACGATCCCGCTGCTGAAGATGGCGGACGCGGTCACGGCCGACCAGCCGCGCCATTCGCGCTGGCTCGAGACCAGCCACCAACTGATCGGCCTGCCGACGCCGCCCTTCCCGGCACCGGACTTCATCGGGCACATCATCTTCTGGGACAAGCAGACCACCCGCGCGCTCGCCGAACGCATCGAGGCCGTCAGCGGGATGAGCTGGATCGAGGCGCTGTGCCGAACCCGCGAGTTCTCCGAATATCTGCTGTATGGCTTCTTCGTCGAGAACGACGAGTCCGCCGCATTGCGCCACTCCGACGTACCGAAGACGCCATGCGTCAGCTACTGGGACGATCCGACCCTGAGCAAGGGCGAACTCACCCGGCTGCTGCTACGCGCCAACAAGGACGACGTCGCGTTCTCGATCGCATCGTTCTCAGGGACGCCGGTCACGACAATTCGTGAGGTCGTGGCCGAGAGCGACGCGATCCTGGCGTCGTCGGCGGCCACAAGGCTCTCGGAGCTCGCCGCATCATGCTGATCGGACAGGCCAGCATCAACCTGACGGCCAACGTGCTCTCGGCGCTGCTTGGACTGCTCAGCGTGTTCATTTTCACGCGGCTGTTCGCACCGCATGACTATGGCATCTTTCTGCTCGGCGTTGGTTTCGCGTCGGTCATATCGGTCTTCCTGGTCGGCTGGTTTCGCAACCTGATCCTGAGCGGCCACGCCCGCAACGACGGCACCGACGTCCGCGGGCTGGTGGCGTCGGGTTACCTGATCTGCTGCCTCACCGCCCCGATCGCCTATCTGCTGGCCCGCTTCGTCGGTCTCGATACCGCTGCCGCGCTTGCGGCCGTGGTTCTCGCCATTGCGATCGGCCTGTTCGAGCTGACGCAGGATCTGCTGCGTGCACGGCTGAAGGCGCTCTCGGTCATGAAGGCAACGCTGGTCCGCGCGGCCGCCCTGCTCTGCCTTGGTGTCGTGGTTGCGCTGGTCAGCCCGACCGGCATCCTGCTGCTGCTCGCGGCCGCCTCGGCCTATCTCGTCGCCGTGCTCGTGCAGTCGCGCAGCGCATGGCGCGACACCATCATCAATTTCGACCGTGCCGACCTGCGCTCGCTCGCCCGCACCGGCCTGCCGCTGACCTTGTCGCTGACCCTGCTCGCGATCTCGAGCGTGACCGATCGCTTCATGATCGCGAACCTGATCGGCGCGGCCGACGCCGGCAAATATGTCGCCGCGCTCGACCTGGTGCGCCAGACCCTGATGATGCCGGCAATGAGCATGGCCGCGGCGTTCTTTCCGATGGCCGTGCAGATCCATGCCCGGCAAGGCGACGCCGCGGTCAGGACCCATCTCGCCGATTGCCTCGAGCTGCTTGCCGGCGTCACGCTGCCGGCCTGTCTCGGCTTTGCGCTGATCGCCCCGCATGTCGCCAACATCGTCCTCGGCGCCGACTTCCGCGCGGTCGCAAGCGAGATCATGCCGGTCATCGCGATCGCCGTACTGTTCCAGGTGCTGACGCAGCAATATCTGCATGCGAGCTTCCTGCTGTCGGGACGCAACTCCTTCTACCTGATCAACACCGCCTCGATCATCGCCGCGAATGTGATCCTGTCCTACGTGCTGGTCAGCCTCGACGGCACCATCGGCGCGGCCTGGGCGCGACTCGGCGCCGACATCACGGGCTTTGTCTGCGCCCTGATCCTGAGCCGCTTCGCCTTCCAGATTCCGATCCCGCTCGGCCGGCTCGCGCTGATCGCGATCGCCGCGCTCGCGATGGCGCTCACCGTCGGCGCGCTCGACCGCGCTCTCGACCTCGCCGATCTCCCTGCCAGCATCGTGCTGATCGGGGCCGGGCTCGCCGTCTACGCCGCGCTCTGCTGGCTGTTCAACATCGCGCGCCTGCGCGGCCGGCTGAAGCGGGGCCTTGTCATGTTCCACACCAGATCCGCAAACAGCAACGTTGGATGAGCCGATGAACAGATCCCTCGCGCTTGCTACGCGTCCCGCCCCGCTCACCGAACTCTCGATGCCCGTCCCCGCTGAAATCCATCCGAAATCACTGCTAGCTTTGCCGCCCGGCGAAGCCAAGCAGAGCCTGCTCACGGTTCACAGCATCCTCGAGGCCCGGCTGCCGGCCGGTCCGCTCTCGATTTACGAGGCCGGCGGCGGCTCGACCAGCTATCTGCCGCTCGGCGTGCTGCGCCGTTCGCATGTGACCGTCGTCGACATCGACGCCGATCAGATCCGCAACAACAGCTATGCGCAGGAAGCCATCCTCGGCGACATCCAGACCCATCGCTTCCCGCCGCAGCGTTTCGACCTGATCATCTGCTACAACGTCATCGAGCACATCCCCGATGTGGAGGCCGTGCTGAGCGGGTTCTGCGAGGCACTGAAGCCGAACGGGCTGTTGCTGATCGGCGCACCGAACCCGAAGTCGCTGTCGGGCATCGTCACGAAATACTCCCCGCACTGGTTCCACGTCTGGTTCTACCGCCATGTGCGCGGCGAGAAGCACGCCGGACTGCCGGGCGAGGCGCCGTTCCCGACCCATTTCCATCCGCTGGTGACCCTTGGCAACCTCGAAGCGTTCGCGGCCGGCCGCGGACTGCAGGTCATCTACCGGAAGAAGTACGAGAGCCCGCGCTATCCCGAGATGCGCCGGCGCAAGCCGCTGCTGGCCGCGATGATCGACGCTGGCGCAAAGACGATCAACGCGTTGCTGCCGGGCAAGATCGACGTCCGGCACGGCGACTACCACGTGATCTTGCGGAAGCTTGGCTCATGAATGCATTGTGGTCGGAAGCCAGGGTCAAGGTCAGTCACCGGCTGGCGATGCATGTGCAGGTCGAGCGTTTTCGCCTGAATAATGCCACGCCGATGGTGTCCTTCACTTTTGACGACCTGCCGAAGAGCGCGGCGACATTCGGCGCCGACATCCTGGAATCCTACGGCGCCCGCGGTACGTTCTACGTGTCGGGCGGGCTGGTTGGACTGGACGCGCCGGGCTGGACCACCGGCAGCGCCGACGACGTCGTCTCGCTGCATCGCCGTGGCCATGAGGTCGGCTGCCACACGTTCTCGCACCGCCGCGCCTGCGATCTCGACGAGACCTCGCTGGCCGCGGAGATCGCGCGCAACCGGACCTATTTCCATTCGCTCGATCCGACCATGCCGGTCGAGAGCTTCGCCTACCCGTTCGGCTACGGCTCCTACGCGCGGAAGCACCAGTTGAGGTCCGAATTCCGCACCTGCCGCAGCATCGTGCCCGGCGTGAACAGCGGCGAGGTCGACCTGCAATTCCTCCGCGCCATGCCGCTGATCGACCGCCAGATGTCCCGCGACCGGATCGACATGGCCTTCGCCGAGGCGGCAAACATCAACGGCTGGTTAATTTTCTACAGCCACGACGTCGCCGACGCGCCGAGCCTTTATGGCTGCACGCCTGAGTTGATGACCTACGCGCTGGAGGCGGCGGCGCGGCGCAATGTCCCGGTGCTGACGATGGCGGAGGCGTTCCGATGCGCCCGCGCTTAAACCCTTTGTTTGCCTTTCTGGTGAATAGTCGGCGAATGAGTATGGTTAATTTTTCGTGTTGCGCCTTCGCGTCGCCTCGTGCGCGTTGCGTGGCCCGAAAGAGTGCTCCTCAGCCGATGCGTGCGGCCATTCAGACGGAAGCTGGGGTCGATGCTTAGCTATGACCAGCCGATCAACCGGGCCAAGCCGGAGCCGCGCCGGGGCGCAATCCCGGCCGGCTTCAACGTGCTCGAGCTGGTCCGGCTGTTGTGGGTGCGCAAGGTCGCGATCGTCTCGGTCGCGCTGCTCTCCGCCTGCATCGCGGTCGTGATCGGCAAGAGCCTGACACCGAAATATACCGCGGGCGCCCAGCTCTATGTCGACCCGCGCGAGCTGCAGCTGGTCGAGCGCGAGCTGACCCCGCGCGCCCAGGACGTCTCCGGCCTCGCGATGGTGGTCGAGAGCCAGTCGCGCCTGATCACGTCAAACAACGTGCTGCTGCAGGTGATCCGCGACACCAACCTGGTGAAAGATCCCGAGTTCGGCGGCGGCGCCGCGAGCACGGGCCTGCTCGCCTCGCTGCTCGGCCTGTTCGGCATCGAGCCGCGAACGACGGCGGAGCAGCAACAGCAGATCGAGATGACGACGCTCGACACGCTGAACCGGCATATCAACGTCAAGAAGACCGATCGCACCTTCATCGTCGACATCGACGTGTGGTCGCATGATCCGGTCAAGGCGGCGATGCTCGCCAACGCGATCGCCAAGGCCTATCTCACCGAGTCCAAGCAGTCGCAGGCCGAGGCCGCGCGGCGCGCCACCCGCGACCTGTCCGGCCGGCTGAAGGAGCTGCAGCAGCGCCTGCGCAACGCCGAAGAGGCGCTTGCGACCTACAAGGCGCAAAACAACTTCGTCGGTTCGCAGGACAATCTGCTCACCGACCAGCAGCTCTCGGTCGGGAACCAGCGGCTGGCGGCGGCGCGAGCGCTCACGCTCGATGCGCAGGCCAAGTATGACCAGATCGAAGCCAGCCGCCGCGGGTCGATGGACGCGGGCGCGACCGCCGAAGCGCTGCAGTCGCCGACCATCGCCAATCTGCGCTCGCAATATGCCGATGCGAAGAAGCGCCAGGCCGAGCTGCAGGGCGAGCTCGGACCGCGGCATCCGGCGCTGCGCCAGGTCGAGCAGCAGGTCGAGGACCTGCGCCGGACCATCAAGGAAGAGATCGACCGCTTTGCGGTATCCGCGAAGAACGATCTGACCCGGGCGCGCGACTATGAAGCGTCGCTCAACAAGGCGCTCGACGTTCAGAAGCACCAGAGCGTGCAAATGAGCCAGGCGTCGGTGCGGCTGCGCGAGCTCGAGCGCGAGGTCGATGCCAGCCGCGACGTCTATCAGTCCTTCCTCAAGCGCTCGCGCGAGACCGAGGAGCAGGAGAGCCTCAACACCTCGAGCGCGCGCGTGATCGGCGATGCGACGATCCCGCAGCATCGCACTTTCCCGCCGCCGATGAGCCTGCTCGCGATGATCGGCTTCATGTTCGGCACCCTCGCCGCCGCGGCGTGGATCGTTGCGGCCGGCCAGCTGGCGCCGGCGCCGATCCGATCCGTCCCAGTGTCCAGCCGAAGCAGGACGCCGCACCGGAGCGGCAGCCCGTCATCGCCAAGGCCAAGCCGCCGGTGCAGGCACCGCCCGCGATCCAGCCGGCAGCCGCTCTCATCGACAAGCCCGTGATCGAGAAGCCGCTGATCGCCGAGCTGCAGGAATCCGATGTCATGCGCACGCTTGGCGGCATCCTGACCGGCGACAGTCCCGCCGACGTCACACGGTTCGGCTGGCCGACGCTGCGGACCAGTTCGGCGCTGGGGCCGTTCTCCAACACGATGCGGCAGATCCATGCGGCGCTGGCGACGGGCGCCGCTCCGGAGACCGTCCCGGTGCTGGCCGTGATCGGCACCGCCGACGATCCCGACCACAGCGTTGTCGCACTCAACATCGCACTCGTCGCCGCACGCGACGGCGCCCGTGTCCTGCTGATCGACGCCGATGCAACCGTCCACGCCCTGACCGACAGGGTCTCGCATCCAGTCCAGAGCAGGCCGAGCCGGCTCGACTGGCTTACCATCGGCAGCAAGGCGTCCCGCGCCATCAACACCGCAAACGGCATTGCGATCCTGCCGGCGATCCAGGGCAATCCCGCCAAGGCCAGCGAGGCGATCCAGAAGGCGATCGCGCAGGCGCGCTCCGCCGGCGGCCACGACCTCGTGATCCTCGACGGCCCGCCGATGCCGTGGGGTGCGGACGAACGGCAGCTGTTCGACTTAGCCGACGGGCTGATCGCGGCGCTGCCGGTGGATCGCGACATCAACGCGTCAATGGAAGACATCATCACCGCGCTCGGTGGCGCCGAGCGCAAGCTTGCCGGTGTCGTGCTCAACGAACTGCTGTCCACCGTCACAGGTCAGCAGCACGACAGGCAGTATGCGTGAGACACGCGCCAGCTGCGCCGCGTTCGGCGTCGTCGCTGCGACATTGATCGCGAGTTGATCGTCCAATGGCCCGGCCATCGATCCCCGCCATCGTCTTCGCCGCATCCATTCTGCTGTCCGTCGCCGCGCGGGCCTGCCCAGCCCTGATCGAAGGCGTCCCGGCGGACCGGATCAAGGCCTTGTCACGCGGTGTCAACGCCGACGGCTGGATCGTCGATCCGCGGTCGGCGCCGCCGCGCGGCCTGCTGCTCGAACTGCGCAAGGCCGGCCTGACCCACATCCGGCTGCCGGTGCCGGCCGACTTCGTCATGCCGCGCTTCACCACGAAGGCGGAGATCGACAACCGGCTGCAAACCGTCGATGCCGCGCTGAAGACCCTGCTCGCACTCGGCTTTGCCGTTTCGATCGACCTGCATTCGGGCCAGCACTTCAACGCGCTGCACAAGGACCATCCGCCCGGCGCGATGGCCGAAATGAAGAGCGCCTGGACCGCGCTCGCGCGGATCATCCAGCGCTATCCCTCCGATCGGGTCTTTGCGGAACTGCTGAACGAGCCGGAGGTCGATGCGGCGCAGTGGCAGGGCGAGGTCCGGGAGCTGGCCGGCTTCATTCGCCAAATGCTGCCGCAGACCACGCTGATCACGGGGCCGGTCAACTGGCAGCGTGCGGATTCGCTGCCGGGCTTCACGCCGCTCGACGATCCGAATGTCGTCTACGCCATCCACTTCTACGATCCGATGGTGTTCACCCATCAGGCCCATTGGGATTCGAACGAGCCGCTTCACGACGTCGTCGGATTGCCCTATCCGATCCGCGCCGACGACCCGAAGGTTCAACAGTTGCGGGAACAGCTGACCGCGCTGAACAGACCCAAGGCGCTTGCGATGGTCGACCGCGCCATCCAGGGTCCCGCCATCGACAAATGGCTCGAGCCCGCGGCCGCCTGGCAGCAGCAATATTCCCGTCCGATCATCATCAACGAATTCGGGGTGCTCAAGGCCGGCGCGCCACGCGACAGCCGGTTGCGCTGGCTCGCCGGCGTCACGGCCTACGCCCGGCAGCAGTGCTGGGGCTGGACCCATTGGGAGCTGTCGCAAGGCTTCGGCCTGGCCGACGCCGTCACTGGCAAGGCCGACCGCGACGTGCTGAAGGCGCTGTTCGGGACGCGCTAGCCATCTGGTTAACCGGTTCTTACACAATGCGCGGCTAGATCGGCGATGCGGGTGTGGCACGCCACCCATCCGGTCATTTAGGTCAGAGCCTGTGCGAGCAGACATAGCCCCGCGGCCGCTGTTGGCCGGCGACCTCGTTCCTGCGCTCGGCATCGCCGTGGCATCGATCGCTTTCGCGCCGATCATGCAGGTGGCCAATGCAGGGCTCGCGATCGTCGTCGAAGGCCTGATCGGCTGCGCCATCGTGCTCGCGGCGCCGGCCTATGCCCCATCGATCGCCGTCTTCATCATCTTCTTCCAAAATCTGTTCGTCTCGATCCTGTCGTCCTACATCACGACCGAGCAGGAGATGGATTTCGTCAAGGGCTACAATTTCCTGATCTGCGCGGTCATGTGGCTGGTGACGCTGGCGCTGTACATGCTGCGCGAGCGCCAGCATTCGCCCGAGATCGACCGGATCATGAATTGGGGGCTGATGACCCTCGCGGTCGTAGGGATGTATTTCCTGCTCGGCGCCACGCAGGACGCGCATGCGGCCCTCGTCTATCTGCGCAACATCGCGTTTCCGCTGTTTCTGTTTCAGCTCTCGCTGCTGACGGCCGCAACCTTCGAGATCCGCATCACGCCGTTCCTGGTGACCGTCGCCACGCTGCTGATCGTTTGCGGCTATGTCGAATTGCTGTTTCGCGATTTCTGGCTCGAGATCACCAATGGCTACACGTTCTGGCACTTCGACGAACTCAAGGCGACCCGCTCCGGAGCCTGGGAAGCCGAAATGCGCCAAACCGGCAATGTCCCGGTCGATCTGATCGACCGCTTCCGCTTCAGCTTTCTCAACAGCCCGCTGTTCGAGGATCTCGGACTGTCGTCGATCTTGCGCATCTTCGGACCGAACATGAGCCCGATCAGCTTCGGTTACGGGATCGCCTTCTCCATCCTGTTCCTGTTCGCGGTCGGGTATCGCTGGCTCGCGCTGGCCGCGATCCCGCTGCTGATCCTCTGCAGCGTGAAGGGCGCGCTCATCCTGGTCATCTTCGTGGCCCTGGCCTGGACGGCGACCTGGCTGCTCGGCGCCACCATCACCCTTGCCGTCGCACTCGTCGGACTCGTGCTGTATGCCATCGCGGCGATCTACATAGGACTCCAGATCGGCGACTTTCACGTGATCGGCTTCATGGGCGGCTGGGACGGATTCCTGCACAACCCGATCGGCCGCGGCCTCGGCGTCGGCGGCAATCTCTCTGAAGGTTACTTCTCGATCGACTGGAACGCCGCGCAAGCGGCCGGCACGATGGACGGCGCGGTGGAGAGCGCCGTCGGCGTCCTGCTCTACCAGATGGGCATCGGCGCAGTGGTGCCGCTTGGCTTCTTCTTTGCGGTGGCGCTGAAGGCCTGGCGTCTCTACGCCTCGTCCGGAATCCTCATCCAGGGACTCGCTGCGTTCGGCACGATGGTCGTGCTGGTGAACGGCATCTTCCAGGAAGAGGCGCTGTTTGCGCCGCCGGCGCTCGGGCTGTTGCTGTGCCTGACCGGGCTCGTGATCGGTCATCATCTGCGCACGCAGGGCAACGATCTGACCACCTCCGGCGGATAGTACATGACACGCGATCAAGCCCGGCCGCGGCGCGACCGGGCTCTCCTCGGCGCACGTTGTCAGAGCGGCTTGATCTGCACCTTGCGGAACTTGACCACGCCGGAACCATACTGGAGCGCGACGTAGCCGCTGGCGTGCTTGGAATCCTGCGCGTCGACGGTCTTCTGACCGTTCAGCGTCACGACGAAATGCGGCCCCTGCGCCGTGATCTCGTAGACGTTCCACTTGCCGGCCGCCTTCGGCATCGGATCGACCTTGCCGACGTCGACGATCGCGCCGGTGCCGTAGGTCGGATCGGGCCGCTTGTCGAAGATGTTGACCTCGTAGCAGACCTTGGAGTCGATCACCTTGTTGCCTTCGCAGCGGATGAAGACGCCGCTGTTGGCATCCTCGTCGGTCCAGAACTCCGCCCTGATCTGGAAATCCTTGTATTGGGTCTTGCTGACGAGATAGGAGAGATCCTTGCCGTCGAGCTTGTCGGCGACCAGCGCGCCGTCCTTCATCGCCCAATTGGCCTTGCCGACCTCGTCCCAGTCGCCCTGCTTGGAGCTGTCGAGCAGCGTGACCCAACCGTCATCGCCGGATGCGGCGGTGGAAAATTGCAGCGCGGCCGCACCGATCACGAGTCCCGCCGCCAGTATCGACAGTTGCTTCTTCAAGGTTATCCTCCCGTCTCTTGGTTGGCGCGCAACCTATCATCGTCTGCAGCGGCGTAAATGCGTTTTTCATATTGCACCTGCGTTGTGTCACGGCCCGATGCCGCAATCTTGAGAGCAGACATGCGGGAGCGTGCCTTGTCCGGCGCAAGCGAGAGCGATTAGCATCGTGCGATATACGGGCGCGGCAGTCGCCCGAACGAACTGACCTGGGAGAACACGATGACGGCGTCGAACCGGTCCTGGCGATACCTGATGATGCCGCTGGCCGTTGCCGGCACGCTGAGCGTCGGCTCCGCGGCCGAGCTCAATCCGGCCGCCGTCACCTACAAGCTGCCAGACCAGATTCCCTGGAGCCCGGTCGACGCGCGCGGCGCGCAGAATGCCGTGGTGGTCGGCGATCCCTCGAAGCCCGGCTTCTACATGGTCTACACCAAGTGGACCAAGGGCAATCACTTCAGCCGTCCGCACTTCCATCCCAACGACCGCTACATCGTGGTGCTGAAGGGCACGTGGTGGGTCGGCTCGGGCCCGAAATTCGATCCCGATCACGGCACCGTGGCAATGCCGGCCGGAAGCTTCGTCACCCATTTCGGCAAGCAGGTGCATTGGGACGGCGCCAAGGACGAAGACGCCGTGCTGCTCATCATGGGCGAAGGCCCGGCCACCGCGACCGAGGTGGAACAGAAGTAGCCGCGTTGCGCGAAGTGGGGGCGATGCTATCATCACGGCCCAACGAAGGGCTTCCGATGCATCCCGCCGCCAAGCTGCAATTTGCCCGCATCGCCGACGAGTTCGCGCGCTGGCGCGCCATTGCCGAACCGGAACGGCCGCC
>NZ_JACMYP010000091.1 GCF_020889705.1 Bradyrhizobium altum | reverse complement strand
CATCGGCGCGGCTGGGGCTATCCGTTCGCGGCGGCCGCGATCGGCTTCGGCCTGGGCTACGGCGCCTACGATTACTATGACGGCTACTACGGCAACCCGTACTACGCCGGTTACGGCTACGACGACGGGTATGGCTACGGCTATGGTTATGGTGACGGCGGCTGTTACGTCGTGCGCCGTCGCATGCTGACGCCGTATGGCTGGCAGGTGCGACCGGTGCAGGTTTGCAACTGAGACATCTGCTGACGCATGGCCGGTCCATCGGATCGCCATGCTGATGGTCTTGGAATGATCGGCGCGGCCTCGGTGTCTTGACGCCGGGGCCGTCGCCCATTGGTACGCTGCTTGCAGCGCATTGCGGCAGTCCGTGTGTGAACGCGTCGCGAAAACAAACGGTGCGGCTGCGATTGGAGCCGGGCCTTAGAGGATATCAGAGATGCTGACCATTCCTGATCTGACATTGCTGTTCATGGTTGTTGTGTCGGGCCTCGCCATCGCATTCGTCTACATGCTCCACGAGCTCGAGCCGAAGCTTGCACGGCTGCGGCAGCGAAGCGATCGCATCCTGCGCGACCGCACCAGGTAGGCGGCAACGCGGATCGCTGCGGCTTCAGCGGCAGCGATGTCGCGCGTGCAGAGCCGTCACCCGAGCACGCCTTATTTCTTCAGCTGCGCCTGCATCTGATTCCATTCGTCCTCGGCCGCTTCCTTGTGGGGTGGCGAGCGCAAGCCGGCTTGCCGACCTCGCGCGCGTGGGGGCCGCCCTCGATGTCGGGAGCCAGATGTTTCCGGGGTGGGCGGCCCCAAAAAACAAGGCCGTCGACGTAGTATACCGTCAACGACCTTGCCAGCCCCGGATATTGAAATCGGCTCACGCCATCCGGTGATTAAAGATGACTCGGATTCGAAGTCGGATATGTGAACCAGTTCACAAAGTCCGGATTAATTCACGGTAACGGGCACTCATGCGAGGCTGCCGCCGGCAGGCCTGGAGTCGGAAATTCTACCTTAGGTCCTGATGTTGTTCGGGATTTGGCGCATTTTGATGGCCGCGCTGGTGACGGCGCTCGGCGTCTTCGGTCGTCAACCGCGCGATCTGTGGCGCTTCCGGTTGGCGCTCCGGGTGGCCTTCGACCGCTTGCGCGGCTCGGTCTCGGCGGCCGGCTCATTGGCCTGCGCGCTCGCGAGCGACTGGCGCAGGCCCTCGACCTGTTCAGTCAGTGCGGCGACCTGGTCGGAGAGCTTCTTGGCGTCGGCCTGCTGCGCGGCGAACTGCTTGCGCATGGTCAGCAGCTGGTCCTGCACCTCCTGCAACTGGTCGATGGATTCCTGCTGGGTCACCTCCATCTCCTTGATCTTTTCCACCAGGGCCTCGGAGACCTGCGCGGTCCGCGCCTGCAATTGGCGGGCGGCGACCATCCGGTCGGTCTCCGGCACGTTGCCGCTGAAGGCGCGCCACAGCGCGATCGAGCCGATCCCGAACAGCACGAGCACCAGCGCCACGGCGCCGATCGCGATCGGCTGCACGCCGATCAGGCTGCTGGCCTGTGCATTCCGGGGGGCAAGTTCGACCATGCGACCAGAACCGGACATCAATTGAAAGGTTCCGAATAGCACAACCGCGATGCGGGCAAAACCCCCGGGGATTCAAGCAGGTGGCGCGGAGAGTGCAAAACTCGCCGCAAATTCCGGGGCTTCTGCCTCAAAACGGGACTGTCCGGCGCGCGTCCGTGGCTCAACCCGTCGGCGCGATCAGGCCGACCCTCATGTCCTTCGCCAGATAGACGCAAGCGCCGTCGGCGAGCATACGGCCGTCGGCGATGCCCAGCACCAGCCGGCCGCGCCTGACCTGACGCATGTCGACCTCGTAGCGCACGAGCCTGACGTCCGGCGTGATGTGGCCCCTGAACTTGACCTCGCCGACCCCGAGCGCGCGGCCTTTGCCCGGCGAACCCGACCAGCCGAGCCAGAAGCCGATGATCTGCCACATCGCGTCGAGCCCGAGGCAGCCGGGCATCACGGGGTCGCCGGCAAAGTGACAGGCGAAGAACCAATGGTCCGGTGCAACCTCCAGTTCGGCGGCGACGCGGCCTTTGCCGAAGGCGCCGCCGTCGACACGCCGATGTCGGTGATGCGATCCATCATCAGCATCGGTGGCGCCGGCAGCTGCGCATTGCCGGGGCCGAAATAGCCGCCGGCGCTCGAGCGCAGCAGATCCGGCTTGCTGTAGGACGATTGCGGCGTGTGAAAATCATGCGGGTTGAACAAGATGGCCACCGACCTTGGGGTTATAGTTGAACATTAGAAGCGGCTGCGCCGCGTGGCTTTTGGCTTCACCGGCGGGGACTTGGCAGTCAGGCGCAGCGCCGCGGCCATGAAGGTCCAGATGTCGCCGGTCAGCCTTGCCCGATCCGGCCGCCGGTCGGCCGTGAGCGCGCCGATCAGCGCCTGGCGGATGCCGCCGATCATGAGCGCGATGGTGAGGTGAGGGTCGAGGTTGCCGGGAACGATCCCGTCGCGCTGCGCGGCCTCCAGCATGCGCGCACCGGCTGCAAGCTGGCGGCTGGTGAAGGCGGTCTCGACATCAAGCACTTCGGGCGCCCGGCTCAGCGGTCCGATCACCAAGGGTGCAAACGGGTGCTCATAGTGAAAGGCGACATAGGCGCCGATCCGTTCCTTCTCCCGGTCCGCCCAGTTGCTGGCGGACAGCTCGGCACCGCCGAAGGCCGCCTCATCCAGATGCTCATAGAAGTCTTCGACCACGGCCGCGATCAGCCCGGCTTTCGATCCGAAATGGTGATAGGCGAGCCCGACCGAGACCTGGGCCCGTCTCGCGACGGCCTGCATCTCGAGATGCCCTTGGCCTTCGATCAGCTCCTCTTGGGCCGCGGCGAGCAGCCGCTCGCGTGTCCCCTGGCTCGTTACGCCCATCTCTTGCCCGTTGCTTGAATTGAATTCAATTCAATAGAGCGGATGCTCGGATGTCAAGCTTGGGGCGCCGGATGGCCGAGCGTACCGGTGCAGGGCATGCGATGGCGTTTGCGATCAAGACCGAGATCGGGGGAACCGCGGGCGAAGGCATTCGTCTTCACTGCGCAGAAGACCATGTATGGCGGCAAGCACATCGCGGCCGACGACATCGTGTTCGTGTTCGCGAGCGAGAGTGAGGGCGGCAACGGACTGATCGCCCGCGCGGTGGTGACGTCAGCCGAACCGGTGCCGCGCAAGCCGGATATCGCCAGGCAAACGCCGCGTGTCAGCATCGCGGTCAGGCGTGTTGCGCTGGCGAAGCGGCCGCTGGGACGCGACGCCCTCAAGCGCTTCAAGGATTGGGACGACGGCCGGCCCGAGACCGAGCTCAATTTCAAATTCTATCGCCAGGCCACCAACAAGATCGTCGGCATCACGGACGAGACGGCGGCGTTCCTCGACCGGTTCTTCTGATCGGCCGCCGCCGTGTCCCCGCAAAAAGTTGCGGCCAGGCTTTGGGGGAAGCCTGGCCGCGCGCGAACCGGTCTGGGACGGGGAGGGGTGGGGATGTGACCGGGTCGCGAACTCGATTCCTTGTTGCCGCTCAGCGCGAGCTTGCGGTTGAAACTGCCGGGCGGTTGTCGCCGAGCGAGACCCACACATTGGGATCGCTCTGCGATTGCCGCTTAACGAAGCGGTAGCCGGTCTCCGTCCAGGCGACGATGCTCTCGTTCTGATTGTCGAGCACGAATTCGCCCTTGTCGGTCTTCACGGTCAGCACCGCGTGGCCTTCGCCCTTCTTGTCGCGGACCACCGTGATCAACAGCGCCTCGCGCGGCCAGCCGGCATCCATCAGCATCTTGCGCTTCAGGAGCACGTAGTCCTCGCAGTCGCCATAGCCGTCTGATGGCAACGACCATTTCTCGATCACGCCCCAATGATCCATGTCGGTCATCGGCTTGATGGATTCGTTGACCCACTTGTTGACCCGCACGAGGTCGCGCCAAGCGGTCTGCGACAACACGATGTCGCGTGGTTGCGTCTTGCCGCCGCGGCACTCGGCCGGATTGTCGGCGCAGAACTCGACCCAGCCGATCGGCGAACGCGCAACGTCACCCAGGCTGGCGTAGACCACGTCGCCGGCCTTGGCCGACACGCACGTCGCAAACAGAATGGCGGCAACCGCCAAACCTTTCCCCTGTCCCTTGAACCCAAACATCGTGGCCCCCGTTCTTCTTGTTGGGACCACGTTTCGCACAAAGCTTTTGCGCCGCCGCTAAGTGCGTGAAGTAGATTTGACGCGAATACTGGTAAAAGCTGCGGCGAATTCGATCTTTACTTGAATCGAATTCGCATAAAATTTGAAACAACTGTAATTGATTCAAATTTTATCTATTAACGCGGCAAGCGCTGCGCCTGCACGGTTTGTTGCCGCAAACGCTGCGGCCGTTAACCGCCGATTTTGCTGCGCCAAACGCGCCGAAGGCGGCCACCGGTGCACCGGTGGCCGCCTTCGCGGGCTGAAAACGGGGTCTTGAGCGGTTTTTCGCTTTACCTCGCGGTAACGCTCTCTTCGAGCGTTTCCGCCGACTGCTCGTGGACGAACTCGAGCGCGAAGCCTTCCTCGAGATTTCGCACCACACGCGCCTGCACCCTGCCGAGCATCACGAGCGACTTCAGCGGCGGGCGGTTCTCCGCGGCAATCGCAGCACCGGACAGCGAAAGGTCGATGATGCGGCAGGTCATCCGCGAGCCGTCTTCCTGGGTGAGCAGGGCGATCGGGTTGCGCGGCACGATACGGTCGTGACGGCGATCCTCGGGCAGATTGAGGATGTCGCGGTTGGCGAGCCAGGTGAGCTGGGCGGCGAGCTTGTCGCGCTTGCGCGCGGTGGCGCCGATCGTCATCGCAAAGCCGTTGTCGATGATGCGGGTGATGCGGCCCTCGACCCGGCCGATATGGTCGAGATAGGCGATCACGCGGTCGCCGACATTGCCGATGCCGGGCGCCAGCAAGGCGAGGCCGCCCGGGGACATGTTGATAATCTGGCAGGGAAACTCGCGCCGGTCGGGCAGCATGTAGCGGCCGAGCAGGTGCACCTTGACGCGCTGGAAGCGCCGCCGCTCCTCGGCAACGGGGACGACGGTAGTTTTCTTTTGTGCAAACGACATCACAACAAACCCGGCCACCGTCCATTCGGAGCCCCGACGACCCTAAGGCTGATAGGGTTAACGGGGCGTTACGGTTGTGAAAGGGAACCCGGACACGGAGCGAGAGCGACAAGTGAAGCTCACGTGCGCCGTATCCAGGGGCGTTAGGCTCATTCAGATGCCGCGTCAGGTTCTCCAAACCATCGCGCTGCGGCTTGAGCAGTCTCCTCCAGATCCGGTTCGATGTCTGTGGCCCAAGCCACAAACCCGTCGGGGCGCACCAGCACCGCGTTCAAGCCCAGCCGATCCAAGGCATCGCTGGTGAGATAGCTGATCCGCCCGCGCCAACGCTCGGCCAGCGCGCGCAGAGGGGAGCGCGGCTCGAAGTCGAGCAGCAGGCCGCGCCCGTCTCTGAGCAATTCGCCGAGCCTCGTCCCGCAGGCGAGCTCGAAGTCGGGCGCGCTGCGGCCCACCAGCGGATGGTCGCCGCCAAGATCGTAGCGCAGCGAAACGCCCCACACGCGCTCGGCAAAATAGGTCGCGCCGTCGGGCGTCGCGATCAGATCGCGGATGATGGCTTCGAGCGCGCGCGAGCTCCGGCTCGGCCGCATCAGCGCGACCTGGGCGCGCGACCAGTCGAGGATCTGCGCGCCCACCGGACGCCGTTCGCTGCAATAGCTGTCGAGCAGACCGGCCGGCGCGTCGCCGCGGATTGTGGGGGCAAGCTTCCAGCCGAGATTCATCGCATCGCCGAGCCCGAGGTTGAGCCCTTGGCCGCCCAGCGGAGAATGGATGTGCGCGGCGTCGCCGGCGAGTAGCACGCGTCCCCTCCGGTAAGCCGTCGCTTGACAGGCGCGATCGGTCCAGGTGGTGGCAAGCTGGAGCGCCGTCAACGTCACGTCGATCCCGGAGACACGGTGCAGCACCGCCTGCACATGCTCGCGCGTGATCTCGTGGGTGCGGTGGAAGGCGCCGCCGTCGAAATCGACCATCGCGATGGTGCCGGGACGCGCGTAGGTATACATGCCGGTCGGCGTGTAGTGGCGGCCCGGGCGAAGCGTGTCCGGATCGGCAATCTCGACCTCGACCGAATAGCCGGTGAACTCGGGATCGGTGCCGACAAATTCAAAGCCGCCGACCTTGCGCACCGTGCTGCGCCCGCCGTCACAACCGACCAGCCAGCGTCCATGAAACGTCTCGCCGCCAGCGCGAACGATCACGCCGTCATCCGACTGATCGAACGCCTCGACGGCCGCGCCGCGCCTGATCTCGACACCCATCGCGATTGCACGCGCGGCGAGCGCGGATTCGAGCGACTCAATGTCGACCGCCATGCTGGTACCGGCCGGACCGGGCAGGCGATACGGCCATTTCGACGTGTCGATATCGTCGTGATAAAACTGGATGCCGGCGAAATGGCCGGCCGGGCGGCGCGGCTGCTGCATCCAATGGGCGCCGTTCGACGCGTTGCTGCCCGAGCCATCATTCGCACGCGGCGGCGCCGCGATCCCGTCCAGCATCCCGCGACGATAGAGGGCCTCGATGGTGGGCGCCGAGAGGCCGCGCATGCCGAACGGCAGCCGCTTCAACGGCGAGCGCGGGTCCGCAGCCTGCTCCAGTACCAGCACCGAGCACCCGGCAAGCCGCAACTCGCAGGCAAGCAGCAGGCCGACCGGGCCGGCGCCGGCGATTACGACATCATGGGGAAGGGGGTGGTGGTTGTGCATGAACTGCTCCTTTGTCGATGTTCGACCGGAGCGGTTCGTCGGGATGAGAACCACACGGACGAACAATGGACGCTTCGATAGCGTCCGGTGTTCGTCGTGGGGATCTCGTGCACGAGGCAGGAGACCAGAGCTTTCGTTTTCGAAACGATTTCGATTTCGAAAGGACTTGGGCTTACCAAACCAAATCTGCCTTTTCCGACACGGGCGATATAGCGGCACCGCGACAGCTCCGCAACGGCGATCTGTGCGTGCAGGTTATGGGAACCACGCAGGGCCGCGATGTCCCGGTGCGACCGCATCGGCGTTATCAGGACCGCCGACGCGGCGCGAGCCCGGGCGCGGTGCTAGGTTGTCCGGCGTCTTGATGTTGCTCGCGAGCCCTGCTGCCTCGAAGGCCTTGATCAGCCACCAGCCGAGATCGATCTGGCCCGGCAACAGCCCGAGCTTCGCGGAGCCCGGATAGGCGTGGTGATTGTTGTGCCAGCCCTCGCCCATGCTGATCAGCCCGGCGATGCCGACATTGTAGCCCTGGGCTGCAACGCCTTCGATGACCCAGGTCTGTCCGCCCTTGCGATGCGAGTAGTGACCGATCAGCCAATGACCCGTGACGCAGACGGCGACCCGGACGCAGATGCCCCAGACCAGCCAGCTCCACGAGCCGATCGCAAAGAACAGCAGCGCCCAGGGCAATTGCTGCCACATCCAGCTTCGCTCGACGAACGCATAGAAGCGGTCGTCGGCGAGCCGCGGTTCGAGCCGGAAGACCGGCGGGTGCGTCAGCACGAGGGTGCAGTGCAGCTGCCACCAGGCATCGCGCCAGAAGCCGGCGCGGTGGCAGGAATAGTCGTGACACGCCGCCTGGCGCTGCGCCCAGTCGCGGAAATCGTGCAGCCGCACCATGCCGTAGGGGCCGGCCATTCCGACCAGCGTGCCGAGATAGACACAGAGCCGTTCGAGCCACAGCGGACAGTCGAAGCTTGCATGGATCAGGCGCCGGTGCATGCCGACCGAATGTCCGAAGCACAGCGTGATCGCGCTGGTCACGATGAACAGCGCGAACGCGCTCCACGAGAACAGCAGCGGCCCAAATGTGATCGCGACCGCGGTCATACTGCCGAGCCACAATGATTTCGCTGGCGCCCATTGCACGCGTCCGTCCAGCGGGTCGGTGCTGTCGTCCGCGAAGATTCGTTCGGACCCGGGCTGAAGCTTCATTCCAATACCTGATGGTGCCACCGCAGGGTGAGATGGAGCGATCATTGCTGTCAATCCGCCGTGCTCGTCCGTCGTGTCGCAGCCGACATTGGCATCTCCGGCCACTTCACCTAACCTGTCGTGACTTGGTGAGTTCATTGGCTTAGTAAGCGCTTGGGGCGGAGACGTTCGATCATGCGACAGAAATTGTGGCTTGTGCTGGTTGCGGCAATCGTTGCGGGCGCCGGCGCCGCGCGCGCCGCCGAAATGCGCGTCACCTTGCTCGGCACGGGCACGCCGACGCCGCGGCTCTCGAGCTTCAGCGCCGCGACGCTGGTGGAGGCGGGGCCCGAGAAGCTGATCTTCGATTTCGGGCGCGGCTCGACGATCCGCCTGTTCCAGAAGAAGATCCCGATCGGCGCGATCACCGCGCACTTCATCACCCATCTGCATTCCGACCATGTCGTCGGCCTTCCCGACATGTGGTTGACGGGATGGATCGGCACGCCGTTCGGCTCGCGCAAGACCCCGATGGTGATCTTCGGGCCGAAGGGCACGGTGGCGATGACCGAAAATCTCACCAAGGCGTTCTCCGAAGACATCCGCATCCGGATCGACGACGAGGGCTACCCGCCTTCGGGTGTCGCGTTCGCGGCCAAGGACATCGAGCCGGGCCCGGTCTACGAGAACAACGGCGTCAAGGTCACCGCGATCGAGGTCAATCACGGCGACAAGATCAAGCCGTCGTTCGGATACGTCGTCGAGTATGACGGCAAGAAGGTGGTGCTGTCGGGCGACACCAAGCCGGACGAGCGGGTGGCGAAGGCGGCCGCGGGCGCCGACCTCCTGATCCACGAGGTCGCGGTCATCGATCCCGACCTGTTCACGGCCTATCCGAATTATCGGGCGATCGAGAACCATCACACCTCGCCGGAAGAGGCCGGCAAGATCTTCACACAGGCCAAGCCGAAGCTTGCGGTCTACTCGCACATCGTGTTCGCGAGCCAGCCGCCGACGCAGGACGTGCCGGAGGACGCATTGCTGAAGCGGACGCGCACGACCTATCAGGGACCGCTGGTGATCGGACGCGACCTGATGTCGTTCGTGATATCGGACAAGGTCGAGGGCTTTGCGCCCGACGGCACTGCAATGAAGTGACGATCTCTGTGCGCAGGCGGCGCGGCGGGTTACTTGGCTTCGGCGTCCATGGCCGGTTCGGCCGGCACCGCCGGTGGTTCAACAGTCACGGCTTTTAGCACTTTGCGTTTCGCCGCGCGGATCTCGAGCTGCAAAGGCGGCTGATAGGAGCCGGCTGGCGGTTCGAACATGAAGCCGTGGTGCCCATCGCCCTTGTTGAGCTTGAGAAGATCCTTGCGGAATTGATCGGCGACGACTTCGGCAACAAGGTCGCCGTTGAAATAGATATCGATCGTGACTCGTTTGTCGGGGTGCTGGTCGTACAAGGCCCAGCCGGCAATCCTGTTCTCGTTGAAGACGTCGACATGGCCGGTGACCTCGCCCGAGAGGCTCTCGATGCCGGCCTCGATCACCTCGAGGTCGCTCTTGTAGATCGATCGCGTGACGTCGAAGCTGAAATGCGCGGTATCGACACATTGGTCGAGCAGGTTCTGCCGATGCTCCTTCATTCGTTGCAGCGTGTCCAGCTCCCCCAGCTTGACATACATGCCGACGATGCCTTCGATACCAGGATTCATGGTGTCGTTCCCCGCAATGCTACAAGCCTATTGGCCCTCAGTTGCGTTCACAATCAACGGTTCTTTGCGATGCTTCCTTGCAGAAAAATACTCCCGTCAAGACTTGAAGCGCGTCGTCCCGTCCGGGCCTGTCATGAAGGCCTTCATGACAGGCGTTCATGACATCCCGAGCGTCCTGACCTAAAGTCGGTGCGGCCGAACCCGGCCCAATGACAAGGACAGGGAGAGCGAACCGATGGAGCAGATCCGCGCATGCACGCATGACGGACCTGGAGCCAAGCCTGTAATCCGGACCGTGCCATGGCCGGATGTCGGCAAAAAGGCGGCCTTGATCAAGGTCGGCGCCTGCGGCGTTTGCGGAACCGACCTGCACATCCTGAAGGGACATTGGCCGAAGCCGCTGCCATGGCCGTTCACCCTCGGCCATGAGCTCGGCGGCGTGATCGTCGCATGCGGTCCGGAGTTCACCGAAGACTTCATGAGCAAGCCACTCAAGGTTGGATCGAAGGTGATGATCCCGCCCTTGATGCCGTGCGGCCGCTGCTACTACTGCATCCATTATCCCGAGAGCGCCAACAAGTGCCTGACGCCGGTGTATTACGGCCGTTATCTCGGCTTCGAGAAAGCTCCTCACATGTGGGGCGGCTGGGCCGAATATGTCTATGTCGATCTCGATATGCTGCCGGGCACCAAGATCTACAAATTGCCCGACGACATGTCGCTGCGGCTCGGCGCGCTTTCGGAGCCGTTGACCTCCTGCATCCGTGCCTTCAACCGCGCCACGCGCGCCGGCGGCTTTTCCTGGGGCGACACCGTGGTGATCCAGGGCTCCGGGCCGATCGGCATCCTCGCGGTCGCGGCGGCGCAGGAAATGGGGGCAGGGCGCGTGATCTGCGTCGGCGCGCCGGAGACGCCGCGGCTAAAGCTGGCGCGCAAGTTCGGCGCCGAGGCGACGGTCGATATCGAGCAGCTCAAGGCGCTGGAAGAGCGCATCAAGGCGGTGCGCGACATCGTCGGCGGCTTCGGCGCCGACCTCGTGATGGATTGCTCGGGCCATCCGACCGCCGGCCCCGAAGGCATCGAGATGCTGCGCGACGGCGGCACCTATGTCGAGATGGGCCAGTTCACCGATGCCGGCTCGATCAATACCTCGTGGCACCGCATCTGCACCAAGGACCTCAATGTGCTCGGCTCCTGGGGCTTTACCGGCAACGACCTGCCGCTCGGCGTCGACATGCTCTACCGCACGCGCAACAAATATCCGTGGCTCGACATGCAGACGATCTATCCGTTCACAGAGGATGGCGTGGCGCGCGCGGTCGCCGACGCGATGGCGATGAAGACGGTGAAGTCGACCATCGTGCCGTGGCCGGAGCTGGTCGGGTGAGGCAGGCCAATGGAAGCGTCGCTATTCCTGTTGCAGTGCTCCCAAGGAATGCGGCCGGGGCGCCGTCAGGACCGGCCTGATATCGCTCGCCGGGACGGCGGCCCGGCGCTAACATCCGCGCATGCAATCGAACCGTGTGCCGCCGAGCGCAACGTTTGCGTGGGGAAACCTGTCCGAGGACTTCGCGCTGTTCCGTACGCTCAGCGCGGAGCAGCGGCTGATCGCCTTTGGCGCGATGACCCGGCGCGACCTGGTGCGTGGCGAGCTGCTGGTGGAGCAGGGCGGCGCCTCGGATTCATTGTTCCTGGTGCTGCACGGCGCGCTCGCCGTGCACCGGACCGATCATCCAGAGCCGATTGCGGAGCTTCGCGCCGGCGAGCTGGTCGGCGAGATCGGCTTCTTCGCCAACATCCCGCGCACGGCCAATGTGATCGCGATCCGCGATACCAGCGTGCTGGTGTTGACGCGCGCAGCCTATGCGAGGCTTGTGCAGGAAACGCCCGGCATCGTCGAGGCGCTGCTTGCCGCGCTTGCGCAGCGGTTTGCCATCCAGACCGCGCGCCTGTTGCCCGTCCGGGCGTCACCGAAGGCGCGCACCGTCGCGCTGATTGCGGGCGGACGGGAGCCGGTGCCGGCTGCCTTTGAACAAGGGCTGCGCCTGAGCCTTGCCGCCGCAGGCGCCGAGATCGTCGATCTCGCGCGCGTTCAGGCGATGTTTCCCGGCCGGGCGCTGGACTCGTCCGAGGTCGCCGACTGGCTCAACCGGATCGAGTACGACGCGCCGCTGGTGGCTTATTTCGGTGGTGCGGAAGCATCCGAATGGGCGCGAAAGACCATTCGCCAGGCCGACCTCGTCGTGTTCGCCTGCCGCGGTGATGCTCCGCCGCCGGTTCTCACCGATCTCGAAAGCTTCGCCTGCGCCGTGCATCCGGCGTCGGCGCGGCGCCTGGTTCGTGTTCACGATATCAGGCAACACGAGGTCAGCGGCACCGCGGCCTGGCTCGCGCGGCTGCCTTGCTTCATGCATCATCATGTCGCGCTCGAGGACCAGATCGATATCGACAGCCTGGTGCGTTTCCTGTGCGGCCGCGCCGTCGGGTTTGTCGCCGGCGGCGGCGGTAGCCTCGGCACCGCGCATGTCGGGATCTACAAGGCGTTTTGTGAACGCGGCGCGATGTTCGATATCTTTGTCGGCACCAGCGTCGGTTCGGCGATGGCGGCGGGCTTTGCCAAGAACTACGACGCCGAGCATCTCGAGCGCGGCACCCATGAGATCTTCGTCTCCAGCCGCAGCTTCCGCCGCCCGACCTGGCCGCGCTACGCGCTGCTGGACCACAAGGCCTTCGATGCGGCGCTGGCCGATCAGTACGGCCTGCACTGCCGCATCGAGGATTGCTGGCGGCCGTTCGCGGCGGTCGCGACCAACCTGTCGACGCACAGTCTCGAATTGATCCGGACCGGTCTGCTGTGGCAGGCGGTGCGCGCATCGAGCGCCATCCCCGGCCTGCTGCCGCCGTTCTATACAGGGGACGGTTCGATGCTGGTCGACGGATGCCTCGTCGACAACGTGCCGCTGGCGCAGATGCATCAGCTGAAGAGCGGGCCGAACCTGGTGGTCCATTTCGGCGAGCCGGCAACCGAGATGTTCGACGTCGACTATGCGGCGCTGCCGGGGCGGCTCGAGCTCCTGGCGTCGCTGCTGACGCCGTTCCGGAGAAAATCGCTTCCGGCGGCTCCAAGTGCCGTCAACGTGTTGTGGCGTAGCCTCGTCGCGCATCAGCGCTACGATACGCTGCCGACCACGCCGCTCGACATGGTGATGCGCCCGCCGACGCCCGATGGCATCGATGTGACGGATTTCGATCGGCATCAGGAGATTTTCGAATCCTCGTACCGTTGGGCCCAACAGATTATTGCGGCCTCGGAGGCGGTGCATAACCCGGCCCTTGCTGCAATCGTCGCGTCGGCCATGGTTGGGGACAAGAGCGCGGATCATGCGACAACGGCGACCGCGCCGGTTTCCCAACAGGCCCGTGTCGGCTGAACGGCTTGCAGGCGGCGGCGAAGTCGACCATCGTGCCGGACGGAAATCCGGAGAACACGATGCCTTTCGATTTGATTCTGCGCGGCGGACGGGTGATCGACCCGTCGCAAAAGCTCGATGCGGTGACGGACGTCGCCTTTGCCGGCGGCAAGGTCGCAGCCATCGGCCGAGAGCTGAAGGCCGATGCCGCGACCGACGTTCGCGACGTGTCGGGGCTGATCGTCTCGCCGGGGATCATCGACCTGCACACCCACGTCTATTGGGGTGGCACCTCGCTCGGCATCGATGCGGAGGAGTTTTGCCGCAAGTCCGGCGTCACCACCTCGGTGGACACCGGCAGCGCCGGCCCCGGCAATTTCGCTGGCTTCCGCAAGCACGTCATCGAGCCGAGCCAGGTCCGCATCCTCGCCTATCTGCACGTCTCGCATGCCGGCATCTTCGGCTTCTCGGATCGCGTGATGGTCGGCGAGAGCGAGGAGCTGCGGCTGATGAATCCGGTCGACGCCGCGCGCGTGGCCGACGAGAACCGCGACCTCATCGTCGGCATCAAGGTGCGGGTCGGACTGCACGCGTCGGGCACCTCAGGGCTGGTGCCGCTTGAGATCGCGCTCGAGGTTGCCGAGCAGGTCGGCATGCCCTTGATGGCGCATATCGATCACCCGCCGCCGAGCTATGAGGAGGTGCTTGCGCGCCTGCGCCCGGGCGATGTGCTGACGCATGCGTTCCGTCCGTTCCCCAACACGCCGGCGACCGCGCAGGGCACGGTGAAGAAGGTGGTGCTGGAGGCGCGCGAGCGCGGCGTGCTGTTCGACATCGGCCACGGCAAGGGCTCGTTCGCCTTCAAGACCGCGCGCGCGATGCTCGCCAACGGCTTCTCACCCGACACCATCTCCTCCGACATCCATCAGCTCTGTATCGACGGCCCGGCGTTCGACCAGGTGACGACGATGTCGAAATTCCTCTGCATGGGGATGTCGCTGCCGGACGTGATCGCCGCATCCACCGTCAATGCCGCGATGGCGTTGCGCCGGCCGGAGCTCGGCAGCCTCAAGCCGGGCAGCGCCGGCGACGCCACGCTGCTCTCGATCAAGCACGGCCAGTTCGACTATGTCGATGTGGTCGGCGAACATCTGACGGGTGATCGCAAGATCGCGTCCGAAGGTGTCGTGATCGGCGGACGCTGGTGGCATCCGAGATAGGTTCGCGTCCTCACAAGACCGGCGTCCGCTTTGTCTTCATAAAGGCGACATCGAAGCCGGTCTGAATGAACGTCGGCTGGGGGGCCAGGAGCGGACATCCCGAACACTTCCCAATCGCTTGAAAGTGCGGTCATATGGCGCCCAGTGACGCTTGGACGTTTGACACTTGGCGTCTTGGGGCGACGGTGTCCGCTTGCACGGGGGAGAATGCGCGTGAAGGAACTCGCTGGAAAGACCGCGTTCGTCACCGGTGCGGCATCAGGTATTGGATTGGGGATCGCGACCGCTCTCGCCCAGGCGGGGGTGAAAGTCATGCTTTGCGATATCGAAGAAGCGGCTCTGTCCGCGGCGCTCAACCAACTGAGGCTCACCAACGTCGATGTCGACGGCGTGAAAGCGGACGTCTCACTCAAAGACGAACTCGCGGCGGCCGCCGAAGCCACGACGGCCCGCTACGGCAAGGTGCATATCCTCGTCAACAACGCGGGCGTCGGCGGTGGTGGGCCCTATGGCGCCTGGACCGACGCGTCATGGGATTGGACCATGGGCGTCAACTTGATGGCGACCATTTGGGGGATCGAGATTTTCGGCCCGTTGATCGAGGAGCATGGCGAGGGTGGACACATCGTCTCCACAGCCTCGATCGCTGGCCTTATTTCGGGGGAGAGCAATGCATACAACGTTTCCAAGTATGGCGTCGTCGCGCTGTCCGAGGGCCTGCGGCGTGAACTCGCGCCCCGCGGGATTGGCGTATCGGTGCTGTGTCCAGGGTTCATTCGCACTCAAATCGTGGACTCAAGACGCAATCTCCCCAAGCGCTTCGAGGGGGCGGTCCGTGCCTTGCCGACTTCGGGCCCACGTGCCCTGCAGATCAATATGGTCCGGGCACGCATCTCTCAGGGCATAGAACCCAACTATGTCGGTGAACTCGTCCGCGAAGGCGTCGAAAACGACTGGCCCTATATCTTCACCGACCTCGAATTCGAGCCGATGATTGAAGCGCGCTTCGCCGCAATCAAGCAGGGCTTTGACCATATCCGCGGGCGTGACCCGAAACGTTGAGCACGCAGGGCACGGTGAAGAAGGTGGTGCCGGAGGTGCGCGAGCGCGGCGTGCTGTTCGACATCGGGCACGGCAAGGACTCGTTCGCCTTCAAGACCGCGCGCGCGATGCTCGCCAACGGCTTCTCACCCGACGCCATCTCCTCCGACATCACCAGCTCTGCATCGACGGCCCGGTGTTCGACCAGGTGACGACGATGTCGAAATTCATCAGCATGGGGATGTCGCCGCCGGACGTGATCGCGGCATCCACCGTCAATGCCGCGATGGGCGAGGTCGAAATCGGTCTGAATGAACGTCGTCTGTGGGCCGGAAGCGATCATTGAGCGATTTCTGCCCCTTGGCGAATGAATTTAAGGCGACTTAGTGGGCTTTCGCCGCTGCCGATCGAATTGCGTTTTGATAGTCGCTGAGAAGTTTGGAATCTTCGATTGATCCGTGATGATGCATCTGCCGCCAGCGCCCATCGATCAGTTGAAAGATGCGACTCGTGCGAATGTTTAGATTTTTTTCGGCATCACCCTCACGATAGGTACCGCGTTCACGCCCAACAGCTCAGAATACATCGCCCGCGCGGTGTATGGTATAGTCCCAAAATACAACGTGAACGTCCGCCGGACTCTTGAAGACTCCCTCATACATCGCGTGTGGCTGATCTGCTCCCCGCCGAATGCCTCCGAGAGGATTATCGATCGCAACCTCATCGGTATGAGCGAAGTTATCGTCGATCATCTTCAGATCACGCGTATTGAAGGCGCGGTAGAACTGGGCCAATGCCTGTTCGGGCTGGCTCAGATCTCCAAGATCTTCGTTACCCGTAATGGGTTCTTGTATGGGTTTTGCTTGAGGCTCGGCGACGGCTACGGATATCGAAACTCCTCCTAAATTATTTGCCAAACCGAATAGTGCCAAAGCGTGCAGGCCTCTGCGGAATAGCTTAGCCGACATGGCTCTCTCCTGTTCCATTAGGGCGATAGGTTCACCTTAGCTTGCTGCGCCGTGATAGCGACTGCCGACGTGGCACTCGCGCTGCCGAAATTGGTGATGAAGTCACGCCACCTTATGCCGGTCCCCGCCATGGAAACCGCCGGAGGCGATAGCCAAAGCCTAGCACTTTTCGATCGTCTTGCTCGGAAAAATGGGCCTGATGCGTGATGTCTCAGTTGGGTCGAAAGCCGGCAATGACGACCGATGCTGGCAGCCGCCGCTTTCCCCAGAGGCGGACGTATGAGTCCCAATTGTCGGGCAAATCCTTCCGCGCCGCCGCAGTGCGAATGATGCGCAATTGCGGCAGCTAGTCACGCGCACCAACGTCGCGCGAGTCATCAGGCGGTTCATCCTGTCATCAAAAAAAGATTGGCCATGCGAATAATGTTCACGCCTTGCGGCCCCTGGGCCGCCAACCACATCTCCGCACCGCAATTCTTGGGTGAGGTTTGGGCTCCCAGACCGCCCAGTTGCGAATTGTGGAGATGGACTATGGACTTCCTCGGTTTTCTTAATGGTTCAGGTTTAACCCAGCCTGCCATTTGGATCGCTGCAGCGGTCGCATGTGTGATCCTGCTGCGCATATCGAACGTATTTCGTTACATTCCCAACAATCAGGTCGGCATCGTCGAGAAGCTGTGGGCGATCAAGGGCTCGATCGAGGACGGCTTCATCGCGCTGAACGGTGAGGCCGGCTACGAGCCGGAAGTGCTGCGCGGCGGCCTGCACGTGATGTTTCCCTTCATGTACCGGATCCACCGCTCGGACCTCGTGACCGTCGGCCAGGGCAAGATCGCCTATGTGTTCGCGCGCGACGGTGCGCCGTTGGAGCCCTCGCAAGTGCTCGGTGCCAACGACACTGAAGACAAGTCGGACTTCCAGGACGCACGCCGATTCCTGCTCGGCGGCGGCCAGAAGGGGCCGCAGCGCAAGGTCCTGCGCGAAGGTACCTATGCGATCAACACCACGCAGTTTGCCGTCATCACCGACGAGCGCGTCTACGGTCACGCGCTCAGCGAGCGGGAACGCGGCGTGCTCGAGAGCATGCAGCTTACGATCACCGAGCGCTGGGGCTTTGCGCCGGTCGTGCTGGCGGCCGATCACGACCTGGTCGGCATCGTCACCGTGCATGATGGGCCGTCGCTGCCTCCGGGCGAGATCATCGCGCCCGAAGTCGGCATCGAGCTGCGCGACGCGGCGACCTTCCACAACAATTTCCAGGAGCCGGAGAAATTCCTGCACGCCGGCGGCTATCGCGGCCGCCAGCTCCAGGTCATCGTCGAGGGCACCTGGTACATCAACCGCCTGTTCGCGACCGTCGAGGCGGTGCCGAAGACGGTGATCCCGGTCGGTAATGTCGGCGTCGTCATCTTCTACACCGGCCCGCGCACCGACGACGTCTCGGGCGAGCAGTATCGCCATGGCGAACTGGTGCTCAACGGCGGCCGCGGCGTCTGGAAGGACCCGCTGTTGCCCGGCAAGTACGCCTTCAACACCTATGCCGGCAAGATCGAGGTGATTCCAACCGTCAACTTCATCCTGAAATGGGTGCGCGGCGAGGTCGGTTCGATGAAGCTCGACGAGAACCTGTCGGAGATCTCGCTGATTACCAAGGACGCCTTCGAGCCGACGCTGCCGCTCTCGGTGGTGATGCATATCGACTACAAGAAGGCGCCGATGATCATCCAGCGCTTCGGCGACGTGAAGAAGCTGGTCGAGCAGACGCTCGATCCGATGGTCAGCGCGTTCTTCAAGAACATCGCGCAGAAGATGACGCTGATCGAGCTGTTGCAGAACCGCGCCGCGATCCAGGAGGAATCGGCGCGTGTGATGAAAGCGAAGTTCGAGGGCTATTCGCTCGACCTCCAGGAGGTCCTGATCGGCACGCCGCGCGCGGCCGTGAACGACCACACCATCGAGAACATCCTGATCCAGCTCCGCTCGCGCCAGATCGCGCGCGAGCAGATCGAGACCTATCAGGAGCAGGAGAAGGCCGCGGTGCAGGAGCGCGCCCTCAACGAAGCCAAGGCGACGGCGGCGGCGCAGACCGCACTGACGCAGTCGCTGATCCAGGTCAAGGTCAACGAGAACGAGGGCGCGGCTGCGCTGGCCCGTGCGCAGAAGGATGCCGAGACCCGCAAGGTCACGGCAGCGGCGGTCGGCGAGCAGTCGCGGCTGGAAGGCCAGGGCGAGGCCGACCGGGTGCTTGCGGTCGGCGCCGCCAACGCCCAGGCGACCAAGCTGTCGGTCGATGCCTATGGCGGGCCGGAGTACCGGCTTGCCGAACAGAATTTTGCAAAATTCGCCGACGCCCTGACGCGGATCAATCAGCCACTGGTGCCGCAATTCCTGATGTCGGGCGGGCAGGGGCAGGAGGGCAACAGCGCAGGGTTGATCCCGACCGCGATGCTGAGCTCGATGTTCGGGCAGATGATGCCCGGCGCATTGGAGAAGCTGAAGGACGAAGCGCCGAAGGCCGCGCGCAGGACCAACGGCCAATGAAGTGACGATACTCAGGCGAAGTCGAATAGCAGGGAAGTGCGCTCCCTCTCCCGCTTGCGGGGGAGGGGCATTTGCACAAATTCGGAATATTAGAAATATATTGGTGATTTGCCCGACGTGTCAAGTTGCCCGGGTGGTACGGCGGCGGCCGTCGGCTACTTTGCATGGGGTTGTTTTCGATATTTTAGCAGCGCGCAGCGGGGCGGCCCGGGGTGGGGGCTCACTCCGCGAGCCACGTTGTGGAGAAAGCCGATCAACCTGCCTGCGTGCTGCGGCTAGCCGAAGGATGATCTGCGGCGCAAAGATCGCGCCGCCGATCCTATTCGGTCTTGTCGACGTTCCAGAACACCGGCGGCGCCGGGCCTTCCAGCACGCCGGTGAGCGACTTGCGCCAGGCGCTCGGCAGGCGGAACTGGCCGAGCGGGACATAGATCACCTGCTCGTAGGCCTGCTTCTGGATCTCCACCGCGAGCTTCTTCTGGTCCTCAGGTGAGGTGGCGCGGGCGTAGGCGTCGCGCATCTGCTCGAGCTTGGCGTCCTCGGGCCAGCCGAACCAGGCCCGCTTGCCGTTCGCGGCGATCTGGTTGTTGACGATCGGGTTCATCACCTCGGTCGCACCCGTGAAAGTGAAGAACAGGTTCCAGCCGCCTTCCTTGGGCGGCTTCTGGCTGGCGCGGCGGCTCACCACAGTCTGCCAGTCGGTCACCTGCGCGTCGACATTGAAGCCGGCCGCGCGCAGCAGCTGCGCCGCGACGGTCGGCGGCCCCTTCAGCGTCTGCACGTCGCCGGGGATCATGATCACGACGGGCGTGCCGTCATAGCCCGAGGCGGCCAGCGCCTTCTTGGCCTCGCCCATGCCGTTGCCCTTGATCAGCGTCTCGGCGCCGGCGTCGCTGGCGAGCGGCGTATCGCAGGCGAAATAGGAGCCGCAGATCTCGTAATATTTTGCGTTGCCGACGGTGGCGTCGAGCACGTCCTTCTGGTTCATTGCCAGGAATGCCGCGCGGCGGATCTTGGGATTGTCGAACGGCGGGTGCAGGAAATTCATCCGGCCCTCGATCTGGAAGCCGAACTTGTTCAGCACGGCCACGGTGAGATCGGAATTGGCCTCGAGCACCGGCACCAGGTCGATCGAAGGCTGTTCCAGGAAGTCAATGTCGCCGGATTGCAGCGCGTTGATCGCGGTCTGCGCGTCGGGCATCGTGATCCATTCGACGCGATCGACCTTCGCGACCTTGCCGCCCGACAGCCAATCCGGCTTTTCCTTGCGCGGCACGTAGTCGGCGTTCCGCTCATAGACCGCCTTCACGCCCGGCTGGAATTCCGCGGTGACGAATTTGAACGGCCCGCAGCCGATCTGCTCGGCGATCTGCTTGCCGGGTGGCGTCTCCGCGAGCCGCTTCGGCATCATGAAGGCGACATAGGAGGAGGGCTTTGCCAGCGACTCCAGCACCAGGCCGTACGGCTCCTTGAGCTTGAGCACGATCGTCTTCGGTCCGCTGGCCTCGAGGGAGGCGGTGAACTCGGCCAGCTTCTGCGCCATGCCGTCGACGACGGTCCAGCGCTTCAGCGAGGCGATGCAGTCCTCCGCCGTGACCGGCGCGCCGTCGTGCCATTTCAGGCCGTCGCGCAGCGCGAAGGTGTAGGTGAGCTTGTCGTCCGAGATCGTCCAGTCCGCCATCTGCGGCTGGACCTTGAAGCTTGAATCGATGCCGAGCAGCGTGTCGTAGACCATGTAGCCATGGTCGCGGGTGATGTAGGCGGTGGTGAAACCGGGATCGATGATGCGCAGGTCCGAATGCATCACCGCTGATATGGTCTTGCCCTTGCCGGCGGCGATGGCTCTCGATGAGAGGAGAGCCGGGGCCGCGATCGCCGGCGGCACGCTGGCCGCGAGCTTGAGGAGCGTTCTGCGCGAAACATCGACCATTCGCCGTCCCCCGATCTTGTCGTTGCGCCGGCACGTAGGCCGCAGCGACCCGCATGCTTCACCAATCCGTTGCTGAAAGCAAGCAAGAGCCGCGCTATCGCAACCCATGCGGCTGCGACATTGCGTTGCGCGTGCGTTCACTGCTTGAGGGCGTAGCCGAGCAGGCGTTCATTGACGCCGAGCTTCTCGCAATCCGCCGCGTTCGAGGCGAAGTGCGATTGCTCCCGCGCGCTGTAGCAGCGGTAGAGCGGAAGCGTTCCGCCCTGCGATTGCGCATAGACCCAGCCGGCGGTGCGCAGCCGCTGATAGGCGTGGCCTTCGCAAAAGCCCTTTTCCGCCAGCAGATGATCGGGATGGCCGCCCCGCTGGCTGACGCAATCTTCGAGCTCCACGGTGGGCGCGTCGGCGTGCGCGACCGTCATCAGATAGCCGGATCGCGCTTCGAGCCGGTATGCAGTGCCGTTGCCGGGGACCGGTCCCGTGGTCGACCAGCGGTCGTGCAGCCCTGAATTGTACCAGCGCGCGAGCTGCACGCCGACCTGCGGGACGGAAGGCGTATCGCTGTGCGCGACCTCGATCGGCCGGAACACCAGATAGTGGTCCGCATGACCGCCGCCGGGCGGCCAGTAGGCGTGCACCAGCATCCATGTGTTCGAGAGCTGGTTGGCGCCGGTGGAGGCGTCGAGCAGCACGGGGTAGGTGATGAGCTCGGACGGCGCCGGGCGCTGCCAGACGCCGGGATCGAGCACGAGTAGCGGCTCCGGCATCGCCTTGAACGTGACGTGATCGCGGGTCAGGAACAGGCCGAGGCCGCCGGGGACCCAGCCGGTCAGCGCCAACTCGCCGGTCGTCGTCCAGCGCGCGACGCTGACGCCTGAGCCTGTTATCAGCCGCGTGGCCTGGCCGCCGAGCCCGGGTTCGTCCCATCGGCCTTCAAAGAATTTCTTCCATTGCCCGGGCGCTGGATTGGCGAGTGGCGCGCGCGCCACGATCAGGCCGCCGTCGCGCGGACGGAAGCAGTAGGCGTAGAAGAAGCCGTCGCGCCCGTCGACGGCGGTGCAGTCGCCTTCGCCGGTGTTCTTGCCTGGTGTCGGATGGTCGGTGCCGGTGATGATCTGTCCGAGGCCTTTCCAGCTCAGGCCATCGTCGGACGAAGTCGAAAGCGCCATCGACTTGTGGGTCTGGCCCGCCGGATAGTTGCACGCGGTTTCGTCATGGACGAAACCGAGCACCATCGCGCCGCTGCGCTCGGCATGGTTCAGCCACTGTCCGCAGGAATCGACGCTATCAGCAGGGCCCGGCCGCAGCACCACGCGGGCGGCTCCGGCCATGTCCGATGGTCGCGCGCCGTCGATCGCGCGTGTCTCGCCATGGGCATCGAAGCCGCGAAAGCGGCCGTTCGGCAGCGCGATCTCGTTGAACCTGTTGTCGGCGATGTCGGCCGCCGGTCCGCGCACGATGGTGGGAACGCCGACGCGGATGCGGATGCACCTTTCGCAAACATCGCTGCTCGCAGGTGCGGCGCCGGAGCGTCGCGGTGCTGCCCAAACCATCAGCATGGCGGCGAGGACGATGACACTCGGCCAGACCCACGGCGAGCCTTGGCCGCGGACAGATGAGCGACACTGCATGCCCTGATGATGCCCCGGGCGGATGAGGGATTTGTGCTGCGCGCAACACTATCGCGTGATCGCGTGTGCATGACCACGGCCGTCGCGCGCCACCGCCGGCACCGCGCAAGCGCGCATCCTGCATAGGAGCCTGCGCTTCCTGCCGCACCTTGCAGGCTGTTCGGACCCCGGTCCGCCGTGTAGGCTTGCGGTCTGCCGGCCGGCGATAAGGCCATATCCCGCACATCCCTGAGGGAACAAGCAGCCGAGGGAGACCAGAAGAACCGTCATGACTGATATCCGATACGTAGCACCGCGCACGCTTGATGAAGCGATTGGCGCATTTGCTGCCGCCGGGAGTGCCGCCCGCATTATGGCAGGGGGCACCGACTTATTGGTGCAAATGCGCTCCGGCCTGGTGCGGCCGGGATTGATCGTCGACATCAAGAAGATCGGCGAGATGACCGAGATCATCGAAACCGCCGATGGCGGTTTCCGCGTCGGCGCTGCCGTCTCCGGCATGGAGCTCGCCGACCACGCACGCTTCGGCAAGGTTTGGCCCGGCGTGCTCGAGGCGGTGAACCTGATCGGCTCCAAGCAGGTGCAGGGCCGGGCCTCAGCCGGCGGCAATCTCTGCAACGGCTCGCCGGCCGGCGACAGCGTGCCGGCGATGATCGCGGCGGGTGCCGTCGTCACCGTGCAGGGCCCGAACGGCCGCCGCGAGCTCAAGGTCGAGGATGTGCCGGCCGGACCGGGACGGATCAACCTCAAGCCGGGCGAAATCCTCGTCAGCTTCACCTTGCCGCCGCGGCCCAAAGGCTCGGGCGATGCCTACTTGCGGATGATCCCGCGCACCGAGATGGACATCGCGGTGGTCGGCATCGGCGTCAGCCTGACCTTGCAGGACGGCGTCTGCACCGCGGCTCGCGTAGGCCTCGGCGCGGTGGCGCCGACCGCGCTGCTGGTTGAACCGGCGGCAAAGGCGCTGATCGGCTCGAAGCTCGAGGACGCCGCATTGGAGGCGGCTGCCGCCGCGTGCCGCGCCGCCTGCCGTCCGATCGACGACAAGCGCGGCACCATTGCCTACAGGACAAAGACCGCCGGCGTGCTGCTCAAGCGCACCGCCGCGATCGCCGCCCAGCGCGCCGGAGGACACTAGCACCATGCCGAAACTGCACGTCACCACCTTCGTCAACGGCGAGCCGGTCGAATTCCTGTGCGAGCCGTATGAGACCATGCTCGACGCCTTGCGCGGACAATTGGGGCTCACCGGCTCCAAGGAGGGCTGCGCGTCCGGCGATTGCGGCGCCTGCTCGATCACGCTCGATGGTCGGCTGATCTGCTCCTGCCTGATGCTCGCGGCCGAGGCCGAGGGCCACGAGATCCGGACCATCGAGGGCATGGCCAAGGGCGACAAGCTGCATCCCTTGCAGCAGAAGTTCCTCGAGCATGCCGCGCTCCAGTGCGGCATCTGCACCTCGGGCATGCTGGTGGCCTCCGAGGCGCTGCTCGCCAAGAACTCAAATCCGACCGAAGAGGAAGTCCGCTTCTGGCTCGCCGGCAATCTCTGCCGGTGCACCGGTTACGACAAGATCGTCCGCGCGGTGATGGAGACCGCGGCTGAAATGCGGGAGATGCGGCCATGAACGTCGTCAACAACAAATGGATCGGCCAGCGCACCATCAGGCCCGATGGCGTCGACAAGGTGACCGGCCGCGCGGCGTTTGCCGCCGACACCACCATGCCCGGCATGATCTGGGGCAAGGTGTTGCGCAGCCCGCATCCGCACGCCCGCATCAAGTCGATCAACACCGCCAAGGCCGAGCGGCTGCCCGGCGTCAAGGCGGTGGTCACCTCGCGCGACATCGTCGACTTCACGATCGAGAAGGGCGCGGTGATGCTCGGCATCCAGGACATGCGCTGGATGTGCCGCAACGTGATGGCGCGCGACAAGGCGCTGTTCCCCGGCCATCCCGTCGCCGCCGTCGCCGCGACCACCGAGGCGATCGCGGCGGAAGCCTGCAAGCTGATCGAGGTCGACTACGAAGTGCTGCCCTGGGCGATCGAGATCGACGACGCGCTCAAGCCCGACGCGCCGATCCTGCACGAGTTCAACAGATTCGACGGCAAGCCGTCGAACATCATGGGCCGCATCGAATCCAGGAAGGGCGACATCGCGCAAGGCTTCAAGGACGCCGACATCGTCATTGAGCGCTCCTTCACCACGCGTCCGGTGCACCAGGGCTATATCGAGCCGCATGCCTGCCTGATCTCGGTCGCGGCCGACGGCAAGACCACGATCTGGTCGTCGAGCCAGGGCCAGTTCATGGTGCGTGCGATGAGCTCGATGCTGACCGGCATCCCGCAGAGCGACATCCGCGCGATTCCCGCCGAAATCGGCGGCGGGTTCGGCGGCAAGACCATCGTCTATCTCGAGCCGCTCGCGACCTTGCTCGCCAAAAAATCCGGCCGCCCGGTCAAGATGGTGATGACCCGCGAGGAGGTGATGCGCGCCACCGGGCCGACCTCGGGCTCGAAGAGCACGGTGAAGATCGGCGCGAAGAAGGACGGCACCATCGTCGCCGCCCATGGCAGCTTCTATCTGCAGGCCGGCGCCTTTCCGGGCTCGCCGATCCGCGGTGCGGTCGGATGCAGCTTCGCGCCCTACGACATTCCGCATGTGCTGTCGGAAGGTTTTGACGTCTGCTCCAACCGCTCCAAGGTCGCGGCCTATCGCGCGCCCGGCGCGCCGATCGGCGCCTATGCGGTGGAATGCGTGCTCGACGAATTGGCCGAAGCGTTGAAGATGGATCCGCTGGCGCTGCGGCTGAAGAACGCTGCCAAGGAAGGCACCAAGGCCGCGCATGGCCCGGTGTTTCCGCGCATCGGCTATATCGAAACGCTGGAGGCCGCGAAGAACCATCCGCATTACGCCGCGCCGCTCGGCAAATATCAGGGCAGGGGTGTCGCCTCCGGCTTCTGGTTCAATGCCGGCGGTGAATCCTCCGCGCAGGTCAACATCACCGAGGACGGCAACGTCGTTGTCACCACGGGCCACCCCGATATCGGCGGCTCGCGCGCCGGCATCGCCAATATCTGCGCCGAGCTGCTCGGCATCGACTACAAGCGCGTCTCCGTCATCATCGGGGACACCCAGACGGTCGGCTTCTCCAACCTCACCGGCGGCAGCCGCGTGCTGTTCGCCTCCTCGATGGTGGTGACGCAGGCGGCCGACAAGGTGATCGCGACCCTGCGCGAGCGCGCCGCGAAGATCTGGGAGATCGACCCTGAAGCGGTGAAATGGGAGAACGGCGCCGCGCATCCGGTGAGCCCGAATGCCGGCCAGTTCGAGCCCTTGACGCTCGCGGACCTTGCCGAAAAGGCGCCCTTGCAGGGCGGCCCGATCGGCGCCAGCGTGCAGCTCAACACCCAAGGCGCCGAGGGCGGCTTCGGCACGCATATCTGCGACGTCGAGGTCGATGTCGATCTCGGGATCGTGCGCGTGATCCGCTACACCGCCGTGCAGGATGTCGGCCGCGCCGTACATCCGAGCTATGTCGAGGGCCAGCTGCAGGGCGGCGTCGCGCAGGGCATCGGCTGGGCGCTGAACGAGGAGTACATCTACAACAAGGACGGCAAGGTCGATAATCCGGGCTTTCTCGATTATCGGATGCCTGTTTGCTCCGACCTGCCGATGCTCGACTGCGCGCTGGTCGAGGTGCCGAACCCGAAGCATCCGCAGGGCGTCAAGGGCGTCGGCGAAGTGCCGCTGGTGCCGGTCATGGCCGCGGTCGCCAACGCGGTGCACAACGCGCTGGGCAAGCGCTTCTACAGCCTGCCGATGTCGCCGCCGAAAGTGTCGGCGGCGCTGGACGCACCGGCGCAGCAGGCCGCGGAGTGATTGTGTAGGGCGGATTAGCCGAAGGCGTAATCCGCCGTCTTTCCATGCGCTGCGGCGCGGCGGGTTACGGCTTCGCCTAACCCGCCCTACGTTTTCGCCGTCACCCTAACTTCTTCCCCAACTGCGCAAGCACCGCCTCGCAGGTCATCAGATCGAGATGCCCGCCGCCGGCGTTCTTGAACAAGGTGATGTCGTCGGCTGACCGCCGGCCGGCGACCTTACCGGTCGCGAGATCATAGTGATCGCCGAGCACGTCGCTCTCCTTGATCGCGCCGCTCGCGATCGGTTGCAGGATGTCGCCGACGCCGTCGAAGGCGGATTCCCTTCGGTCGACAAAGATGCGCGCGCGCCGCGCCGCCTCGTCGTCGGCCTCGCGGGTGTCGGGGGTGAAGCCGCCGACCAGATCGAGATGGGCGCCGGGCTTCAGGTTCGCGCCCTTGACCAGCGGCTCGCGCGAGCGGGTGCAGGTGGTGATGATGTCGGCCTCGCGCGTCGCGGCATCGAGATCGGTGACAACATCGGCGGCGATGCCGTCGCTTTCCAGCAGCGTGGCGAGCTCCTGCGCGCGCTCGACCGTCCGGTTCCAGATCCGCACCCGCTTCAGCTGCGGCCGCACCGTGCGGTGGCCGCGCACCAGCCAGCGCGCCATCTCGCCGGCGCCGACCACCAGCAGCGTCGCGGCGTCCGGCCGCGCCAGATGTTTCGCGCCGAGCGCGGAGTCCGCCGCGGTCTTCCAATGGGTGATCTCGGCGGCGTCCATCACCGCGAGCGGCCGCCCGTCATTGCCGTCGAACAGCACGCAGACCGCCTGCACCGCCGGCAGCTTGCCGTGCGCAAGATTGCCCGGGAAGCTGGTGTACAGCTTGGTCATCATGAAGCGGCCGGCATCGACCGCGCTGCGCGTCACCAGCTGCTGGCCCCTGTCGTCGCCGAGATAGCCGTCCTTGACGGCGATCTTCGGCCGCCGGTGCGCGGCCTCGATCGCTTCGATCAGGATCGGAAAGGTCAGGACGCGGTTGACCTCGCGGTCGTCGACAATATGCACTGTTTCTCTCCCAGGGCGCCCTTGCGCGCCTCCCAGCGCGCGCCAAAAGCCGCTCCGGACTGGATAGCGCGTGGGGAAGGCTAGTCAACCGGACATGCGCCGCCGCGCGTCCCTTGCTATCCTGCGCACCTGATTCTCTCGCAGGTCTTCGCAAGACGTGGTTGCATTCGTCGTCGCCGTCCTGATTTTCATCCTGCTGAGCGGCGCTGCGCTGGCGACCATGGCAATCCATGTCCGGTTCGCCGACCATCACCGCAGCGACGAGACCAATACCTCGGTGCGGCTGGTCGCGACGCTGTTCTTCACCATGCCGTCGCTGCTGCTCGGCCTGATGATGAACAATTCCGCCAACACCTATGTGGCTGTTGACCGCAATTTGCATGTGTTCGCCACCGACATCATCCTGCTCGACCGCAGCCTGCGACCGCTCGGCCCCAGCGCCGATGAGCCGCGCAAGCGGCTGCTCGCCTATGTCGAGCAGGTGCTCAAGGATGTCCCGATCTCGCGGGCGAACGAGGTGTCCGAACATCTGCTCGACGAGGTCGGCACCAGTCTCCGCGTGCTGCGGTTCGATGACGAGCAGAAGGTCGCGCTGTGGAACGACGCCCGGTCGGTCTACCGGCAGGCGGTGCAGCAGCGCTGGACCTTTGTCGAGCAGTCCGACGGTTCGTTTCCGTCACCACTGATCTGCATCCTGGTCGGGTGGCTGACGCTGATGTTCGCGACGCTGGGCTTTCGGGCGCCGCGCAACGCGGTCGTGATCTCGACCTATATCGCCGCGGCGGCGCTGGTCTCGGCCGCGATCTATCTGATCCTCGAAATGAGCACGCCGTTCTCCGGCCCGATCCAGCTCTCCGACCGCCCGCTGGTGCGCGCGGCGGAGGAGATCAGGCGGTAGCTGCCGGTATCGGCACGCGCCTCCGGCTTTATTCCCCTCGCATCGATCGCCGTCCCGAAATTCTTTCCGCGCTATCAGCGGAATAGAGGGCGGCTTGGCGCGTCCTAACGCATGCAAGCCATTTGCATTCGAAAGGGAGACATCATGAAGCCATCGATCTCGCTCGCGCTCGCCACCGCCATGTCGTTTGCGCTCGCATCCGCCGCTCTTGCCGCGCCGCCGACCAAGACCGGCACGACCGCGAAGGGCTCTGTCCTGACCGACACCAAGGGGATGACGCTCTACACTTTCGACAAGGACACCGAAGGCAAGTCGGCCTGCAACGGCCCCTGTGCGGCGAACTGGCCGGTGCTGAAGGCGGAAGCCAGCGACAGGGCGGAGGGCGGCTACACCATCATCTCGCGTGACGACGGCTCGAAGCAGTGGGCCTACAAGGGCAAGCCGCTCTACACCTTCGCCAAGGACCAGAAGGCCGGCGACATCACCGGCGACGGTTTTCTCAACGGCGCCTGGCACCTCGCGCAGCCCTGAGGCGGCTTCGTACGGCGGGTTGGCGGAAGCGTAACTTGCCACGGTTTTGACGCGCGGAGAGACGGCGGGTTACGCCTACGGCTAACCCGCCTGCGGCTTCACGCTGAGCCGAAGCGAAGCAGGCGCCTCACGCTCTCTGCTTCAGCGCCATGCCCATGCTGATCCAGCTGACGCCGGCGCAGATCAGGTCGACGCTGAGGAAGATGCCGAGCACGTAGAGGCTCGACACCGGCCAGTGCGCCAGGATCATGGCCCCGAGCACCAGCGTGATCAGCCCGGAGATCGCGACCATTCCCCACGGCGCGGCCGAATTCATGCCGAACGCCAGGAAGATGCGGACGATGCCGGAGACCACGAGGGCGATGCCGAGGAAAAGCGTCAGCGTCGCTGCGGCGAGCAGGGGGTTCTCGAAGGTGATGAAGCCGGCGACGACATAGAGCGCGCCGAGCAGCAGCCAGAACAGGAACTTGCCCCAGGTCTTGAACTGGAACGCGTTGATGATCTCGGCAACGCCGGCGACGATCATCATCGCGCCGACGAACAGCACGCTGACGACGGTGGCAAAGAACACGCTGCCGAAGGCGAGCACGCCTGCGATCAGGTAGATCACGCCAAGGGCGACGATCCAGCCCCACTTCGCGCGAAGGTTGGCAAGCCCGGATCCGAGGCTGTGAGGAGGTGTGGCGGGTGAGCTGGACGCTGTGGACATCGATCGCTCCCGAATACGAGGTCAAACCATGCTACCATAGGTGACGGAGCGGACAAGGGCACGTGCCTCCCTGGCACGAAATGCATGCTGGCACCAAAAGGCGCCGCGACGCGTTGATTCAATTCGTCCGGTGTGTTGCCGCGCAGCATTTGTCGTTTGACGGCAGCCCGCATCGGACGACGGACTGTCCGGATCGGAGTGCAAATTGTCCGGATCGCGCATCCACCCAAGGAGGTCGACATGCCCACCACGCACGACAAGGACCACGTCTACAAGATCCTCGAACTGGTCGGATCATCGGACAAGAGCATCGAGGCGGCGATCGAGAACGCCGTCAGCCGCGCGTCGAAGACGGTCCGGGAAATGAAATGGTTCGAGGTGGTGCAGACCCGGGGCCATATCGAAGACGGCAAGGTCCGCCACTACCAGGTGGCGCTGCGGGTCGGGTTCACGCTGGAATAGGTTGCTTAGGCAGCTTGCTCGTTATTGCCTGTAGGATGGGTAGAGCGCAGCGAAACCCATCCTGTTTCCGCGCGGAAGAAAGTGATG
>NZ_JACMYP010000090.1 GCF_020889705.1 Bradyrhizobium altum | reverse complement strand
GTGGCTTCTCGCGCTTCCGCCGCGCGGCGGAAACGCCGTTCAACCTGATCCTGGAAGCTCGTCCGTAACGGCGCCAACGCGATTGGACGGCGGTGTCACGCCGCCGTCCGACGCTCAGCGTGCTGTCTGATCCTTCGGCAGCGCCCTACTACCAGTCCTGTTGCGATTGCCAGTAATACAGGCCGCCGCGCCGGCGCGGATTGGCGGATTGAGGATTGCCATACGGGGAACCGTACTGGGTCGGGGCCTGAGGATTGCCGTATTGGGGATAGCCGTACTGGGTGCCGGACTGGGGATTCCAGCTGCGCTGAGAGAAGAAACCGAAACCGTCCCCGTCCCCGCTCGCAACCATGTCGTCGGTTTCCATCGGCCTGGTCGGCTTGCGTGTGATGAAACCACCCTGGGGCTGGTTGCTCAGCACAGCAACGAACTCGGTGCGGTAGTTGGTCTCGGCGCTCAGCGGCTCGTCCGAGATGATGATCGACGAGCGCGGCACGGCGGTCGGCGCGATGCGATCCAGCACATCTTGCGGGATGGTGACGCGGTCGAGCGCGTTCTTGGCGTTGTCACCGTCGTCGATCGTCACCTCGGTCCAGCGCAGGCCGGTGTCGTTGCGCGCCATCGCCGTGAAGATATGCGTGCCGATCGGCTGGTCCGGATCGCGAATGGTGACGGGAACCTCGATGCTTGAATCGAACACCTCGCCGCCATCCGCCCACGGCTTATGGGTGTTGCGCCGGACGTAAAGCTTCTGCGTCGCGCGGCTGATGTAGACAGAGACCGGCTCGAGCGCGAGCTTCGCTTCGGTCGCCGCCTTCTGGGTGTCGGCCTTCTTGGTCTCGGCCGCCTTGGCCGCGTCCTTCGCCGCGGCCGCTGCGTCGAGCTTCGGCTTGGCGTCGCCCTGGGCCGCCTCGAACTGCGTCGTCGCTTCCGCGGCCCTGGCGGCGGCCTTCTGCTTCAAATCCTCGGCGCGCGCCTTGGCCTGGTCGGTCTTGGCATTGGCGAGCGTCTTGTCGGCGAACGCAAGCTCGGCGTCGGCACGGGTCTTGGCCTTTTCCAGCTTGCGCAATGATGCCGGCGTGAACAGTGCAGCTTCCTTGGTCGCGGCCGCAGAAGCCTTCTTGGCCTCGTCGGCCAGCTTGGCGGCATCCGCGGCTTCGCGGGCGAGCGTCTCGGCACGCGCCGGAGCAGCCGCGATGGCCTGGGCGTTCGGCACGAACAGTGCCGGATGGGTGAAATTCTCCGGCGCCGGGTCGTTCGGCGCGATGATCACCCGCATCCCGATTCGCGTCCTGTCGAACAACTTCTCGGCGAAGTCGTAGGGCATCCGCACGCAGCCGTGAGAGGCCGCATAGCCGGGCAGCGGGCCGCCATGCAGCGCGACGCCGTTCCAGGTGATGCGCTGCATGTTCGGCATCCAGGCATCGTCATAAAGCGTCGAGTGATGGTCCTTGTCCTTCTCGATCAGCGCAAAGACGCCGGCCGGCGTCTCGCGTCCCTTGACGCCGCTCGACACCGGCGCGCGGTAGATCCAGCCGTCGGCGTCGTAGAAGGTCACCTTCTGGGCCTTGATCGACACGATCGCCATGATCGGCTCGCCCGCGGCGCGCGGCGCGGTCGCCTCGACCGTTGCCGCAGGGCGCTGCTGCTTTGCAGCGACGCCGCCGGTCAGTGACGCAAATGTGACCATCGCGGCGAACGTCACAAAGGCGGGAGGTCCCCAATGCCGCATCGCTCGGGTGATTTGCGCCGTCGTCGTTCGATTTACCATGCGATTCCTCGGTCGAAATGCCTGCCCGCGCTGCGTCGATCCCTACCAGATCACGATTTTGGATTGATTAATCCACCGGACTATCGGCTCGTTCCGCCAGCAAATCACTCATATATGACGGCGCATGCACGAGGAAGGGTGCCGGGGCGCGCCAAACCTGCCTGCGTCATGCCGTCCGCCGCGTCTCCGGCATCACCAGCCAGATCACGAACAGCCCCAGCGCGGCGACGCCGGCCAGGCCCATGAAGGCGGTGCTGCTGCCGAGTTTGTCGCTGACATAGCCGGCAAGCACCGTGCTGAGCGACGCGCCGATGCCGACCGCGGTTCCGACAATGCCCTGCGCCAGGTTGAAATGGCCGCTGCCGAACGCGACGTCGGCCACGATCAGCGGCACCATGACGCTGAAGATTGCCGCGGTGATGCCGTCGAAGACCTGCACCATGACCAGCAGATAGGGATCCCGCACCGTTGCGAACAACAGGCCGCGGATCGCGAGCGAGGCGAATGCAAGCAGCAGCAGCGGCCGCCGCCCCCAAGCCTGGGCCTTGCGGCCGACCGACGGCGAGCACAGCGCGACGATTGCCTGCGGCACGATGATGCAGGCGGCGATCAGGACCGGCGCCCACTGGCTCGACCGTGTCGTGACGACGCCCGCCATCAGCGGCAGCATCGCAGCATTGGCGAGCTGGAACAGCATCATCGCGCCGGCAAAGATCAAGAGCGACCGCCGTCGCACCAGACCGACGATACTGGTCGCTCGTTTGTCGGGAACCTCGCGCTTCACCTCACCGTGGGCCTGCGCGATGTCGATCTCGCGCTCGCGGATCCGCGCCAGCGACAGCAACGTCGGGATCGCAAGGATGAAGGTCACGAGAAACACCGATCGGCTCGACAGGAAATAGCCGCAGGCGCCCATCAGCGCCGCGGCCGAGCCGCTGCCGAGCGAGGCAAAGCGGGCATTGCGGCCGAGCCGCTCGCCGATCGCCAGCGGCCCGACCAGGCCGAGGCTGATCGCGGCGATCGCCGGACCCAGCACGCAGCTTGCGAGCGCGTGCAGTGTCGCGGCAAGCGTCACCACCGGAAAGATCGGCCAGAGCGCGTAGGCCAGCGCGGCGGCGCCGATGGCGGCAACCGCCCAGCCCGCAACGACCCGTTCCGAGCGCGCCGCATCGACGATCGCGCCGCCGGGCACCTGGCCCAGCAGGCCGATGATGCCGCCGATCGAGAGCACGAAGCCGATCTCGACCTGGGTCCATTTCTGCGTCGTCAGATAGACCGCGATGAACGGGCCGAAGCCGGTTTGCACGTCGGCCAGGAAGAAGATGAACCAGTCGAGCCCGCGCTGGCTTTCGCGCGACGGCATACGCGGTTCCCCGGGACTGGGCTGACCGGGAACAAGCGGCACAATTTTGGTGCCGCCGGCTGATCGCTCGCCACGACCGTCGCCAACCGTCTCGACGGAAGAGTTCGGACGCGCAACCAGCTTTAGCCCCCTAATGTTCGTAGTCCCATGGATGAAGATTGCCGGCCGCGCCAAGCACGATCAGCGGCGTATCTTCCTTGTATTCGGGCGCAGCGCTCACCTGCTGCTTGTTGAGGTCCAGCGTGATGCTGTCGCTCTTGCTGGAAACGCCGGCGAAACGCAGTGCGTTCCAATCGACCACGATCTTCCGGCTGCCGACGCCGAGAAAGCCGCCGAAATCAATCACCGCCGCGCGAACCTTGCCGTCGCGATCGACGATGACGTCGACGATGCGGCCCATGTCCTCATTGGCGGAACTGCGCACGTCGCGCCCCAGAATGCCGTGCGCATCGCGCGCGCCGATCACGGTCACCGAAGGCGGCGGCGACGGCTCCTTGGAGGGTTCTTTGGCCTGCTCCTTCGGTGCAGCGGCTGCTGGCGGCGCAGGAGTTGCCGGCGGCGCCTGGGCTTCGTCGTCGGCGGCGCGGACACCCGCGCATGTCAGCAGCGCCGCTCCAACCAGCATCACCATGATCCTCGGACGCATATACCTCTCCCCACGATTTCGCGCGCGTGTGCCGTGCGACGACGCTCAATGCGTCAGCACGATCGACACCTGGATCTGGCCACGCGTGCGCAACACTTCGAGTGACACCTCGCCGTCGTGGCGCCGCAGCCGCAAATCGACGCTGGACGCGCCGAGCCTGAGGTCGCGCAGCACCACGTCGTTGAGAAATTCAGGCAGCCGCGGATCGCGCAAGCGTATCTCGCCGCGCGTGGTGTCGAACTCCAGCCCGAGTGCGGCCTCCAGAAGCGTGAACGGCGTCGCGCTCGCCCAGGCCTGCGGTGCGCAGGCCACCGGATAGAGCACGGGGCCGCGCCGCCGCTCGCGGCGGAAGCCGCAGAACAGTTCGGGCAGCCGCCGCAGCTCCATATAACTCGCGGCGTCGAACAGGCCCTTGAACAGATGCGCGACCGAATGCTTCAGGCCGTAGCGGGCAAATCCGAGTGCGATCAGCGCATTGTCATGCGGCCAGATCGAGCCGTCGTGATAGGACATCGGGTTGTAGCGCGCTTCGCCCACGGCGACGGTGCGGATGCCCCAGCCCGAGAAGAATTTCTGGCTCATCAGGTCGGCGGCGACCCGGCGCGCGCGATCCTCCCGCACCATGCCGGAAAACAAGGTCTGTCCGGCATTCGACGTGCGCACCTTGCACGGCCGCTTGGCGCCGTCGAGCGCGAGCGCATAGGTGCCGAGCTCCTCGCACCAGAACGCCGCCTCGAACCGCTCCCGCAGCCGCTCGGCCTCGGCGTCGAGCCTCAACGCCCTGTCCGCGAAGCCGAGCTTACGCGCCGCACGCGCGGCAAACTGCTTGCCGGCGAACACATAGCCTTGCACCTCCGCCAGCGCGATATTGCCCTCGGCAAGCGCGCCGTCGGCGTGGAAGATGGCGTCGAAGGAGTCCTTCCAGCCCTGGTTCCGCAGCCCCTCTTCGGTGGCGCGCTGATACTCGATGAATCCGTCGCGGTCGGGATCGCCCGGGCCGTCGATCCATTGCAAGCCGGCCTCGACCGCCGGCCACAGTTCGCGCAACGTCTCCAAATCGCCGGTGCGCTCCAGATAGAGCCCGGCGAGCAGCACGAACAGCGGGGTCGAATCGACGCTACCGTAGTAATGCGCGAACGGCACCTCGCGCAGCGCGGCCATCTCGCCGCCGCGCATCTCGTGCAGGATCTTGCCCGGTGCGGCATCGGACAGCGGATCGACCACCTTGGCCTGGAACAGCGCGAGCCGCTTCAGCACGCCCTTGGCGATCCGCGGATCGACCCACAGCATCTGCAAGGCGGTGATCAGCCCGTCGCGGCCGAACGTCGTCGAATACCAGGGAATGCCGGCATAGGGATAACGGCCCTGCGGCGTCTCCGTCATCAGCATGTTGAGGTCGGCCATCGCCTGGCACAGCACCTCGTTGAAGATGTTGTTCGAGGTCTCGATGCTGGCCGCGTCGGCCGACGAATTCCGCATCTCGCGGCGATGCGCCAGGAGGCCGCGGAAGAACGGCACTGGCTTGTGCATGATCGGCTTGTTGCAGGAAACCGCGACGAACAGCGACGTCACCTGCCCCGGCTCGAGATCGAAATGATAGGTGGCTGCGTTGACCGACAACCGGGTCGGCCGCGGATCGAAATGCAGCGCGGTGATCCGCGATTGCTCGTCGAGGCCGCAATATTCCAGCACGACGTCGGCCGGCCCCAACAGCTTGCTAGAGCCGATGCCACGCCGCGGCCGGCGCTCGCCGCGCACCTCGAACAGATCGGCGAAATCATTGTCGAACAGCAGCGTGAGATCGAAGCTTGCGGCAAGATCGCCGTGGTTCTGGAGGCCGATGCGCTGATAGGCGGTGCCGCGCCACAGGAAGATCGAGCGCACGATGTGCAGCGTATCCTTCTGCAGGGTCAGGCGGCCGTCGCGATAGACGTCGGAATTGGTGAGATCGACCGTCAGCGCCGAATTGTCGTCGCGCATGTTGGAGCCGAGCAGGAGCGGCTGCACGTCCTCTAGCACCACTTCCAGCCGCGCGAGGTAGCGCGTATCGGCGTTGAACAGGCCATCGGGCCCGCCGGCCGAGGCGCCGATATCGCCATGGCTGTCGAGCACGATGAAAGTGTCGTCATGCTTGAGCGAGCGCCGCGGCCGCGCTGCGGGCCCGGTCATCGGAATGTAGAACGGCGATTCGGCGACGTGCTCAGTGATGCGAGCAGTGATGATCTGCGTAACGACGTCAGCTGCCATCTGAACCTCTGGCGACTTTGCTAGCTCGAAGCTTGGCTCGAACGAACCCACCCACCGGAACGCAAGACCACGCTTGATGACGCGGGGTCAGGCCGCGCTGGTGGAGAGGCGGCCCATCTCGCGCGCGACCAGGTCGCGGTAGGGACCCCTTCCCTTCACGAGGATATCGGGCGGACCGTCCTCGACGATCCGGCCGCCCTGCAGCACGAGCACGCGGTCGAAGCTGCGCAGCGTCGCGAGGCGGTGCGCGATCGCCACCACCGTACGCCCGCGCATCAGCCGCGACAACGCCTCGCGGATCGCCTCCTCGGAGTCCGCATCGAGCGCCGCGGTGGCCTCATCGAGCAACAGGATCGGCGCGTCCTTCAGGAAGGCGCGCGCGATCGCGATCCGCTGGCGCTGGCCGCCGGAGACCTTGACGCCGCGGTCGCCGACGATGGTGTTCATGCCCTCCGGCAAGCTCTCGATGAAGTCGCAGCGCGCCGCGATCGCCGCCCGCCGCACCTCGTCGTCGGTGGCGTCCGGCCGGCCGTAGCGAATGTTCTCCAGGATCGACCGGTGGAACAGCGAGATGTCCTGCGGCACGACCGAGATCGCCGCGCGCAGGCTCAGCTGGGTGACGCGCGAGATGTCCTGGCCGTCGACCGTGATGTTGCCCTGCTCGACGTCGTAGAAGCGCTGCAGAAGGGTAAACAGTGTTGACTTGCCGCCACCGGACTGCCCGACCAGACCGACCCGCTGTCCGGGCTGGATGCGCAGGCTGAAACGCTCGAACACCTGCAAGCCGCCGGGATAGCGGAACGAGACGTTGTTGAAGGCGATCGCCGCGCCGCTCTTCACCAGCACCTCGGCTTCCGGATGATCCTTCAGCTCGTGCGGCTGCAACAGCGTTGCCAGCGCCTCCGTCAGCCGTGCGACGTGCTGGGTGACGTCGACCAGCGCTACGGCGAGATCGCGGGTCGCGCTCAGGATCGAGATGCCGAGCGTGCAGACCAGCACCACGTCGCCGGTAGTGGCCTGGCCCTGCTGCCAGAGCGAGAGCGCCCAGGCCAGCATCGCGATCGTCAGGATGACGGTCACGCCGGCGTGAACGAGGCGGAGCTTTTCGAGATAGCGCAGGGAACGGCCGCGCGCGACGAGTTCCCGATTGACCGTTGCGTCGAAGCGGTCGTGCTCGTAGCCGAGGCCACAGAACGCGCGCACCAGCGGCAGGTTGTTGATGACGTCGACCATTTCGCCATCCACGGCCGCAGCGCGGTTGGCGAAATCGTCATGCAGCGGCCTGCCGGCGGCGGCCATGCGGAACATGGCCACCACCATGGTTCCCGCGATCAGGATCAGCACCGCTGACATGGTCACGCTGACGGTTCCAACCAGGGTGATCGCCGCGAAGGTCGCGATGCAAGGCGGCAACACGTTCCACACGAACATGTTCTCGACGGTGTACACCGCGTTCGACGTTGCCGTGATCCGGCTGGTGAGCATGCCCGGCAACCGGTCGGTGAAATAGCTTGGCGCGTGGCCGGTGAGATGGCGGAACATGTCGCGGCGAAGGTCGCCGGAGACGCTGACAAAGGTGTAGCTCGCGGTCCAGCTCGCGATCCGCCACATGAAGTTGTCGGCGGCGATCAGCGACATGAGCAAAGCGAATGCCAGCCATACGCCATTCGCAGCCGACGGCCCTGCCGACAACGCGTCGACCAGATTCTTCACGCCGTACTGCGTGCCTACCGAGCAGGCAACAGCCGCGGCAACGGCCGACAAGATTACAACATGCGACGGCAGACGCCGGCGCAGATAGCGCAGCACAAAGGGGAACGGGCGATGCGCGTATCCTGACAGATGGTCCATGACGTCCTGCAAAAGCTGTTGAAGGTGAACGAGAAAATTTCAGTCGAAGCTCTCGTGCACGATGACGTGAAGGGCGGCGGCGGGATTCCTTGATGCAGCCATCACTGCGCAACAATTTTGCAACGCTGGCGTCGGCAAAAACCTGTTGGAGCGTGATGGCATCAGCAAGACCACAGTGTGATGGAAGAAAGAAGCGGCAGAACTCCCACATCTAAGGAACCTCGCACGTGCGAGAACGTTCCCGTCTTTGGCATGTCGGTGCCAACAGAGGGCTGAGGGTCTAGTTCATTCTTCCACATCACAAACAGGAGACGGAGAAATGCGCATCGCGCAGGTTGCCCCGCTGACGGAGGCTGTTCCCCCCAAGCTCTACGGCGGCACCGAACGGGTCGTGCACTGGCTGACCGAAGAACTTGTAACACTTGGACATGACGTGACGTTGTTCGCCAGTGGCGATTCACAGACCTCCGCGAAGCTCGATGCGACCTGGCCGAAGGCACTGCGCCTCGACGGCTCCGTCCGCGATCCCAATGCGCTGCACATGGTGATGCTGGAACGCGTCCGGCAGAAAGCCGACGACGACGAGTTCGACTTCCTGCATTTCCATCTCGACTACTATCCGTGGTCGGCGTTCTCGCGGCAGCCGACGCCGTTCGTGACCACGCTGCACGGACGGCTCGACCTGCCTGAGCACCAGCCGGTCTTCAACACCTTCTCCAAGATCCCGGTGATCTCGATCTCCAACGCCCAGCGGCGGCCGGTGCCACAGGCGCAATGGGTGCGCACCATCCATCACGGCCTGCCGGAGAATTTGCTGACGCCGCAACCGGCCAAGCAAACCTATCTCGCCGTGCTCGGGCGCATCGCGCCGGAGAAAGGCGTCGATCGCGCGATCAAGATCGCGACCCGCTGCGGCATTCCGCTGAAGATCGCCGCCAAGGTCGATCGCGCCGACCAGGAATATTACGACGAGTTGATCAAGCCGCTGATCACCAACAATCCGCTGATCGAGTTCATCGGCGAGATCAGCGACCGCGAGAAGCCGGATTTTCTCAGCGGCGCGATCGGGCTGCTGGTTCCAATCGACTGGCCGGAGCCGTTCGGCCTCGTGATGATCGAAGCGATGGCCTGCGGCACGCCCGTCATCGCCTATAACCGCGGCTCGGTGCCCGAGATCATCGAGGACGGTCTGACCGGCTTCATCGTCGAGGACGAGATCAGCGCAATCTCCTCGGTCGGCCGGCTTTCGACGCTCAACCGCGACGCGATCCGCAAGCAGTTCGAGACCCGCTTCACCGCGCGCCGCATGGCGCTCGACTATCTCGCCGCCTATCGCAGCCTGATGGAAGCCAAGCCGCGCTTCAAGCTGGTGGCCAGCGCGGAGTAGCCATTGCAGCGGCCGATCGAATGATCCGGCGGGCCGGCCGGCACAGCCGGTGCCGGTCCGTCGGGTCATTCGATTGTCAATAATACCGCCGCATCCGGCGGCAACTCCCACGCAGCGAAGCGGCTCACATGCGCGCGTCGCGCGATTGTTGCGACGCACCAGTCGCAACGCGTTTCCCCCATGAACCCGGCCGATATCGCCTTTGCGATTGCCGAATTACGTGCTCTTATGCGCCCCGCTTGAGCAAAAAATAATAAGCGCGCGGACGGAGCAACCGTGCCGCCGTCGCACAGGGGGAACGCCATGACAGGGGACCGCAAGCCGTCGGCCATTAATAATGCCGCGCCGACCAAGGCCTCACGGACAAAGCTGAACCGCCGCAAGTTCCTGGTCAAAACCGGCGGCGTGCTCGCGGCCGGCGCATTCGGCGCCGTCCCGCTGCGCGGCTGGGCCGCCGACCCGATCAATATCGGCGCGCTCTATCCGAGCACCGGCAGCATGGCGCAGATCGGCGTCGGCTGCGTCGCAGCAGCGAAGCTCGCGGTCGACATGGTCAACGAGGCCGGCGGCATCAAGTCGCTCGGCGGCGCCAAGCTCAACCTCATCGTCTCCGACGTGCAGAGCGACACCACGGTGACGCGCACCGAGACCGATCGTCTGATATCCGGCAACAAGCTGTCGGCGATCCATGGCTGCTACGCCAGCGCGCTGACCTTGATCGCGAGCGAGGTTTGCGAGCGCGCTCACGTTCCGATCATCACAGGATCGAGCTCCGACCAGCTCAACAAGGGACGCACCTACACGTTCACGCCGTTCGCGCGCGCCTCGCAATTCGCCAAGGCGCAGCTGCAGATGGCCAAGCTGGTCAGCGAGCAGGCCAAGGTCGCCGTCATCTTCGAGAACACCGCATTCGGCACCTCCACCTCGAACGGGCTGAAGGAGCTGGCGCCGGGCGAAGGCGTCGAAATCGTGATGTTCGAGCCCTACTCGGCCGGCTTCACCGATGCGAGCCCGCTGATCAACAAGGTCAAGGCCTCCGGCGCCAACACGCTGTTCTCGCTGTCCTATCTCAACGACCTCATCCTGATCGTCCGCACCGTGAAGCAGGTCGGGCTCAACATCGCGATCAATGGCGGCTCGGGCGGCTTCGTGATGCCGGACTTCTACAAGAATGTCGGCAAGGCAGCCGAGGGCCTGCAGGGCGTCGCGCACTGGAACCACGACGTCAACGACGATGCGCAGAAGGTCAACGTCGAGTTCAAGAAGCGCACCGGCGAGTTCGCCTTCGAATATGCCGGGGGCCTGGTCGCGCAGACCTTCATGCTGGCCGACGCGCTGGAGCGCGCCGCGTCCGCCGATCCGAAGAAGGTGCGCGAAGCGCTCTCGACGCTCGACGTCTCTTCGGGCTTTGCTGCGATGGCGCCCGGCGGCAAGGTGAAGTTCGGCCCGGACGGCAAGAACGTCTACGGCCGTCCGGTCGGCGTGCAGTGGCAGAATGCCGATCTCGCCAGCATCTTCCCCAAGGAAGACGCCCGCGCCCCGCTGATGAAGACCTGAAGCGCGGTCGCATCGCATGTGGGAGACACTGGCCCAGGCTGTCATCAACGGCCTGCTCATCGGCGGCATCTACGCGCTGGTCAGCATCGGCGTCACGCTGATCTTCGGCGTGGTCAAGATCGTCAATTTCGCCCAGGGCGAATTCGTGATGATCGGGATGTATATCTCGTTCTTCCTCGCTACCCAGTTCGGCATCGATCCGCTGGTCTCGCTGGTGGTCTCGATGCCGGTGCTGTTCCTCGCCGGCGTCCTGATCCAGCACTTCCTGATCCGCAGGGTGCTCGGGCCGAACGACATGCCGCAGATCTTCCTGACCTTTGCGCTGTCGCTATTGCTGCTCAATCTTTCGCTTATGCTGTTCAGCGCCAACTACCGCACCGTTCATACCTTCTATTCGGATGAAGCGTGGCACATCGGCGGGCTGTACATTCCGGTGGCAAAACTGATCGCCTTTGCGGTCGCGATGGCGCTCAGCGGGCTGCTCTGGGTATTCCTGCACACCACCGATCTCGGCCGCGCCATGCGCGCGGCGTCGCAGAACCGCGACGTCGCGATGCTGATGGGGATCAATCCGAACCGAGTGTTCGCGGTCGCGTTCGGCACCGCGCTGGCGCTGGCCGGTGCCGCCGGCTCGCTCTTGATGCCGTTCTATTCGGCCTATCCGTTTGTCGGCCAGGTGTTCGTGCTGATGGCCTTCGTCGCCGTCGTGATGGGCACGCTCGGCAATGTGATGGGCGCGCTGGTCGCGAGCCTGATGATGGGCGTGGCGGAATCGCTCGGCATCCAGTTCGTCGGCGCCGATTCCGGCCTGATCGTGGTGTTCGCACTGCTGCTGTTGACGCTTGCCTTCAGGCCGAGCGGCCTCGGTGCCAGGAGGGGCCGCTGATGCAGACCTCAGGAAAACTGAAATGGCTGTGGCTGGTGATCGGGGCCGCCGCCATGCTCGTCCTGCCCCAGTTCGTCACCTCGTCGTTTGCGATCGACATCTTCATCCGCATCCTGCTGTTCTCCTTCATCGGCGTCGCCTGGAACCTGATGGGCGGCTATGCCAAGCAGCTCTCGCTCGGACATGCCGCTTATTTCGGGCTCGGCGCCTACACCTCGACCATCATGCAGGTGAACTACGGCATCTCGCCCTGGATCGGGATGATCGCGGGCGGCGTGGTCGCAATGCTCGCGAGCCTGCCAATCGGCTGGCTGTGCTTCCGCCTGCGCGGTCCCTATTTCACCATCGCCACCATCGCGACCGCCCAGGTGCTGATGCTGATCTTCCTGAAATTCCGCGACTTCGCCTGGGGCGCCGAGGGCACCACGATCCCGAACCTCGGCAGCGCGCCGCTGATGATGCAGTTCGAGGACAAGTCGTCGTATTATTACGTCGTGCTGGGACTGCTCGTGGTCGGGCTGTGGATCACCCACGAAATCGAGAAATCCTGGATCGGCTACTATCTCGTTGCGATCGGCGAGGATGAGGATGCGGCCGAGGCGGTCGGCGTCAACGCACCGAAGGTCAAGCGCGACATCTACATGATCAGCGCGTTCCTGACCGCGCTCGCCGGCACCTTCTACACCCAGTACATCTACTTCATCGATCCGGCGACCGCGTTCAGCTTCAGCGTCTCGATCGAGGCGGCGCTGGTCTCGATCGTCGGCGGCATCGGCACATTGTGGGGGCCCGTGATCGGCACCGTGCTGCTGGAGACCACCTCGGCGCTGCTGCAAAGCTGGCTCGGCAGCTCGGTCGGCGGCATCCAGCTCACGGTCTACAGCCTGATCCTGATGGCCGTGATCCTGTGGCGCCCAACCGGGCTGATCGGGTTTGCGACCGACGTCTATCACCGCTATGTCCGGCGCAAGCCGCGCGCGCCTGAGGGTCGTTGCGATGGCGGAAGCATTGGTCGTCAAGGGTCTCAGCAAGCGGTTCGGCGGCCTGCGCGCGGTGCAGGACGTCAGCTTCACCGTGCAGGAGAACGAGACGGTCGCGCTGATCGGGCCAAACGGCGCCGGCAAGACCACGAGCTTTCATTTGATCACGGGATTTCATCGCCCGGACTCCGGATCTGTGCTCGCCTTCGGCCATGAGGTCGTGGGCCTCAGACCGCATGACGTCTGCGCGCTCGGCCTCGCCCGCACCTTCCAGGTGGCAAAGCCGTTCGGCGCGATGACGGTGCTCGCCAATGTCATGACCGGCGCCTTCCTGCGCGACCGCCATATCGCCGCCGCACGCAACAAGGCGCTTGAGGCGATCGAATTCGTCGGCCTCGGCGCCAAGGAGCAGACACCGGCCAAGGACCTCACCACCATCGACCAGCGCCGGCTGGAGATGGCGCGGGCGCTGGCGACCCAGCCACGGATCCTGCTTCTCGACGAGGTGATGGCCGGCCTCAACCCGGCCGAGATCGACCAGGCGGTGGCGCTGGTGAAGAAACTCTCGGCCCGCGGCCTGACCATCGTGATCGTCGAGCATGTGATGCGCGCGATCATGGCGGTGGCCCGTCACATCGTGGTGCTCGACCACGGCCAGAAGATCGCCGAGGGTACGCCAAAGGAGATCGTGGAGAATCCGGAAGTGATCCGCGCCTATCTCGGCTCCTACGTGCATCCGCCGGCGCAGGGCGACGCCCATGCTTGAGCTCTCCCGCGTCAGCGCCAGCTACGGCTCGGTCCCCGCCATCACCGACGTCAGCATCTCGATCGGCGAGGGCGAAGCCGTCGGCCTGCTGGGGGCCAACGGCGCCGGCAAGAGCACGACGCTGCGCGCGGTCTCCGGCCTCGTCAAGCTGTTCGCAGGCAAGGTCACGTTCGACGGCGTCGACCTCGCGACGCTGCCGCCCTACCGCATCCCCGAGCTCGGCATCGCGCACGTCCCGGAAGGGCGTCAGGTATTTCCCGAAATGACGGTGCAGGAGAATCTCGAGATCGGCGCCTACACGCCGAAGGCCAAGGCGGATCGTGCGCGTACGATGGAGCTCGTCTACAGCATCTTCCCGCGCCTCGCCGAGCGCAGGAAGCAGCTTGCCGGCACCATGAGCGGCGGCGAGCAACAGATGGTCGCGGTCGGCCGCGGATTGATGCTGAAGCCGCGCCTGCTGATGCTGGACGAGCCGTCGCTGGGCCTTGCGCCTGTCATGACCGACGTCACCTTCGAGAAGATCGGCGAGATCCACAAGATGGGCACCGCGATCCTCTTGGTGGAGCAGAATGTCAGCCGCGCGCTGTCGCTGGTGCAACGCGCCTATGTGCTGGAAAGCGGCAACGTGATCATGCAGGGCTCCAGCGTCGAACTCGCGGGCAACAAGCAGGTGCAGGCGGCGTATCTCGGGATTTGAGCCATCGTCTGCCAGCCCGCCATCCTGAGGAGCGCGAAGCGCGTCTCGAAGGATGCACGGCCCGGCCGGTGGCCGTCGACCCTTCGAGACGCGCGCAAGAGCGCGCTCCTCAGGGTGACGGTTGTAATTCTGCACGCGGCGCTACGTCACCACTGTCCGCTTCGGCTCGACGATCTCGAACATCCGCGGGAATTCGTCCATCAGCATCATCAGCTCGCCGAGCCGCAGCGGCTCACCTGATACCTTCACCTTGCCGGCGCCGACCGCCTCCGGGAACGTGGTCAGCTTGGCGATGACTTCGTCCAGCACGCTGCGCGCCAGGGTGAAGCTGGCGAGCGCGTCGGCTGCCTGCGCACCCTTGACGTAGGTCAGCGCCGAATTCTCGAGATTGAGGATGAAGCTCTCGCCCGTGTCGGTAAAATTCCAGTTCAGCACGATGCGCTTGCCCTCGGCCTTGGGGCCGTTGAGGCGGACGCCGAGCACGTCCCAGAGCTGCTCGGTGCGGAGTGCAGCCAGCGTCTCGCGCGGCATCGGCGAGCGCGGCGGCGTCTTCGGCATGCCCTGCCGCAGCTCCTGGGCGCCGAACAGATAGGCGTTGCGCCAGGTCGAGCTCTCGGCGGCGTAGCCGAGTTGCTCGAACGTGTCGGCCAGCAGTGCGCGCGCCGCCTGATTATCAGGCTCGGCGAACACGAGGTGGCTGACCACCTGCGCCACAAAACGGAATTCACCCTTGGCGAAATCGGCGGTGGCGCGTTTCAGGATCGCGTCGGCGCCGCCCATATACTCGACATACTTCTTGCCGGCATCGACCGGCGGCAAGGAATCGAGATTGACCGGATTGGCGTCGTACCAGCCGAGATATTTCTGGTAGATCGCCTTCACATTGTGCCTGATGTGACCGTAATAGCCGCGGCCGTGCCAGGCGCCTTCGAGGCTCGAGGGCAGGCGGATCGTCTCGGCAATCTCGGCCGCATTGAGGCCGTGGTTCATCAGCCGGATGGTCTGGTCATGCGCGTATTTATACAGGTCGCGCTGCTGGCGGATCATGGTGTCGATGCGCTCCCGCCCCCACACCGGCCAATGGTGCTGGCCGCACATCGCTTCCGCCTTGCCGCCCCACATCTGCAGCGCCTCGCCGAGATATTTCGACCACGCCAGCGCATCGCGCACATCGGCGCCGCGGAACGGCAGCAGGTTGTGGAAATTGTGCGTGCAGTTCTCCGCGAGGTTCAGCAGCTTGTAGCGCGGAATGAAGAAGTGCATCTCCGCCGGCGCTTCGCTGTTCGGCGCCATCTGGAATTCGAACTCGACGCCGTCGATCACGCGCTTGTCACCGGTCGCGATGATCAGATCGGTCGGCCGCAGCAGCGCCACACCGCCCGCCGCCATTGTCTTGCCCAAGCCGCAATCGACCTGGCCGCGCACGCCCTTGGCAAGGAACGGTCCGAACTGGTATTGCGCGCGGCGCAGCATCGCCGGACCCGCGATGATGTTCTCGGAGACCGCGTGCTCCATGAAGAAGTTCGGCGCGATGATCGGCACGCCCGCGGCCAGCATGGCGTCGTCGAGCACGCCGCGCGCGCCGCCCCAATGGTCGGTGTGGGTATGGGTGAAGATGACGGCCGCGACCGGCCGCTTGCCGCGATGCTGGAAGTACAGCTCCATCGCGGCGCGTGCGCCCTCGATCGAGGTCAGGGTGTCGACCACGATGACGCCCTTGTCGCCCTCGATCAGCGTCATGTTGGCGATGTCGAGCCCGCGCACCTGGTAGACGCCCGGCACCACCTCGAACAGGCCGTGATGCATGTTGAGCCGCGACTGCCGCCACAGGCTCGGATCGACGGTCGCGGGCGCCTTCTCCTCGGAGAGGAAGCCGTAAGGCTCGAGGCTCCAGACCACCCTGCCCTGGGCCGAGGTGACGCGCGCGTTTTCGATGGTGCCGAGGAAGCCGCGCGCGGCGTCGTCGAAATCCCTGGTGTCGGCGAACGGCAGCGCCTTCAGCGTCGCCTCGTGCTGCGCGATGACCGGCGCGGATGCCGCCTTCGGAAGTTCATGCGACGTCTCACCTGCGATTGTCTGGGTCATTACTCAAGCACTCCCTCGTTTGGCGAAGAACAGTCCCGGTCGCGCATCCCTCAGCGGAATTGCATGCCTTCGAACTGGCCGCTGCGCCGCCAGCCATCGATGTATTTGAAGTAGGCCAACGCGCCCGCCGGATAGCCGACATTGAGCTTGGCGGCAGGCCCGGGCTCGCGTCCCTCATTGTTGTAATAGCCGGGTGTGCAATCGGGCCCGCCGATCATTCGGCCGACCGCGGTCAGCAGCAGCTCGACCCAGCGATCCTCGGCCTCCTTGCTCACTTCGATTTCCTTGAAGCCATTGTCCTGCGCATGAGCGACCATCAAGGCGATGGTCCGCGCCGCTTCCGTCAAGTTGTGCGGCACGTTGGAAATGAGGTTGGCGCCCTGCGTCGGCTGCACGAAGAACACGTTGGGGAAGCCATGCACGTGAATGCCGTGCTTGGTGCGCATACCCTTGGCCCAATGCTCCGACAGCTTGAGGCCGTCGCGGCCGGTCAGATCGAAGCCCGCGCGGCGTCGATATTCGGTCCCCACCTCGAAGCCCGACGCGTAGATGATGCAGTCGAGCTTGTATTCCTTGCCCGCGACGACGATCCCGTTCTTGGTGATCTCTTCGACACCCTTGCCGTCGGTATCCACCAGATGCGTGCCCGGCGTGTTGAAGGCCTGAAGATAGGCGTCGTGGAAGCATGGCCGCTTGCAGAGCTGGCCATACCAGGCCTTGAGATTTCTGGCCGTCTCGGGGTCGCCGACGATGCTGTCGACCCGGTTGCGGATCTCCTCCATCTTCTCGAAGTCGGAATCCTCGAAGACCGCCCGCATGTTTTCCACGGTCCGCTGCTCGCGCGGCAGCAGCATGACCTTGGCGCGGATCCGCTTCGACAGATCGGTCCAGCCGTCCTGCACCAGGTCTTCCTCGGCCGATCCACCGGCCTGGTTGGCGGTGAAATTCTCCAGCCAGCGCTGTTGCCAGCCCGGCGTTGCGATATCGGCGAACCAATCCGGGTCGATCGGGCCGTTGCCGCGCACGTCGACCGACGACGGCGTGCGCTGGAATACGTAGAGCTGCTTGCAGGCGCGCGCGAGGTACGGAATGCATTGCACCGACGTTGCGCCGGTGCCGATGATGCCGACGCGCTTGTCGGCAAGCTTGTCCATCAGCGCGCCCCGGGGATCGCCGCCGGTGTAGTCGTAATCCCACCGGCTGGTGTGGAACGAGTGGCCCTTGAAGCGCTCTATACCGGGAATGCCGGGCAATTTCGGCACGTGCAGCGGGCCGGTGCCGATGCCGACATATTGCGCGGTGAAGGCGTCGCCCCTGGTGGTGCGGACGATCCAGCGCGATTGCGCCGCGTCCCAGTCGAGGCTCGTCACCTCGGTGTGAAACAGCACGTTGTCGTAGAGATTGAACTGCCGGCCGATCCGCTGGCAGTGCGCCAGGATTTCGGGCGCATGCGCGTATTTCTCCGTCGGCATGTGGCCGGTCTCTTCGAGCAGCGGCATATAGACCATCGACGCCGTGTCGCACTGCGCGCCGGGATACCTGTTCCAGTACCAGGTGCCGCCGAAATCGCCGCCCTTCTCGACAATGCGGACATCCTTTACCCCGGCCTCGGTCAGCCGCGCCGCGGTGGCGAGCCCGGCAAAGCCGCCGCCGATGAAGGCAAAGGTGACATGGTCGGTCTTCGGCGCGCGCTCCACCACCGGCGTGTAGGGATCCTCGAGATAATGCGCGAGCTGGCCCTTGATCTGCAGATACTGGTCATTGCCGTCGGGACGCAGCCGCTTGTTGCGCTCCTCCTGGTATTTCAGGCGCAGCCGCGCCTTGTCGATCGCGGCGGGCTTTGCGTCTCGGGCTTGCTCGGTCATCGTCATCGGAAGGGCGCCTCGTTTCAAGGTCATTCGGTGGACACTGTAGCGCCGCTCAGGCGGGATGGGCAGCAAGATAGGGCGAATTGGCGATCGACCATTCCGGCATCGGCTCCATCCGGAAGATCTGCCGCAAATGCACCTCGTCGGGCCCGTCGCCGATCCGGAGCAGGCGTCCCCACGCCAGCGCCTGATGGATCGGCGTATCGTCTGAGCCGCCCATCGCGCCGAACACCTGCATCGCGCGGTCGGCGATCTTCTGCAGCATCGCGGGCACCGCGACCTTGATCAGCGAGACGTCGCGCCAGGCGCCGTGATGGCCGGCCTGATCGAGCCGCCAGGCGCAGCGCCAGGCGAGCAGCCGCGCCTGCTCCAGCTCGACGCGGGCTTCAGCGATCCAGCGCTGGACGGTGTCGTACTGGATCACGGCACGCCCGAATGCACTGCGCTCCGCGGCACGCGCCATCATCAGCTCGATCAGCAGCTCGCAGAGCCCGATCGAGCGCATGCAATGGTGGATGCGCGCCGGACCGAGCCGGATCTGCGCGACCTTGAAACCCTCGCCCTCGGCGCCGAGCAGATTTTCGACCGGCACGCGTACATTGTCGAACACCAGTTCGCCAATCGGCGCCGTATGATCTTCGCAACCCATCCAGCGCAGCCGCCGCACCAGCCGCACGCCGGGCGCATCCATCGGCACGATGATGCAAGAATGCCGGCTGGTGCGCTCGGCGCCGGCGTCGGTCACGCCCATCACGATCAGGAAGCTGCAGCGCGGATGCGCAGCACCGGTGATGAACCATTTGCGGCCGTTGATGATGTAGTGGTCGCCGTCGCGCACCATCCGCGTTGCGATGTTGGTGGCGTCGGATGAGGCGACATCGGGCTCGGTCATGCCGAAGGCGGAGCGCGTCTCGGCGTTGAGCAGCGGCGCCAGCCAACGCTTCTTCTGCGCCGGCGTCGCGCAGGCCTGCAACGCGATCATGTTCGGCACGTCGGGCGCCTGGCAGTTGAACACCTCCGGCGCCCAGAACAGCCGGCCCATGATCTCCGCCAGCGGCGCGTAGTCGAGATTGGAGAGGCGCGTGCCCGGTTCATCGTCCGCCAATTCGGGCAGACCGAGATTCCACAGGCCCGCCGCACGCGCCTGTTGCTGCAGCTCGGCCATGAAGGGCGGCGTGTCGCTGTGCTCGCGGACATGGTCGAGCCAGGCGCGATGGCGCGGCAGCACCGCCTTCTCGAAGAAGGCCAACAGATCTTGCCGCCAGCGTTCCGACCGTTCGGACAGATCGAAATCCATGCCGCCTCCCGTCTTTTGGCCGGGAGATAAACCCATATCGAAACGATTTGCAAATTCATTTCGATATATTGACATCTCTATCTGTTTTGGACCATTATTTCGTATGACGGCATTGTCCTCTCTCGAATCCCAGGCGGATCCCTCCTTTGCGACCACCCTGGCGCACGGGCTCGATCTGCTGGCCGCCTTCCGCAACCACACCGGCCCGCTCTCGAATGCGGAGCTTGCCGAGCACACCGGCCTGTCGCGGCCGACCGTCTCGCGCCTGACCTACACGCTGGAGCAGCTCGGCTATCTCAAGCGCGACGCCAAGGGCCGCTTCGTGCTCGGGCTTGGCGTGCTTGCCGCCGCCTATCCGGTGCTGTCGTCGCTGAAGGTCCGCCAGCTCGCGCGTCCGCTGATGCGCGACTTCGCGGCCTATACCGGCGGCACGGTGTCGATCGCGATGCCGTTCGGGCTCGACTTCATTTATGTCGAAACGCTGCGCACGACGGACGCGGTGCCGCACGTGCCTGACGTCGGCTTTGTCTCTTCGCTGGCGCCGACTGCGGTCGGGCGCGCGCTGCTGTCGCTGTTCACGCAGGACGAACGCGACGCCTATGTCGCGCGTGTGAAGGCCGAGCGCCCTGAGGAGCTCGACTACGTCGAACGGCGCACGCTGCCGGACGTCGAACTCTGCAACGAGCGCGGCTTCGCGGTCTCGCTCGGCGAATGGCGCCGCGAGATCTTCGGCGTCGCCGCCCCGCTCTACCGCACGCCCTCCGGCGAGTGCCTGTCGGTCAATTGCGGCATCCCCTCGTTCCGCTTCAGCGCCGAGCAGATCGAGCGCGAATGCGGGCCGCGCATACTCGGGCTCGCCCGCAGCATCCGCTCGCTGGTGGCCAACGACTAGGGCATGATCCGGAAAAGTGTGAAGCGGTTTTCCGAAGAGGTCATGCATTAAAAGTGCGCATCGCGCAGACGATGCGGCAGATATGGGGAGGGAGACATGCGCGGCATCGCAACCGCCATTCGACTGCTCGCGACCACCTCATCCGTCCTGCTGGTTGGCGCCGGCGCCAACGCGCAGGACAATTATCCGAGCCGGCCGATCCACATCATCGTGCCCTACCCTGCCGGCGGCATCGTCGACATCGTCGCGCGCGCTGTGACCGAGCAGGTCGGCCGCGACTGGAAGCAGACCGTCGTGGTGGAGGCGCGCCCAGGCGGCAACAGCAATATCGGCACCGCCGCCGTCGCGCGCAGCGAGCCGGACGGCTACACTTGGGTCGTCACCGGCCCCGCGCTGCTGGTCAACCCGGATCTCTACAAGGACGCCGGCTGGAACGCGGCAAGGGATTTCAGGTGCGTCGGCCTCGCGGTCTGGAATCAAAGCGTGGCGCTGGTGCACCCGTCGATGCCGGTGAAGAGCATCGGCGAATTCGTCGAGCTCGCGCGCAAGCAGCCCGGACAGTTCAACTTCGGCAATCCCGGCACGGGATCGTCGATCGACCTCAGCGCCCAGAAACTGTTTCAGGCCGCCGGCATCAAGCTGACCAATGTCGGCTACAAGGGCCAGCCGCAGGCGCTGATCGACCTGATGACCAACCTGATGCATTTCGAGATCGTCTCGCTCGAACTTGCGCTGCCGCATATCAAGGCCGGCAGCGTCAAGCCGCTCGCGGTCTTCACCGACAAGCGCGTCCCCGACCTGCCCGACGTCCCGACCATCGCCGAAGCCGGCTTTGCCGAGGCCGCCTACGTTCCCTGGTACGGCATCTACGTGCCGGCCGCGACGCCGGCGCCGCTGCTTGCGAAGATCAATGCGGCGATCAACAAGGCATTGCAGAACCCCGACGTGCAGCGCCAGCTGTCGCTCGCCAACATTCCGGGCAAGCCGATGTCGCTCGATGAGCTCGCCACGCTGATGAAGGCCGATCAGCAGAAGCTGACGACCGTGATCAAGTCCGCAGGCATGGCGCTGCAATAGCTTCTGCTCAGTCAGGGGGTGCCGGCCCATTGTCACGGTAAGCCCACAGGCATTCGCGCGGCAGCGCGACCTGTGCCTCGACGCCGACCTGATGGCGCGCGGCGGTGCCGAGCTCGATCGCCTCCAGCCGTTTGCCGAACAGCTCGAGGCCGTAGGCGGTCTGCGTGCCCTGGTAGCGCCGGTCGAGCACCTTTGCCGCAAATGTATTGGCGCCATCGGGCCGGCCGATCGCGATGTTCTCGGGCCGCAGCGCCACCCGCACCTTCTCGTCGGGAGCCAGCGCCTGGAACAGCGCGACCTCACCTCGCCGGCCATCGCCGAAATCGACCACGCCATAGCCGCCGTTACACGCGACCAGCGTGCCGGCGAGCTCGTTGGTCGCGCCGGTGAAATTGGCGACGAACAGATCGGCCGGGCGGTTGTAGATCACGTCGGGCGTGTCCATCTGCAACAGCTTGCCGTCGCGCATCACGCCGATCCGGTCGCCGAGCACGACCGCCTCGGCCTGATCATGGGTGACATAGAGCGCGGTCATCCCGGTCTGCTTGAGGATGACGCGAAGATCGTCGCGCAGCCGCAGGCGCAATTTGGCATCGAGATTCGACAGCGGCTCGTCGAGCAGCAAGAGTTGCGGCCGGTACACCATGCTGCGCGCCAGCGCGACGCGCTGCATTTGCCCGCCTGAGAGCGCCACCACGGGCCGATCGGCATAATCGGACAGCCCGACCAGCGCCAATGCGTCGTCGACCATGCGGGCGGCATCGGTGCGCCCGATCGTCCGGTGCTTCAGCGGATAGACCACGTTCTGCCGCACCGTCATATGCGGCCACACCGCATAGGACTGGAACACCATGCCGAGGTTGCGCAAGCGCGGCGGCACCAGAATGCCGCGCGCCGGCGACGACACCACCCGCCCGGAAATGCTGATCTCGCCATCGGTCGGATGCTCGAGCCCGGCGACGCAGCGCAGCGTCGTGGTCTTGCCGCAGCCGGACGGCCCGAGCAGCACCACGATCTCGCCGGCCGGCACGCCAAAGCTGACGCCGTCGATCGCCGGGCGGCCGATCGCAAACTGTTTCCTGAGATCGCTTACCTCGAGCGTTGCCGTCATCGCTGCACCATCAGCCTATTGCCGGTAACCAAACGTCTTGTCCCACTCCGCCACCCATGCCGCATGCAGCTTCACGTAATCGTCGAACTTCGGATACCAGAGCTTGACCACCTTAGGATCGAACCCCTCCGGAAAGGCCGGCGGTTCCTTCAGCGAGGTGAGATTGCCGAGCTCCTTGATCATGAAGGTCTGTCCTTCCTTCGACAGGCACCAGTTCAGGAACAGCTTTGCCGCATTGGGATGGGCAGCCGTCTTCGGAATGCCGCTCGCATAGGGATTGACCGGAGCCCCCTCGGGCGGAAAGAAGATCTCGATCGGCGCACCGTCCTTCTTCTTTTGATAGATCACGTTGTAGAGCAACGGCGCGATCGCGATCTCACCGCGCACCAGCGCGTCGGCCGTCGCGCGCCGGAGGGATACAGCACTGGATGGGTCGCGGCCTGCCTGGCCCAGTAATGCTCGCCGAGCACCTGGCGCTCGAACATGATCCGCGTCCAGGTGGTGCCGCCGGACTGCGCGAACACCTGCCCGATCAGCTTGTCATATTGCGGCTTGGTCAGGTCCATCCAGGATTTCGGCGGATCCTTCACCAGCTCGGTGTTGTAGCCGATCGACCAGGCGATGGTGGCGCGCGGCCAGAGCTTCGACGAGATCAGCGCGTCCTTGCTGTAATCGGCCGCGTTCGGCGGCGCATAGTCCTGGAACAGATCCTCCAGCGGCTGCATCAGCGCTCGATCGGAGTGGTCAACAACGTCGGCGATCAGCTTGCCTGCCGCGGCTTCAGTCTTCACGCGGGTGATGAGCTGCCCACCGGGCGCGCGGACCATCTCGACCTTGATCTCGGGAAAGCGCTTGTTGAACGCCTTGATCACCTGCTGCTCGATCTCGGCGAAATTCGCCGTGTAGAACACGAGCTTGCCCTCGGCCTTTGCCGCGGCAATCAATTCCGCCGAGCCGAACTCCTGCGCCCGCGCGGCCGGCGCCAGCGCAAGCGTTGCGACGCCCGGCAAGGTCAGTGTGGTGAAGGTTCGTCTATCCATCGCCAATCCTTCCCTCGTTTATCGTTATCCGGTCCGCGCCACATTGCCCTGCGCCGCCCCGCGCGACAGCCAGTTGGCGCCGCCGATCAGGACACCGAGCAGCACGGTCTGCACCAGGCTGAACGCCGCGGTCTTGCCGATATTGCCGCCCTCGTAGTAGTCGAGCAGCAACACCGACATCACCATGGTGTTGCTGGTGTAGAGGAACAGCGACGAGCCGAGTTCGCGGATCGCCAGCACGAACAGCAGCGTCATCGACGCCAGCACGCCCGGCCGCGCCAGCGGCAGCACGATCGTCCTGATGGTGCCCAGCATGCCGCGGCCGCAGACCCAGGCGGCCTCCTCGAGCTCGCGGTGGATCTGCAGGAATGAGGTCGACAGCGCCTTCACGGTGTCGGGCATGAAGCGCGCGATGAAGGCGAGCGCGAGAATCCAGATCGTGCCGTAGAGCCCGCCGGGAACGCCGATCCAGGCCCAGAGATAGGCGACGCCGACCACGAGCCCGGGGATCGCGACCGGTAGCGTCGAGATCAGGTCGATGGCGCTGCGTCCGGCGACGCGGGTGCGATGAATGGTGTAGCCGATCGCAAAAGCGAGGGCGCCGCCGACGACAGCGGTGATGACGCCGACCTCGGTCGCGTTGTAGATCGATTTCATCGTCAGCGGATTGTCGAAGATGCTCTCGAAATGCGTCAGCGAATATTGCCGCATGTCGAACAGGCTGGCGGCGTCGCGGATGAACATGAACTTGCGGAAGGCGGCGACGATCAGCGCCAGCGACGGCAGCACCACCACAATGATGAGGTAGACGATCCCGAGCGCGAAGGTGAGCCAGCGCCATGGCCCGAGATCGAGGCTGCGCGGCCGGAACGCCTTGCCCGCAACAGTCGTGTAGCTGCGCCCGCTCAGCAATTTCTGCTGCAGATAGACCAGGAGCCCCGTGACCATCATCAGGATGATCGCGACGGCGGCCGCGGTGTTGTAGAGCGGCGGCGACCAGTTGGTGAGCTTGAAGATGTAGGTCGTGAGCACGCTCAGATTGGTCGCGCGCCGAGCACGGCCGGGATGCCGTAGATGCCGAGCATCACGATGAACGACAGCAGCACGCCCGAGACGATCGCCGGCATGATCAGCGGAAACGTCACCGTGAACAGGGTGGCGAACGCGCTGGCGCCGGAGATTTCCGCGGCCTCCTCCAGGCTCGGGTCCATGTTGCGCAGCGCCGACGATGTGAACATATAGACATAGGGCGCGTAGTAGATGCCGAACACGAACACCAGGCCCCACATCGAATAGAGATCGATGCGCAGGTCGGAGCCCAGCCACTTGAACATCGTGTTGATCAACCCGGTCTTCGGCGAGCCGAGGATCGCCCAGGCCACGCCCGCCACCAGCGGCGGCGCGAACAGCGGCAGGATGCTGGCTGCGGCGATGAAGCCCTTGAACGGCGTGTTGGTGCGTACCACGATCCACGAGAAGAACAGCCCGATCGCGACCGCGATGACGGTGCCGCCGCCGCAGGCAATCAGCGTGTTGAGCAGCGCTTCGCCGACATTCGGATTGGCAAGCACGGCGAGGAAATTGGCGATCGACAGATGGCTCAGGCTGAGGCGGATGCCGTCGACCACGGGGTTGGTGTCGGTGAGCGCGCCGAGCAGCAGCATCAAGACGGGATAGATGACCAGGAAGCCGAGGATCGCCAGCAGCGCCGCGGCCCAGAGGCCGGTGAATGCGCGGCGCCGGATTCCCTCCCTGGCGCTTCGCATGGCTTCGCTGCGCCAGTCGGTCTGTCCGTGCAATGCGCGCGTCCCCTCTTGCGGCCCGATCTGACGTCGCGCCTGCTTATATGCCAAGCGTAGTCGATCGCGACTGTGACGCAAGCTATCCGAAAGTCGCTTCGCCGCGCTTCTGTGACGCAGCGCGGGAACACGAATTTGATCGATCGCGCTCACGCGCCACAATCTCAGTGTCGTCCCTGCGAAAGCAGGGACCCATACTCCGCGGCGCAAGTTGCTGGCGGCGCCCTGGCCTAGTGCGCAATTGCGCACGGGGACCAGGACCATAACCACCGCACTTGATTGTAGACGAGATCGTGGCCCCAGCATCGCGCAACAATTCTCATTTGGGGTAATGGGTCCTGGCTTTCGCCAGGACGACATGCGGGGACACGTCACGAGATAATTCGGAAAAAGCGAACAAACTTCGCCGCGAGACGGGTCCACGGCCGCAGCCTGGCGGCGCGTTCCCGGCAAGGCCCCTTCGCATACGCATCATGCAATGGCGCGGCTGGGGAACGGAATGCCGCCGTAGTACATGGCGGTCCCGGAGACATTTTCAGGCATGCTCGAGAAGACCCCGATATCAGGCGCGGCAGCGGCGCCGATCACTGATGGATTGCCCTGGGAACGTCGACGCTGGGCGGTGGCCGCGATCTTCACGGCGCTGGCGATGGCCTCGCTCGATACCGCGATCGCCAACATCGCGCTGCCCGCGATCGCCAGCGATCTGCATGTCAGCCCTGCCGAAGTGGTCTGGGTCGTCAACGTCTACCAGATCGCCCTGGTCGCGACGCTGCTGCCGCTCGGCGCGCTCGGCGAAATCGTCGGCCACCAGCGGATCTACATCGGCGGCCTCCTGCTGTTCACATTGGCGTCACTCGGCTGTGCGCTGGCGTGGTCGCTGCCGAGCCTCTTGGTCGCGCGCACCTTGCAGGGGCTCGGCGCCAGCGGCCTGATGAGCGTCAACACCGCGCTGGTCCGCTTCGTTTATCCGAGCCGGATGCTCGGCCGCGGCTTCGGCCACAATGCGCTCGTGGTCGCGAGCGCCATGTCGCTCGGGCCGACCATCGCCTCCGGCATCCTCGCTCTCGGCCCGTGGCCCTGGCTGTTCGCCGTCAACATTCCCTTCGGCATCGTCGCGTTGCTGATCGGCATGAAGACGCTGCCGAAGACGCCGCGCGCCACCCACGCCTTTGACTTCGCCGGCGCGGCGCTGGCCTGCGCCTGCCTCGGGCTCTTCATCATCAGCATCGGCAGCGCCGCCCACAAGGCGGCGCCTGCGCTCGTCATCTCGGAGTTCGCCGGCGCCCTCATGTTCGGCTGGATCCTGACCCGACGGCATGCCGACCATCCGGCGCCGATGCTGCCGATCGACCTGTTCCGCCGTCCGATCTTCGCGCTGTCGGCCGCGACCGCCGTCTGCTCATTTGCTGTGCAGGGACTCGCCTTCGTGTCGCTGCCGTTCTACTTCGAGGACATTCTGCACCGCTCGCAGGTCGAGACCGGCTTCTTCATGACGCCCTGGCCGCTGGTGGTCGCCTTCATGGCGCCGATCGGCGGCCGGTTGTCGGATCGCTATCCGGCCGGTATCCTCGGCGGCATCGGCATGCTGCTGCTGGGCCTCGGCATGGTGCTGCTCGCGACCCTGCCGACCGAGCCCGGCATCGCCAACATCGTCTGGCGCACCATGATCTGCGGCATCGGTTTCGGCTTCTTCCAGACCCCCAACATGAAGGCGATCATGTCGAGCGCGCCGTCGCATCGCAGCGGCAGCGCCAGCAGCATCGTTGCAACCGCGCGGTTGACCGGACAGACCACCGGCGCTGCGCTGGCCGCGCTCTGCTTCGCACTCGCCGATCGCGAGGGCGCCACCGTCGCGCTGGCGCTGGGTGCAGGCTTTGCTGCGCTCGGCAGCGTCATGAGCTTCCTGCGCCTGGCCGTCGCTTCGCCGCAAAAGACATGACAGGCATGTTGCGCGCGCGGGGCGCGACCAAACACCGCGCCGTCAAATTTCTTCCGCGCTGCAAACGCGTTTTCTTGATTTGAACCGTTCCAGTTTCAAGGCCAACATCGCGCTGAAGTCCGATCGGAGGATTGGACCATTCAGGGGAAAGCGATGGCAAACCTCAAAATCAACGGCAAGACAATCAATGTGGACGTCGAGGACGATACGCCACTGCTGTGGGCTATCAGAGAGAATGTCGGACTGACGGGGACCAAATACGGCTGCGGCATTGCACAATGCGGCGCCTGCACGGTGCATGTCGACGGCGTCGCGATACGCTCCTGCGGCGTGACGGTGAGCGAGATGGCCGGCAAGGACATCACCACCATCGAGGGCCTCGCGGCAGGCGGCGTGATGCACAAGGTGCAGCTCGCCTGGATCGCGAACGACGTGCCGCAATGCGGCTATTGCCAGAGCGGCATGATCATGGCGGTCGCGGCGCTCTTGAAGGAAAACCCGAAGCCGAGCGACGACGACATCAACGACGCCATCACCAATATCTGCCGCTGCGGCACCTTCCAGCAGGTGCGCGAGGCGATCCATGCTGCCGCAAACGCATAAGGAGGCAGCGATGAATCTGCAAGTCAACCAGCACGTCATGCCAAAGCTCTCTTCAAGGCTCAACCGCCGCGCCTTCGTGATCGGCACGGCAACCGCCGGCGCCGGCCTCGCACTCGGCCTCGATCTGCCGTTCGGCGGTCCCTCCGTGGTGCGCGCCGCCGACGGCGCACCTGAAGTCAATGCCTGGGTCGTGATCCGGCCCGACGACACCGTGGTGATCCGCATCGCCCGCTCCGAGATGGGCCAGGGCACACTCACCGGCCTCGCCCAGCTCGTCGCCGAAGAACTGGAATGCGATTGGTCGAAGGTCACGACCGAATTCCCGACGCCCGGCCAGAGCGTCGCCCGCAAGCGCGCCTGGGGCGATTTCTCTACCGGCGGCAGCCGCGGCATCCGCACCTCGCAGGACTATGTCCGCAAGGGCGGCGCCACCGCGCGGGTGATGCTGATCCAGGCCGCGGCCAACGAGTGGAAGGTGCCGGCCGCGGAGTGCAAGGTCTCCAACGGAGTCATCACCCATACGCCATCAGGCAAGACCACGACCTACGGCAAGGTGGCGGAAGCTGCGGCCAAACTCGAGCCGCCGGCCGACGTCAAGCTGAAGGACCCGAAGGACTGGACCATCGCCGGCAAGGGCCTGAAGCGGCTCGATACCGTCGACAAGACCACCGGCAAGATGACCTATGGCATCGACGTCAAGCTGCCGGGCATGCTGAACGCCGCGATCAAGGACTGCCCGGTGTTCGGCGGCAAGGTGAAGAGCTTTGACGAAGCCAAGATCGCCGGCATGAAGGGCGTCAAGAAGGTGGTGCCGGTCGGCGACAGCGCCGTTGCCGTCGTCGCCGACACCTGGTGGCACGCCAAGACCGCGCTGGACGCGCTGCCGATCGTCTGGGACGAAGGCGACAATGCGAAGGTCTCCAGCGAGACGATTGCGAAGTGGCTCGCCGAAGGTCTCGACAACGCGCAGCCGGCCTATGTCGGCAACCAGAACGGCGATGCAAAGGCGGCGATCGCTGCTGCTGCCAAGAAGGTGGAAGCTGTCTACAGCTATCCCTACCAGAACCACGCCACGATGGAGCCGATGAACGCCACCGTGCTCTACACGCCGGACAAATGCGAGGTGTGGTGCGGCACGCAGAATGGCGAGGCGGCGTTCGCGGCGGCGCTCGAAGCCTCCGGCCTGCCGGCCGAGAAGGTCGACGTGCACAAGCTGATGCTCGGCGGCGGCTTCGGCCGGCGCGGCATGACCGACTATGTCCGTCAGGCGGTGGCGATCGCCAAGCAGATGCCTGGCACGCCGATCAAGCTGTTATGGTCGCGCGAAGAGGACATGCAGCACGGCAAGTATCACCCGATCACCCAGTGCAAGCTGACCGGCGCGTTCGATGCCGACAACAATCTGGTCGCGTTGCATTACCGGCTGTCGGGTCAATCCATCCTGTTCTCGGTGCGGCCGGAAGCGCTGCAGAATGGCATGGACCCTGCCGCGTTCCAGGGCGTCGCGCAATCCGGCGAGGCCGCGATCGGCTATTCGGTGCCGAATTTGCTGGTCGAGCATGCGATGCGCAACCCGCACGTCCCGCCGGGCTTCTGGCGCGGCGTCAACGTCAATCACAACGCGATCTACCTGGAATGCTTCATGGACGAGCTGGCTCAGGCCGTCGGCCAGGACCCGCTCGAATTCCGCCGCAAGCTGATGGGCAAGCACCCCAAGCATCTCGCCGTGCTCAACGCCGTCGCCGAGAAGATCGGCTGGGGCACGCCGGCGCCGCAGGGCGTCTATCGCGGCATCGCGCAGGTGATGGGCTATGGCAGCTACGTTGCCGGAGCCGCCGAGATCTCGGTGACCGACGGCAGCAAGATCAAGGTGCATCGTATCGTCGCCTCCACCGATCCCGGCTATGTCGTCAATCCGGCGCAGGTGGAGCGGCAGATCGCGGGCTCCTTCGTCTACGGCCTCAGCGCACTGTTCTATGGCGGCTGCACCGTGAAGGACGGCCGCATCGAGCAGACCAACTTCGACACCTACAACTCGATGCGCATCAACGAAATGCCGAAGGTGGAATCGGTGATGGTGCCCAGCGGCGGGTTCTGGGGCGGCGTCGGCGAGCCGACCATCGGCGTTGCGGCGCCGGCGGTGCTCAACGCCTATTTCGCCGCGACGGGAAAACGCATCCGCAGCTTCCCGCTGCGCAACCAGAACATCTCCTTCGCCTGATCAAACCAGAAGCGGCGGCCCCGCCGCCGCTTCCTTTTCCGGGTTCTCGTGCATGGCCGTCACGCGTCATCCGACGCGCAGGGATGTGGTCCGTGGCACCGCTGCCGTCGCAGCGGCGGCATTGGCGCGTCCGGCGCTGG
>NZ_JACMYP010000089.1 GCF_020889705.1 Bradyrhizobium altum | reverse complement strand
CGCGTATTGGGGGCCGCAATTGTTCTGCGCCAGCGCGGTCAACACCGATCGGCGCTGGTTCTCGCGATCGGCGCCGCCGAGCCCGCCGGTGCGCAGCCGCTCGAGATTTGCGGTCATCTGGTCGAGATTGGCGCGCATCTGCTGGATCTGGTTGTTGACCGGACCGCACTGCGCCGAGTTGTTGTTGAAGAGCGAAAGGAATCCGGAGCTGTCGCAGCCCATGCGCCGGGCCTGCGCCGTCACGCGATCGAGTTCGCCCTGTTGCCGGGTTGCGGCGTCCTGATAGCGGCGGATCTGCTCGTCCTTGGCCGGATCGCCGCCGCCGCGATCGATCGCGGCCAGTTGGCCCTCCAGCCGCGCGCACATCGGATTGGCCTGCGCGCCTTGGGGAGCCGGGCCGGGCGGCCCAGGAGGCACCTGCGCCAGGGCATGCGTGGCGGGCAGGGCGATGGCGGCCAGCACGGCGCAAGCCAAGAACCAACGGGAGAAGCGAGAACGGGAGCTATGGGGCATATCCGGCCATTAAAACGACGCCGCGCGGCGATCAACGCCAAAGCGCGCGGCCAGGACCACCTACCAAGACCACCTGCAAAGGCCGCCTGCAATAGCCGTTTCTCGCGGCAGCGTCACGTCGTTTCCGGGGCGCCGGTGTGGCAATAACCCCGTTTGTCCAGCGGCTTGGCTCAGCGCTGGCAGGTGATGGCGACGTATTCGCCGCAGCTATTGCCGGTGCAGGTCTCGCCCGTGGCATGCGGAACCGTGCCGGTGATCTCGTCGGGATCGACGCGCCGGTAACTGGTGGCCTGCGCAAAATCGCGCGACCGGCAATAGGCGCGGGCGGCGGACGCGCCGCAGCGGTCGCCGTGGGCGAGGCACTGGTCGATGCCGTATCCGTCGGCCTGGTTGGCGACGATGAAAACGCGGCTGTCGGCCAAGGCGGCCGAGGAGACAAGGACGAACGTAGAGGCAATCAATGCTGAAATGGGCCGCATGGCGCACCAGTGAAAATGGCGGGGAATCCGCAGGCCCCTCCCGTACGCCCAATTCCTTAATAATGATTAACCATGAGGGCGTTGGCGTGATTTCGGTGCGGCGCGGGCTGCATAACGCCCGAAAACAGCCCCTTGACGCGATAAGGGGGCCGTGAGACACGATGGAACCATGAACGGCCACCTCGCCATCTGCAGCATTTGCCGCGAGATTATGAGCTAGCGATTCGCTGGCTGAGGCCGTCTTTTCTCAATCACCCTGAGATCACTGGACGCCCGGCCGCAATGGATGGGTACCCATGGATTTGCGCCTCTACGATACGCTGACCCGGGAGAAGCGGCCGTTCGTGCCGCTGGATGCCAATAACGTCCGCATGTATGCCTGCGGACCGACGGTCTACGACTTCGCCCATATCGGCAACGGCCGGGCGGCTGTTGTCTTCGACGTGCTGTTCCGCGCGCTGCGCAATCGCTATGGCACAGGTCACGTCACCTATGTCCGCAACATCACCGACGTCGACGACAAGATCAACGTGCGCGCCGCGCGGGACTATCCCGGCGTGCCGCTGAACGAGGCGATCCGCAAGGTCACCGAGCAGACCTATCAGCAGTACCAGGACGACGTCACGGCGCTCGGCTGCTTGCCGCCGACCGTGCAGCCGCGCGCGACCGAGCACATCCCGGAGATGCGCGCGATCATCGAGAAACTGGTCGCCGGCGGCTTTGCCTATGTCGCCGAGGATCACGTGCTGTTTTCGCCGCAGGCGATGAACGCGGCTAACTCCACGCTGCCGCGCTACGGTGCGCTGTCGAAGCGCTCGCTCGACGAGATGATCGCGGGCGCGCGCGTCGATGTTGCGCCCTACAAGCGCGACAACACCGACTTCGTGCTGTGGAAGCCCTCCAAGCCGGGCGAACCGTCCTGGCCGTCGCCGGCAGGCATTGCGGTGGAGGGGCGGCCCGGCTGGCACATCGAGTGCTCGGCAATGGCCTGGAAGCATCTCGGCGAAAAGTTCGACATCCATGGCGGCGGCATAGACCTGGTGTTCCCGCACCATGAGAACGAGCTCGCGCAGACTTGCTGCGCGTTCCACACCGACCGCATGGCCAATGTCTGGATGCACAACGGCTTCCTGCAGATCGAAAGCGAGAAGATGTCGAAGTCGCTCGGCAACTTCTTCACGATCCGCGATCTGCTGGCGGATTGGCCGGGCGAGGTGCTGCGGCTCAGCATGCTCCGGACGCATTACCGCTCGCCGCTCGACTGGACGCTGAAGAGCGCCGAAGAAGCCGCACGGACGCTCGACGACTGGTATGCGGTCGCGGCCGACGCCGAGCCCGGCGCGCCGTCGCCGGCGATGGTCGAGGCGCTCTACGACGACCTCAACACTGCGCAGGCCATGGCCGTGCTGCACAGCTTGCGGAATGCCGCCGCGAGCAGTGAAGCGAGCCGCAACGAATTTGCCAGCTCGCTGCGGCTGCTCGGCTTCCTGTCGGAGAGCGCGGCGTCGTGGAAGGGCCGCAAGGAGCAGGCCAGCGGCGTCGATGCCGCCGCGGTCGAGGCGCTGATCGCCGAGCGCACCGCGGCGCGTGCGAGGAAGGACTTCAAGGAGTCCGACCGGATCCGCGATCAGCTCGCCGCGATGGGCGTGGCGATCAAGGACGGCAAGGATGCCGAAGGAAAGCCGATCACGACCTGGGAGGTTGCGCGATGAGCCGATCCGCACCCGCATTGCGCCCGTATCTGCCCGACGACGCGCCGCTGCTGGCGGCGATCTTCGCGGCGTCGATCATGGATCTGACCGGCGACGATTACAGCGAGGCGCAGCAGGAAGCCTGGGCGATGGCCGCCGATGACGAGGAGGCCTTCGGCAAGAAGCTCGCCGGGCAGCTGACCCTGATCGCGACATTGCAGGGCGCGCCGGTCGGATTCGCCTCGCTGAAGGGGGCCGATCACATCGACATGCTCTATGTGCATCCGAGTGCGGTCGGGCAGGGTGCGGGCAGCGCGCTGTGCGATGCGCTGGAGAAGATCGCGAGCGCCCGCGGCACCAAGGCTCTCAAGGTCGATGCCAGCGACACCGCGCTCGAATTCTTCCGCAAGCGCGGCTACGTCGCGCAGCAGCGCAATACGGTCACCATCAACGACGAATGGCTCGCCAACACCACGATGCAGAAGACGCTCGATGGCGTTGCCGTGCCCGGAGGCCACGCATGAGCCGCGAGCGCCTCTATCTATTCGACACCACGCTGCGCGACGGTGCGCAGACCAATGGCGTCGATTTCACGCTGCAGGACAAGCAGGTGATCGCGGGCATGCTCGACGCGCTCGGCATCGACTATGTCGAGGGTGGTTATCCCGGCGCCAATCCGACCGACACCGAGTTCTTCAGCAGGAAGCCGGCGTTCGATCACGCGCGTTTCACCGCGTTCGGCATGACGCGGCGGCCCGGCCGTTCGGCCTCCAACGATCCGGGGCTCGCCGGCATCCTCGAGGCCAAGGCGGATGCGATCTGCTTCGTGGCAAAATCCTCGGCCTACCAGGTCCGGGTCGCGCTCGAGACCACGAACGAGGAGAACCTCGCCTCGATCCGCGACAGCGTCGCGGCCGCCAAGGCGCTCGGCCGCGAGGTGATGGTCGACTGCGAGCATTTCTTCGACGGCTACAAGGAGAACCGCGACTATGCACTCGCCTGCGCCATTGCCGCCTATGAGGCCGGCGCGCGCTGGGTGGTGTTGTGCGACACCAACGGCGGCACCATGCCGCACGAGATCGAGACCATCGTCGGCGATGTCGTCAAGCAGGTGCCCGGCGCCCATGTCGGTATCCACGCTCATAACGACACCGAGCAGGCGGTGGCCAATTCGCTCGCCGCGGTGCGCGCCGGCGCACGTCAGATCCAGGGCACGCTCAACGGCCTTGGAGAGCGCTGCGGCAACGCCAATCTCTGCTCGCTGATCCCGACCCTGAAGCTGAAGCAGGAGTTTGCCGACAAGTTCGAGATCGGCGTCACCACGGAGAAGATGGCGACGCTGATGAAGGTGTCGCGCACGCTCGACGACATGCTGAACCGCGCGCCGAACCGCCATGCGGCTTACGTCGGCGAGAGCGCCTTCGTCACCAAGACCGGCATCCATGCCTCCGCTGTCATGAAGGATCCGCAGACCTATGAGCACGTGCTGCCGGATGCCGTCGGCAACCACCGCAAGGTGCTGGTATCGGATCAGGCCGGCCGTTCCAATGTGATGGCCGAGCTCGATCGCGCCGGCATCGTCTATGACAAGGGCGACCCGCGGCTGATGCGCCTGGTCGAGGAACTGAAGGAGCGCGAGGCCGCGGGCTTCGCCTATGAATCGGCGAACGCCTCGTTCGACCTGCTGGCGCGCCGCACGCTCGGCAAGGTGCCGGAATATTTCAAGGTCGAGCAGTTCGACGTCAATGTCGAGCAGCGCTACAACGCCAACGGCCAGCGCGTCACGGTGGCGCTCGCGGTGGTGAAGGTCGACGTCGACGGCGAGCGGTTGATCTCGGCCGCCGAGGGCAACGGTCCGGTCAACGCGCTCGACGTGGCGCTGCGCAAGGATCTCGGCAAGTACCAGAAATACATCGATGGGCTGAAGCTGATCGACTACCGCGTGCGTATCCTCAATGGCGGCACCGAGGCGGTCACGCGCGTGCTGATCGAAAGCGAGGACGAGACCGGCGAGAGCTGGACCACGGTCGGCGTCTCGCCCAATATCATCGACGCCTCGTTCCAGGCGCTGATGGATTCGGTGTTCTACAAGCTGGTGAAGTCGGGCGCGCAGGCGTGAGGTTTGCGCGCAAGTGGTACCGCAGTCGTCATTGCGAGGAGCGATAGCGACGAAGCAATCCATGTCCCAGCTTGAGGCGCGATGGATTGCTTCGCTTCGCTCGCAATGACGGGGAGGAGGCTACATGATCGACCACGTCTCCGTCGGCGTCCGCGATCTCGAGCGCGCCGCGCGGTTCTATGAGCCGACGCTGGCCGCACTTGGCCTGACCCGCCTCGTCACGCGGCCGGCGACGATCGGCTTCGGCAAGGCCTATCCCGAATTCTGGATCAATCTGCGTGCCGCGATGGCGCAGGTCGCGCACGAGAGCGGCACCCACATCTGCCTGCGCGCGAAGACCACCGCCGAGGTCGATGCCTTCCATGCCGCCGCGCTGGCCTCCGGCGGCGTATCCGACGGCGCCCCGGGCCTGCGCCCGCACGACCGCGTGCGCTATTACGCCGCCTTCATCCTCGACCCCGACGGCAACCGCATCGAGGCCGTGACGTTTCCAAGCGAGTAGGGCCTCGATACGCGGTGAAGCTGTTAAACCCGTCATCCTGAGGTGCGAGCGAAGCGAGCCTCGAAGGATGGACGGCCAGCAGCCGGGCCGTGCATGCTTCGAGACGCGCGTTCCGCGCTCCTCAGCATGACGGTGATGGAGCTGAAGGCGTGGTGAACGCTTTACAGCCGCCGCGCCACTTCGGGCGCGAGCTCCTTCGCGGCCGCGGGCTTGCCGGCCACGGCGGAACGCAGCCGCGGCAAGATGTCGTCGACGCGGTCGGCCATCAGCACGTTGATCGGAAGCGTCGCGCGGATGAACTCGGTCGTGCGCATGTGGCTCAGCAGCGAGAGCAGGGGTTCCCAGAAACCATCAATATTGGCGAGTAGGATCGGCTTGGAGTGACGGCCGAGCTGCTGCCAGGTCAGCTGCTCGACCAGCTCCTCCAGCGTGCCAATGCCGCCGGGCAGCGCGACGAACGCATCCGAGCGCTCGAACATCAGCCGCTTGCGCTCATGCATGTCGGGGGTGACGATCATCTCCTGAACCGAGGTCAGCGCATTCTCGCGCGCCCGCAGGAATTCCGGAATGATGCCGGTGACGGAGCCGCCATGATCGAGGGTGGATTTGGCGACCGCGCCCATCAGGCCGATCGAGCCGCCGCCGTAGACCAGGCGCACGTTGTTTTCGGCAAAGGCCTTGCCGAGCGCGACAGCAGCTTCAACGAAGCGGGGATTGTTACCGGGGCCGGAGCCGCAATAAACACAGACAGTCTTGATTTGGTTCATACGATCCTTGTGGCACTGCAGCGTAAACAGGGTCAAGACTCGCATATGGGCATTGAGGGCCAAAAAATCCCGTAAATTCCCGCGAATCGCGAACAATTTTGGTCATAAGCCTGTACGCCACGTTGAAACGATCTATATGACGGGCACAATGGCAAATCGTGGAAAAGATGTGGCCGCGGACCGCCGCGCCATGACGTCGCGAGCGGGCTCCTGATGGTGCCGCCGCAACAGACTGTGACCGCGGCCGATCAGCCCACGGCCACGACGCCCGCCGCCGAGAGGGGGACGCTGCTCGGCACTCTCGTTCATCTCTGGCCCTATATCTGGCCCGGCGATCGCGCCGATTTGAAGATGCGCGTGATCTGGTCGGTGGTGCTGCTGCTGTTCGCCAAGCTCGCGACGCTGTCGGTTCCGTTCACCTTCAAATGGGCGATCGATGCGCTGAACGGCACGGGATCGGCGCCGGTCGCGGCCTCGAACTGGATGGTCTGGCTGATCGCCTCGCCGGTGCTGATGACGATCAGCTACGGCGCGGTGCGCATCATCATGGCGGTGCTGACGCAGTGGCGCGACGGCATCTTCGCCCGCGTCGCGATGCATGCGGTGCGGAGGCTCGCCTACATCACCTTCGTGCACATGCACGAGCTGTCGCTGCGCTTCCATCTCGAACGCAAGACCGGCGGCCTGACCCGCGTGCTGGAGCGCGGCCGCTCCGGCATCGAGACCATCGTGCGGATGGTGATCCTGCAGCTGATCCCGACCATCGTCGAGGTCGCGCTGCTGGCGGCGGTGCTGCTCTGGCAGTTCGACTGGCGCTACGTGCTCGCGGTGCTGATCACGGTCGTCGTGTTCATGTATTACACCTACATTGCGACCGAGTGGCGGATCGAGATCCGCCGCAAGATGAACGATTCCGACACCGAGGCGAACACCAAGGCGATCGACTCGCTGCTCAACTACGAGACGGTGAAGTATTTCGGCGCCGAGGAGCGCGAGGCGAGGCGCTACGACCGCTCGATGGAGCGCTACGAGCAGGCCAGCGTGAAGACCTACACTTCGCTCGCGGTGCTCAACACCGGGCAGGCGATCATCTTCACCGCCGGCCTGACCGCGACCATGCTGATGTGCGCGTTCGGCATCCGAAACGGCACCCACACCGTCGGCGATTTCGTGCTGATCAATTCGATGATGATCCAGCTGTACCAGCCGCTGAACTTCATGGGCATGGTGTATCGCGAGATCAAGCAGGCGATCATCGACATCGAGAAGATGTTCGACGTGCTGGCGCGCGATCCCGAGGTGAAGGACGTGCCGGGCGCCAAGCCGCTCGTGGTGTCGTCCGGCAGCGTGCACTTCGAGGATGTCCGCTTCGCCTATGAGCCCGACCGGCAGATCCTGAAGGGCCTGAGCTTCGAGGTGCCGGCCGGCAAGACGGTCGCGATCGTCGGTCCCTCCGGCGCCGGCAAGTCGACGATCTCGCGGCTCTTGTTCCGGCTCTACGATGTCTCGAGCGGCCGCATCCTGATCGACGGCCAGGACATCAAGAATGTGACGCAGACCTCGCTGCGGTCGGCGATCGGCATGGTGCCGCAGGACACCGTGCTGTTCAACGACACCATCCGCTACAACATCCGCTATGGCCGCTGGGATGCCGGCGACGACGAGGTGGAGGAGGCGGCGCGGCTGGCGCAGATCGACGGCTTCATCCGGATGTCTCCGCAGGGCTATGAGACCCAGGTCGGCGAGCGCGGCCTGAAACTCTCCGGCGGCGAGAAGCAGCGCGTCGCGATCGCGCGCACGGTCTTGAAGGCGCCGCCGATCCTGGTGCTCGACGAGGCGACCTCGGCGCTCGACAGCCACACCGAGCACGAGATCCAGGGCGCGCTGGAGCGGGTCTCGCGCAACCGCACCTCGCTGGTGATCGCGCACCGGCTGTCGACCATCGTCGGCGCCGAGAGATCATCGTGCTGGACCAGGGCCGGATCGCCGAGCGCGGCACCCATGCGCGGCTTTTGGCCTCGGACGGCCTCTACGCCAGCATGTGGAACCGGCAGCGCGAGGCCGAGGAGGCCCGCGAACGGCTCGCCCAGGTCGACGACGACGGCGGCGCACCGAATCGCCTGCCGCCCGTGGTCGCCGATTCGCCGGAGGATTCCACCCCGGTTGTGGGTGAGAAACCCTTGCCGACCGCCGCGGAATAGTCGATTTAGGGCATGATCCGGAAAAAGTGCGAAGCGGTTTTCCGAAAAGATCATGCTTAAACAATGAACTAAAGCGCGATGACGCTTCGACCCCATCTCATCGCGCTTTAGGCCTCTCCCGCCAAACGGGGCGGGGAAACGCAAGCGAGCTCTGATGTCGATCGCCAATTCCATCCGCGCGCAGATCCCGCCGATCCATCCCGAGGGCTATCCGTTCATCGGTGGCTTCGCCCTGGCGAGCCTGATCCTGTTCTGGATCTGGACCCCGCTGGGCTGGATCGGGACGCTGCTCACGGTCTGGTGCGCGCTGTTCTTCCGCGATCCCGTGCGCGTGACGCCGTTGCGCGACGGCATCGTGGTATCGCCGGCCGATGGCCGCGTCTCCATGGTGGTGCAGGCGCTGCCGCCGGCTGAGCTCGGACTCGGCGACAAGCCGCTGCCGCGGGTCTCGGTGTTCATGAGCGTGTTCAACTGCCACGTGAACCGCAGCCCGGTGGCCGGGCGCATCGACCGCATCGCCTACCGGCCCGGCGCCTTCATCAATGCCGAGCTCGACAAGGCGAGCGAGGACAATGAGCGCAACTCGCTGGTGATCTCGGGCGCCAATGGACGCATCGGCGTGGTCCAGATCGCCGGTCTCGTGGCGCGCCGCATCGTCTGCTTCGTCAAGGAAGGCCAGTCGATCGGCGCCGGCGAACGCTTCGGCCTGATCCGCTTCGGCTCGCGGCTCGACGTCTACCTGCCCGAGGGCACCAAGGCGCTGGTCTCCGAGGGGCAGACCGCGGTGGCCGGCGAGACGATTCTGGCGGATTTCCGCAACGCCGACCCGGGCCGCACCTACCGCGCCGATTAACTCTGTTTCGCCAGCCTGGAGCTCCCGTTCCGCTCGGAATCGGAACGGGGGCTCTGGTTTGCTATCTTGACGCGTTTTCTTAACGCGAACCGGTATCCACTTCGCTGGAAAACGCTTTAACCAGCCGGTTCCCGCCGCGATGGCGGAGCCGGGCTATGATTGCTATATTGCAAGGCCATGATGCCCTTTGATCCCAACTCCGCCGAGTCTCGCCGCCGCCGGTTCCGCCCGATCCCGGTGCGTATGCTGGTGCCCAACATGATCACGCTGCTGGCGATCTGCGCCGGCCTGACCGCGATCCGGCTGTCGACGGAAGGGCGGATGGAGCTGGCGGTCGCCGCCATCGTGTTCGCCGCGATCCTCGACGGCATCGACGGCCGCGTCGCCCGCATGATCAAGGGCCAGTCGAAATTCGGCGCCGAGCTCGACAGCCTCGCCGACTTCGTCAATTTCGGCGTCGCGCCGGGCCTGATCCTGTATTTCTGGCAGCTGCATGAATTGAACAATGGCGGCTGGATCGCCGCGATGGTGTTCGCGATCTCCGGCGGCCTGCGCCTGGCGCGCTTCAACGCCTCGATCGACGATCCGAACAAGCCGGCCTTCGCCGCCAATTACTTCACGGGCGTGCCGGCGCCGGCCGGCGCAATCACGGTGCTGCTGCCGATCTATCTCGCCTTCCTCGGCGTGCCAATGCCGCCGGCGACGTTGACGGCGTTCTACACGCTCTTGATCGCCTTCCTGATGGTGTCGCGGCTGCCGGTGTTCTCCGGCAAGACCGTCAAGATGCGCGTGCCGCCGGAGATGGTGCTGCCGGTGTTCGTCTCGGTGGTGTTCTTCGTCGCGCTGCTGATCGGCTATCCCTGGCACATCCTGTCGGCGGGCTCGGTCGCTTATTTGATCAGCCTGCCCTGGGGCTGGAAATCGTATCGCGACCAGGAGCGCCAGCTTGCGGCGCAGACGCACGGTGCAAGTGTGGCCTCGCCGGCACCGCCTGCGGCTCCCTATGCAGCGCCGGTCGCGGATGCTGACAACGACGATCGTCCGGCGCATCTGCACTGACACATCTGCCCGACCCGTTATCCTGAGGAGCGCGTAGCGCGTCTCGAAGGATGCACGGCCACAGTCGGGCCGTCGACCCTTCGAGACGGCCGCTGCGCGGCCTCCTCAGGTTGACGGTGATAGAGCAGGTTGCGTCTTCCCAAATATCAGCCATGAGCGTGGCTCGGTTGGGTTCGCCTCTGATCTCGGCTATAGGCTGAGACGGCCCAGCGAACGCCAAAAATCAGGAGAGAAACGCCGTGACATCCGCTTCCGCCCCGCTGCCTGCTTCCGTCCTCGAGGCGTTGGCGCGCTACGACACGCCGACGATCTGCAATGCGATGGAGATCGTCGCGCCGGAGCGCCGCCTGATCGGCTACACCGTGAAGCCGCTGGTCTGCCCGTTCCCGACCTTGCCGCCAATCGTCGGCTACGCGCGCACGGTTGCGATCCGCTCGGTGCTGAAATCCGGCCTCTCGGCCGAGGAGCAGTCGAAGCGCCGCATCGAATATTATGAATATGTCGGCACCGGTTTCGGTCCGCGCATCTCCGTGATCCAGGACATCGACGGTCCCGACGTCGGCTACGGCGCGTTCTGGGGCGAGGTGCAGAGCGCCGTGCACAAGGCGCTCGGCTGCCTCGGCGTCATCACCGACGGTTCGATCCGCGACATCCCGCAATGGGCGCCGGGCTTCCAGGCGCTGGCCGGCTCGATCGGCCCGTCGCACGCCTGGGTGCATGCCGAAAGTTTTGGCGGCGAAGTCCGCGTCGCCGGCATGACGGTGCGCTCCGACGACCTGATCCACGCCGACAGCCACGGCGCGATCGTGATCCCCTACGAGATCGCTGCGAAGCTGCCCGAGGCCGCCGAACTGTGCGGCCGCCGCGAGACCCCGATCCTCGACATCGCGCGAGCCAAGGATTTCACGCTCGAGAAGCTGAAGGACGCGCTGAAGCGTTCGGCCGAAATCCACTGACGCAACGCGCGTCCTCGAATTGCGGAACGGCGGGCCATGGGGCCCGCCGTTTTTTATCGTCAGGCCGGCGCGACCTTCGCGATCTCGGATGCGCCGCGAATGGTCATGTCGACGGCGACATAGAGGATCACGGCGAGGCCGACATAGGCGATCCAGCGGTGGTTCTGCAGCAGTTTTGCGATGAAGGTGGCGGCCGCGCCCATCATCGCGATCGAGAGCGCAAGGCCGGACACCAGCACGATCGGCTGCTCGCGCGCCGCGCCGGCAACCGCGAGCACGTTGTCGAGCGACATCGAGACGTCGGCGATGATGATCTGCGTCGTGGCCTGCCACAGCGTCTTGCGCTGTCCCTCTGCGCCATCGGCGGCATGCTCGGCCGTCGTCTCATGCGCGGTGGCGCGCAGCTCGCGCCACATCTTCCAGCACACCCATAGCAGCAAAATGCCGCCGGCCAGCAGCAGGCCGACGATCTGCATCAATTGCGTAGTGAGGAGCGCGAACAGGATGCGCAGCAGCGTCGCGGCGCCGATGCCGATCAGGATCGCCTTGCCGCGTTGCTTCGCCGGCAGACCGGCCGCGGCAAGGCCGATCACGACGGCGTTGTCGCCGGCCAGCACGAGGTCGATGACGACGACTCGCAGCAACGCGCTGAGGGCGTCGAGTGAAAGCAGTTCGGACATGAGCAATGCTCCCCTTGAGGTCGGGGAGTGGACCGTTCGACGACAGAGGATGCCGCCGTCGTGTAGACGGCAAATCCGCCGCAGCGCGTGTCCGCGTCACGGGTCGAAGCAGGGCCACTCCAACTGAGTTCCAGTCCGACATCGCAGCTTGTGGCTGCCAGAGGGGCCCGGCCTGGGATTTACGGTCGCTCAAGCGCGATGAGATTTCGATGAATCGTCATCGCGCTTTCGCTTCTTGCTTGAGCATGATCTGTTCGGAAAACCGCTTCACACTTTTCCGGATCATGCTAGTCCGGACGCAGCGCGGCCTGTTCCTCGAAGAACAGCGCCGCCTGATCCGGCTCGCCGAGGATCGCCGCCGCACACCCCATGAAGGTGAATGCGCCGGCAAAATCCCACAGCGTGAAGTTCGCCACGCTCGCACGCATGCGGATCACGCGCGCCGCAAGCGCGGCAATGGCTGCCTCCGCGAACAACACCAGGCTGAGCGCGGGCAGCACGAGTGCGGGCTCAACCAGACGAACGGTCAGGATGATCGGCAGCGCGGTCAGCACCGCGAATAACAGCAGCATGCCGAACGGCTCCAGCGAGGGAGCCTTCCGCGAGAACCCGTCTGGAATGGTCGAGGACATTCCGATTCTTGCTGACCCTTGCTGATCCTGGTCTTGTCGTTCGTCCCGACGATATCAGAATGCATTCATGTTGACGCGCGGCGCGGCGCCGCGCGACCGCAGGCCGCGCGACAGAGTGTACGCTTGGGCCGTGGACGAGGGCCGGGGGCGGGCCATTTCGGCGCCGTTTTGGGCTGATCGCGCCGCGGCATGCCATGGCAAAGTCCAGGCTGCGCATTTATCTTTGCTGGCAGCGCTGGGAGAACGAGCGAAGGGCGATGTCCATGAATATGTCAGGCAAGACGGTGCTGATCACTGGTTCCACCGATGGCGTCGGCCGCTACGTGGCGATGAAGCTGGCATCCGCCGGCGCCCGGGTCCTGATCCATGGCCGCGATACCAAGCGGGCGCAGGTCCTCGCCGACGAGATCAAGCGGGTGTCCGGCCGCGAGCCGATGTTCTATCAGGCCGATCTGTCCTCGCTTGCCGAGGTCCGCGAGTTCGCCCAGCTGGTGCTCGACGACCAGGAGCGCCTCGATGTTCTGGTCAGCAATGCCGGCATCGGTTCGCAGAACGACGGGCCGGCGCGGCAGACCAGCAAGGACGGCCACGAGCTCCGCTTCGCGGTCAACTATCTCGCCGGCTTCCTGCTCGCGCATCTCTTGCTGCCGCGGCTCAAGGCGAGCACGCCGGCGCGCATCGTCAATGTCGCCTCGCTCGGCCAGCACCCGATCGATTTCGGCGATGTGATGATCACCAAGAACTACAGCGGCGCCCGCGCCTACGCGCAGAGCAAGCTGTCGCAGATCATGTTCACCATCGACCTCGCCGCGGAGCTCGAAGGTTCCGGCGTGACCGTCAATTCGCTGCATCCGGCGACCTACATGAACACCACCATGGTGCGCGCCAGCGGCGCGACGCCGATCTCGACCGTCGAGCAGGGCGGCGACGCCATCCTGCGTCTGGTGCAGGACGACGACGTCGCCGGCCGGAGCGGGCTGTTCTTCGACGGCAAGCGCGAGGCCCGCGCCCATGCCCAGGCCTATGACGCCGAGGCGCGCAAGCGGCTGCGGACGTTGAGCCTGACGCTTACCGGGCTGCGGATTTCCTGACGCGGCGCGCGGCCGGCGAGCCTTGGCTACGGCTTTGGGTGCGGATCGCTTCGAACAGGCGCTTGCAGGCGGCCTGAACGCCGCGATCGGGCATGGTTGCAATGCCGAGCAGCAAGCCCGGCTGCGCGCGTTTCGGTGAGAGATACCAGGGAGAGAGCGGGGCGGGTGCCAGCCCATGCGAGAGCACCTGCCGCGCGATCGCGACATCGTCGGCCTTGTCGGGCAGCGTCAGCATCACGGCGAGGCCGGCAACCCGCACGTCGTTGCTCCATGGCCGCAGCGCAGCCGTCAGCGCATCGCGGCGCTCGCAATAGGCCCGCTTGGTTCGCCGGAGATGGCGGATATAGTGGCCGTCGCGCATGAACTCCGCGGTGGAAAGCTGCACGGCTGGTCCCGGAGCAGGAGCGAGGCATGTCGCGACATCGGCGAACTGCGCCGCCAGCTGCTCGGGCGCAACCAGGAAGCCGAGCCGAAGCGTCGGCGAGATCGTCTTGCTGAAGGAGCCGAGATGGATCACGCGGCCAGCACGGTCGAGCGAGGCCAGCGCGGGCGCGGCGCGGCCATCGAGCTGCAGCTCGCCGAGATAGTCGTCCTCGATGATCCAGGCGCCGGTTTGCGCGGCCCAATCGAGCAGTTGCGCGCGACGCTTCGCGGACAATGGCGGACCGAGCGGCGCCTGCTGTCCCGGCGTCACGACCGCGAGCGCCGCGTCGGGCGCGTACCTGAGGCCGTGGTCGATATCGACGCCGTCGCCGTCGACAGGGATCGGGGCGAGCTCCAGCCGGGCGAGCTCGAGCCCCTTTCGGGTCAATGGAAATCCCGGGTCTTCCATCCATGCGCGGCGACCTTCGAGGCCGAGCACGCGCAGCGCGAGGCCGAGGCCGCCGCTGAAGCCCGAGGTGATGACGATCTGCGCAGGCGAGCATTCAAGCCCGCGCGCGATCGCGAGGTGCGCTGCGATTTCGCGCCGCAACTCGAGCTCGCCGCGCGGATCGATGGTGCGGGTCACCGCGCTCAATTCCGCCCGGACGGCGCGGGCGCGGATTCGCGCCAGCAGCTTTGCAGGGAGAGCGTCCTGCGCGGGGACGCCCATCCGGAAGTGTCCCTGACCGCTCAGGTCATGAAACATCTCCACGACCGAGCCGGGAGCGATCGGCGCATCGGGTTTTGCAGTTGTCCTCGGCCGCCTGGCGACGGTGGTTCCGTTCGCCTTCGACGATACGATGTGCTGGCCGTCCGACAGTTTTTCGTAGGCCGCCCGAACGGTGCCGCGCGCAACGCCGAGCTGCGCGGCGAGGTCGAGCCATGACGGCAACCGGGCGCCCGGCACCAGCACGCCATTGTCGATCGCCGCCGCAATCGCCTTGCGGATCTGCTCGGAGAGCGGCGTCCTGGCCGAGCGATCGAGCGCGATGGGAAGCGGGGTGGGCATGGCCCGTGGTACACCAATTCGGTTCATTCTTGGTGCTTCTTTTCACTCCCGCGTGCTCGCATTTATCCGACAGCAATGGAGGCACGAGATGAAGACCTTATGGATGCTGCTGCTGGCCTGCACCGCGCTTGCGACGCCGGCAAAAGCGCAATCGGTGACGCCGAAATTCGAGCACGCCATCACCAACATTCCCGGCAAGTCGCTGATCGCGGTCGAGGTCAATTTCCCGCCGGGCGAGCCGTCGGCGCCGCATCATCATGCCAAGTCGGCCTTTCTCTACGTCTACGTGCTGCAGGGCGCGATCGAGAGCCAGCTGGAGGGCGAGGCCGCGCACATCTATCGGGCCGGGGATAGCTTCTTCGAGCCGCCCGGGGCCCATCACGTGCTCGGGCGAAATGCCAGCGCGACCGAGCCGGCGAAGCTGCTCGCGGTGTTCGTCGTCGACAGCAACGACAAGGCGCTGACCGTCTTCGACAAGGAAGGACACAAGCCGTGAGCATGCGGATCGATTACAGCAAGGTCGCGCCGGCGGGCATCAAGGCGCTCGGTGGCGTCTATGGCTACCTCACGCAATGCGGCCTCCCGGCGGCGCTGATCGAGCTCGTCTATCTGCGCATCTCGCAGATCAATGGCTGCGCCTATTGCCTCGACATGCATACGCGCAGCTTGCGAAAAATGGGCGTTGCGATCGAGAAGCTGGCGCTGCTCCAGGTCTGGCGCGAAGCGGAGGTTCTGTTCGACGCCGAGGAGCGCGCGGCGCTGGCCTGGGCCGAAACCGTCACCCGCGTGGCGGAGACCGCGATCCCGGACGGGGATCACCAGGCGGCCCGCGCGGTGTTCAACGAGAAGCAACTGGTCGACCTGACCATCGCGATCGGCCTGATGAACACCTACAACCGGATCGCAATCGGCTTCCGCAATCCGCCGCAGGCCGTGCGCGAGCATTCCGCCGCGGCGTGATTTCGTAGGGTGCGTTAGCCGCCCACGCGCGCGGTCGTTCGACACGCGATGGCGCAAGGCGTAACCCACCATTTATGTCGCACATAGATGGTGGGTTACGGTTCGCTAACGCACCCTACGAGCTGACGTGCTAGCTCTGACGCTGTGCGAGATAGAATCCGGCCAATACCGTGACCAATCCGGCTGCCTGCAACGTGGTCGGCGGCTCGCCAATCAGCAGCCATCCCAGCAGCAAGGTCAGCACCGGCACGGTCGCGGGAAATACGGCGGCGCGGGCTACGCCGAGCCGCTGGATCGACAGCGCGAACAAATACATGGCTGCGGGCCCGGCCAGGATGCCCTGGGCGACGGCTTGCAACGCATTCTCGTTCAGGCCGATGGCCGCATCGCGCGCCAGCCCGCCCGAGGCGGCATACAGCGGAAACAGCGAGAGCGACAGCACGCTGATGACGGTCGCCACCGAGAACGCGGACACACGCCAATAGCGTACCAGTGTGGCGAAGCCTGCAAACATCAAGCCGGTCGTGACGAAGATCAAATCGCCCATCACGGCACTCAATCCCATATGGCCGATTGACTCGCTCCCGATCACGGCAAGCCCGATCACGATGACGACGGCGCCGGCGACCCGGGAGGGTGAGATCTGTTCCTTCAGCAGGACGACCGCGAGGAACAGCCCGCCCAGGGTCGCGCAGGAAGGCTGGATCACGCTGCCATGCCCGAGGGGCACGAACACGAAGCCGGCATAGCTGATCAGCGACATCACCGGACCGCCCAGCATCATCAGCGCCATGCCGCGGCCCCATCCGATGCCGCAGAGGTCTTTCAGGCCGGCGCGTACAACGAGCGGGATGAACACGATGCCCGACCACAGGAAGCGATGCATCAAGAGGTCCACCGGTGTGAACCCGATTTTCAGGCCGTGCCGGGTCGCCACGAAGCCGAGAGCCCAGCAAAGCGCCGCGCCGAGACCGCATGCGACCCCGAGCAGAATGGCTTTCTTGTCAGGAAGGGCCGCCGTCTTGGGGCGGGCCGCATGTTTGTTCATGCCGGACGACTACGTTAGCTGCCAAGGCGGATCAACCCATCGCGATGCAGGGCTGATTGGCGCAGCGGCCGATTGCGAAGTTCTTCTTTAGCGACGAACGTGCAGGCTTGCCGCGGTCCGCTTGTACTATTGGCCTCGTGCAGCTGCGCGCCATGCACGCGCCTTGGCTGTGGTCTCCTGGACGAAAGCATCCTTGCCGGTCCGATAGGCTTCGATGTCGTCTTTTGAGCAGGCGGCGAGGGCCCGCTTGATCTCGGCATAGGCGCTTGCCGCCTCGCCGTGCGCGCGCAGATAATCGCGAAACACCAGGCGTGCTTCCCAACGCGGATGGGACGGCTCCATCATATGCAGATGGTGGGTCCACGGACCCGGAGGTCCCTTGCGGAAGAACAACTCGCCGGGGATCCACGACGCATATTCCGGCATGTAGATATAGCCGAGCGCCTCAAGCGGCTCGATGCAGCGTTGCCTGGCCTCTTCGAGGCTGCGCACGCCGACCAGCACGTCGATGATCGGCTTCGACGGGAGACCTGGAACGGCCGTGCTGCCGACATGCTCAATGGCCAATGCGAACGCGCCGAGAGCCTGCGCGATCCGCGTGTGCTCCTGCGCGAACAAGGCGGGCCAGTTGGGGTCATAGTCTGAGACGACAATCGACCCTGCGCCGTATTTCTCCACGTTCACCCCCTGATCGTCGTTTACAGAGTATCACGTGGGCGGCACTCGTAGGGTGGGTTAGCCGAAGGCGTAACCCGCCGTCCTTGTTGGCATAGTTGGTTGGTGGGTTACGCTTCGCTAACCCACCCTACGATTCCTGCTTCACCTCGACAGGCTTTTTCGCGAACTGCGGGAAAGTCTCGGCCACGACAGGTCCATCCAGCCGCCACGAATAGCAGCCGCCGACGAAGAACGGCGGCTCGGTGGCGTCCTGCTGGTGATCGAGCGCGCCGCGGCCCTGCGGGTCCTTGCCGGAGGTCGCGGTCTGGAACAGCGTCGTCACCGCCGGACCCAGCAGCTCAGCGAGATGGGTGCAGGTCTCGAGCCTGCCGATCTTGCGGCGGACCAGCTCGCGCCAGCCCTTGCCGATGCGTTCGCCAACCAGGCGCTGCAGGATGCTTTCGACGTCGAGGCAGGACGGGTAGGGCGTCGACGCCATCGTGGTGCCGGTCTCGCAGATCGTAAAGCTGTCGTCGACAGCGAGCCGCAGCCTGATGTCGTGTACGGGATCGTCGGGCTGCTGCAGGCCGCGATGCCTGTCGTGCCGCGCATAAGGCTTGGTGTCGACCAGCCGCGCCTCGACTTCCCACAGCCCGTCGTCGCGGAGATAACCGAGACATTCGACGGAGCGGCGGTGCATCAGGCGGCGGGGCTTGCCGTCGGCGTTGGTATCAGGTGCGGACATCGGAACTCGCTGGATTGAACCTCGAATTGATCCAATCGGCAGCAAGCTGCGATGTCAACGCTCGCGGCTGAATGGTGTCATGAGACCCTGTCATTCCGGGGCGATGCGGAGCATCGAGCCCGGAATCTCGAGATTCCGGGTTCATGCTTCGCATGCCCCGGAATGACGGGATTGGAGCCCGAACGCCGTCAGCTCACGCGCCGCTCCCGGTTCTCCCAATACGGCTTGCGCAACTCGCGCTTCAGGATCTTGCCGGCGCCGGAGAGCGGCAGCGGGGTCGAGGTGATGTCGACGCTGCGCGGGCATTTGTAGCCGGCGATCAGCGTCTTGCAGTGCTCCATCAGCTCTTCCGGCGTGGCGCTGGCGCCGCTCTTCATCACCACGACGGCGTGGACCTGCTCGCCCCAGCGCTCGCTCGGGATGCCGATCACGGCGCATTGCGCCACCGCCGGATGCTGGGCCAGGGCGTTCTCGACCTCGGCCGAATAAACGTTCTCGCCGCCGGAGATGATCATGTCCTTGACGCGGTCGACCACGTAGACGAAGCCGTCCTCGTCCATGTAGCCGCCGTCGCCGGTATGCATCCAGCCGTCGATCACGGCGCGCGCGGTCTCCTCGTGCCGCTCCCAATAGCCCATCATCACCATATCGCCGCGCACCGCGATCTCGCCGACGGTGCCCGTCGGCACCACCTTGTCTTCCGCATCGACGATCTTCACTTCGGCGCCAAGCGTGGCGCGGCCGGCGCCGCGATGCCGGCCCTTGGCGCGGCCGTCGCCGATATGCTCCTTCCAGTGCAGCAGCGTCGCGATCGGCGACAGCTCGGTCATGCCGTAGGCCTGGGTGAATTCGACATGCGGCAGCGCCTTCATGGCGCGCATCATCACGGCGTCGCTGATGACGGAGGCGCCGTAGGAGATCCGCTTCAAGGACGACAGGTCGTAACTGCCGAGCGTCGGATGATCGACGAACATCTGGATCATGGTCGGCACCAGCAGCACGTCGGTGATGCGTTCCTTCTGCACCGCGGCCGCGACGCCGTCGGGCGTGAAGCCCTGGATCACGACATTGGAGCCGCCGGACAGCAGCACCGAATACATCGCCGCGCCATTGGCGAGGTGGAACATCGGCGCGGCGTGAAGGTAGATCGAGGTGCCCGGCCACAGGCCTTCGCCGAGCGCGTTCAGCGCATTGGCCATCAGATTGCCGTGGCTCAGCATCACGCCCTTGGAGCGGCCGGTGGTGCCGCCGGTGTAGAAGATGCCGGCGAGATCGTCGCGGGTGCGCATCGCGTCCGGGATAGGTTCGCTGCGCGCGATCAGCGTCTCGTAATTCTCCATGCCGGCGGGCGTCTCGCCTTCGTCGGCATAGATCAGCTTCAGGCCGGGGATGGCGTTCGCCAGCGTCGTGCCGACCGGCGCAAACGCCTTGTCGACGAACAGGATCGTTGCGCGGCAGTCGCGCAACGCGTCCTCGTTCTCGATCGGAGACCAGCGGATGTTGAGCGGCACGATCACGGCGCCGGCCCAGCCGACGGCGAGATACAGCTCGAGATAGCGGTCGGAGTTCAGCGACAGGATCGCGACGCGGTCGCCGTTGTCTGCGCCAAGCGAGCGGATCGCGGCGGCGAGGCGCGCGACGCGGTGCCGACCTCGCGCCAGCTGCGCCGCCGCTCACCGCAGACGACCGCGAGCCCGTTTGGATTGACCTGCAGCGCCCGCCGCAGCCCGTGCGTGATGTTCACTCCCGTCCTCCCTTGATGCGTTTCCCACGTTTCCCTTGCGAGGCGGTTTGTCCGCCTTCTTGCGCATTGATGTCGTGGCAATCCCCTCGGTGAGGCGGATCGCGAATTCCTCGGCGACGGCGTGTCCGGTCAACTCACCGCCGGGCTGGAACCAGTGCCCGATCCAGTTCAGCGAACCGGCGATGGCGAAGGCCGCGAGCTTCGGGTCGCAGGGTTTCACCGAACCGTCCGCGATGCCAATAGCGATATAGTCGCGGAAGGCGCGGTCGATCCGCCGCTTCGCGGTCTGCACGATCTTGCGGTTATGCTCGCTGAGATCGCGGAGATCGAACCGGACCAGGCTCTTGCCGTAGTCCGTCGTCATCAGTTCGGCATAGCGGATGGTGAGCTTGCGCAGCTTGTCGAGGCCGCTGCCGCCGCCGGCCGAGGTCTCGCCAATGCAGTCGTCGACCAGTTCATGGCCGATCGACCAGCACTCGAACAGGATCTCGTCCTTGCCGCGGAAGTAATTGTAGAGCGCGGGCTTGGTGATGTTGAGCCGCTTGGCGACGTCGTTCAGCGTGGCGCGGTGATAGCCCTGTTCGAGGAACAGCTGCACGGCGGCGCGCAGCACGGCTTCGCGCTTCTCGTCGCGGGCGCGGCGCCGGCTCTCGAACGGCAGCCAGGGCGACTCGGTGTTGGAAAGGGGGAAGCGGGCGTCCATCGCGTGGCTGTTGTCGCATTGACTCCGGAAGGTTGCCCGTATATTACCCATGGGTAACAAATAGTCCAGTGGGTAATTTCCGGGAGGACACGCGATGACGTCACGCACCTATGTTGCCGGGGTCGGCATGATCCCGTTCGTCAAGCCCGGCGCCAATGCGCCGTATCATGTGATGGGTGCGGAGGCGGCCAAGCTCGCGCTCACTGATGCCGGGCTCGATTACGGCCGGGTGCAGCAGGCCTATGTCGGCTATGTCTATGGCGACTCCACCTGCGGGCAGCGCGCGCTCTATCCGGTCGGCATGACCGGCATCCCGATCGTCAACGTCAACAACAACTGCTCGACCGGCTCGACCGCGCTGTTCCTGGCGCGGCAGGCGATTGAATCGGGCGCGGCCGATTGCGTGATGGCGCTCGGCTTCGAGCAGATGAAGCCCGGCGCGTTGGGCGCCGTGTTCACCGATCGTCCCAGTGCGTTCGACGATTTCGACGCCGCCGCCGACAAGCTGGTCGATGCGCCCGGCGTGCCGCTGGCGCTGCGTTATTTCGGCGGTGCGGGTCTGAGCCACATGAAGAAGTACGGCACGCCACTGTCGGCGTTCGCCAAGGTGCGCGCCAAGGCGAGCCGTCACGCCAAGAACAATCCGTTGGCGCTGTTCCGCAAGGAGGTGACCGCCGACGACGTGATGAACGACCAGGTGATCTGGCCCGGCGTGATGACGCGGCTGATGGCATGCCCGCCGACCTGCGGCGGCGCCGCAGCGATCCTGGTCTCGGAGAAGTTCGCCGACCAGCACGGCCTCAACAAGAGCGTCCGCATCGCGGCACAGGCGATGACGACCGACACGCCCTCGACCTTCGGTGCCTCGGACATGATGCAGGTGGTCGGCTACGACATGGCGCGCGACGCCGCGAACAAGGTCTATGAGGCCGCCGGCATCGGGCCTGATGATCTCGACGTCGTCGAGCTGCACGACTGCTTCGCCCATAACGAGCTGATCACCTATGAAGGGCTCGGCCTGTGCGGACAGGGCGAGGCCGCGAAATTCATCGATGACGGCGACAATACCTACGGAGGGAGGATCGTCACCAATCCGTCCGGCGGGCTGCTGTCGAAGGGCCATCCGCTCGGCGCCACCGGCCTCGCGCAGTGCTACGAGCTGACGCGGCAGCTGCGCGGCACGGCTGCTGCGACGCAAGTGGAAGGCGCGCGGCTCGGCTTGCAGCACAATCTCGGCCTTGGCGGCGCCTGCGTCGTGACGCTCTACGAACGCGTCTGAGGCATCCATGGTCGATCAATCCGCCGTCGGGCGTACGTTTACGCCCGTGACCGCGCGCGTCGAGCCGGGGCGCCTGCGCTTCTTCCTCGATACGCTCGGCGAGACCAATCCGGTCTATCGTGATGGGGCGGCGGCGCCGGTGCCGCCGACCTATCTGTTCTGCCTGGAGATGATGGACGCGGCCGAGCCGTTCGAGTTCCTGACCGCGCTCGACATCGATCTCGCCCGCGTGCTGCATGGCGAGCAGCGGTTCGACTATCACGCCCCCGTGGTCATCGGCGACACCCTGACGTTCCGGCCGCGCGTTACCAGCGTGACCGAGAAGAAGGGCGGGGCGATGACGCTGATCGTGGTCGAAACCGCGGTCACCAACCAGGGCGGCATCCACGTCGCCGATACCTCGCGCACCATCGTGGTGCGCAATGCGAGGCCGTCATGAGCAGCAGCGTCCCGTCGGTCGGCGACCGCATCGTCCACAAGGAATTTCCGCCGATCACCCGCCATCGCCTCGCGCTGTATTGCGGTGCTTCCGGCGATCACAATCCGATCCATGTCGACATCGACTTTGCGGAGGCGGCCGGCTTTCCCGACGTGTTTGCGCACGGCATGCTGGTCATGGGCTATCTCGGCCAGGCGCTGACGGACGCGGTCGCGCCGTCGCGCATCCGTTCGTTCTCGACGCGCTTTGCCGCGATCACCCAGCTCGGCGCCGCGTTGACCTGCGAAGGCACAGTGACCGAGCTGATCGAGCAGGGCGGTGAGAAGCGGGCAAAACTCGCGCTGACCACGAAGGATCAGAACGGTGAGGTCAAGCTCGCGGGGGAAGCGGTTATCGCGCTCTGATTGGCCGCGCCGCTACCGCAGCGGTACTGGGGCTCCCTCCCCCGCAAGCGGGAGAGGTGAAGAAAGAAGATCACTTGTTTGAGGGAGGAACCATGTCGAAACTGCAAGGCAAGGTCGCGCTCGTCTCCGGATCGGGCCGCGGCATCGGGCGCGCGATTGCGCTGAAGCTCGCGAGCGAGGGCGCGAAGGTCGTGGTCAACGACCTCGACGCCGAGCCGGGCAATGCCGTCGTCGCCGAGATCAAGGCCATGGGCGGTGAGGCGATCGCGGTCAATGGCAGCGTCGTCGAGACCGGCTTTGCCGATCGTTTCGTCGGTGCGGCCATCGCGCAGTTCGGCGGCCTCGACATCATCGTCAACAATGCCGGCTACACCTGGGACTCGACGATCCAGAAGATGTCGGACGAGCAGTTCCAGGCGATGCTCGACGTCCATCTGGTCGCCCCGTTCCGCATCCTGCGCGCGGCGTCCGAGCCGATCCGGGTGATGGCGAAGAAGGAGGCGGAGGCCGGCCGCGAGGTGTTCCGCAAGGTCGTCAACATCTCCTCGATCGCGGGTCTCTACGGCAATGCCGGGCAGGCGAGCTACTCCTCGGCCAAGGCGTCGCTGATCGGATTGACGCGCACGATGTGCAAGGAGTGGGGCCGCTACAAGGTCAACGTCAATTGCGTGGCGTTCGGCCTGATCAACACCCGCCTCACCCAGCCGATCGAGACCCAGCAGAAGACCATCGACGTCGCCGGCCGCGACATCAAGGTCGGCGTGCAGCCGCAGATGCTGGAGGCGATGGGCCGGATGATCCCGCTCGGCCGCGGCGGCACGCCGGAAGAGGCGGCGGACGCGGTCTATCTGTTCTGCGCTCCGGAATCGAACTACATCAGTGGTCAGGTGATCGTCGCCGGCGGCGGCCTTCTGATCTGACCATAGCGTTTTCAAGCGAAGTGGATGCCGGTTCGCGTCAAGAAAACGCGTCAAAAATCATTATGGGGGAATGATGCACTACCGATCGTCCTGGATGACCGAGGAGCTGGACACCTTCCGTGACCAGTTCCGCAAATTCCTCGCCAAGGATCTTTTGCCGCACGCCGAGAAATGGCGCGAGCAGAAGCTGGTCGATCGCTCCGCCTGGCGCGCGCTCGGCGAGATGGGCGCGCTGCTGCCGAGCGTGCCGGAGGCCTATGGCGGCTTAGGGGCTACCTTCGCCTATGACGCCGCCGTGCTCGATGACCTGGAGAGCACAGTGCCGGAGCTGACCACCGGCGTCTCCGTGCACAGCGCGATCGTCGCGCACTACATCGTCAACTACGGCACGGAGGAGCAGAAAAAGCGCTGGCTGCCGAAGATGGCGTCGGGCGAGATGGTCGGCGCCATCGCGATGACCGAGCCCGGCACCGGCTCCGACCTGCAGGCCGTCAAGACCACGGCGAAGAAGCAGGGCAGTTCCTACGTCATCAACGGCCAGAAGACATTTATTACCAACGGCCAGGCCGCCGATCTCGTCATCGTGGTGGCGCGCACCGGAGCGCCGGGCGCGAAAGGCATCTCCCTGATCGTCGTGGAGACCGCCGGAGCCGAGGGCTACCGGCGCGGCCGCAACCTCGACAAGATCGGCCTGCACGCGTCCGACACGCCGGAGCTGTTCTTCGACAATGTCACGGTGCCGCCCGAAAGCCTGCTCGGCGGCGAGGAGGGCAGCGGCTTCGTCCAGCTGATGCAGCAATTGCCGCAGGAGCGGCTGTCGCTCGCGATCGGGGCGGTCGCCTCGATGGAACGCGCGGTCAAGATTACCGCCGAATACACCAAGGCGCGCACCGCCTTCGGCAAGCCGCTGATCGAATTCCAGAACACCGCATTCACGCTCGCCGAGCGCAAGACCGAGGCGATGATCGCCCGCGTGTTCGTCGACTGGTGCGTCGAGCGCCTGGTTGCCGGCGACCTCGACACCGTGACGGCTTCGATGGCGAAATGGTGGTGCTCGCAGAAGCAGGTCGAGACCGCGGACGAATGCCTGCAGCTGCATGGCGGCTACGGCTACATGCAGGAATATCCGATCTCGCGGATGTTCATCGATGCCCGCATCCAGAAGATCTATGGCGGCACCAACGAGATCATGAAGGTTTTGATCGCGCGCTCGCTGTGAAGCTTTGCTGTCATTCCGGGGCATGCGAAGCATGAACCCGGAATCTCGCGCCGCAACTTCGAGATTCCACAATGCGCAACTGCGCATTGGGGTTCGATGCTGGCGCATCGCCCCGGAATGACGGAGTCCCTGCGGCGGCGCGGCAACCGCCCGCTCTGCGCAAGTCAGCGGGCCTGACGCACTGCCCTTTCCCTGCCGCATGGCTCGATGCCGCCGCTGCATCCCGCGGCGAGTTCGGCCTTGCGCCATAATCCCGTCTATCATACCCCCGTCGGACCACGTTCCGCGCGAGCCGCAAGCGCGCGCCAATGCCGCAGGGAGCCCTCATGACCAAAAGCAACGCCCGCACCGGAGGCCAGATCCTGATCGACCAGCTGGTCGCGCAAGGGGTGGAGCGCGTCACCTGCGTGCCGGGCGAGAGCTACCTGGCGGCGCTCGATGCCCTGCATGACAGCCCGATCGACGTCGTGATCTGCCGCGCCGAGGGCGGTGCGGCGATGATGGCGGAGGCCTATGGCAAGCTCACCGGGCGTCCCGGCATCTGCTTCGTCACCCGCGGTCCCGGCTCGACCAACGCCGCGCACGGCGTGCACATCGCGATGCAGGATTCTACCCCGATGATCCTGTTCGTCGGCCAGGTCGACACCGGCATGCGCGAGCGCGAGGCGTTCCAGGAACTCGACTACAAGGCGGTGTTCGGCACCATGGCGAAATGGGCGGTGGAGATCGATCGTCCGGACCGCATTCCGGAACTGGTCGCGCGCGCCTTCCGCGTCGCGCTGCAGGGCCGTCCCGGTCCGGTCGTGATCTCGCTGCCGGAGAACATGCTGACTGAAACCGCAGCGGTTGCCGACGCGCCGAAGGTCGAGCCTGCGGTCACTTGGCCGGCGCCGTCGGATCTCGAGCGCCTCGGCAGCATGCTCGCCGGCGCCAGGGCGCCGATCGTGGTGCTCGGCGGCTCGGCCTGGACACAAGAGGCCGCCAGGAGCATTGCGCGCTTTGCCGAGCGCTTCGATCTGCCGGTCGCAACCTCGTTCCGCCGCGCCTCGCTGTTCGACGCCGACCATTCGCATTATGCCGGCGATCTCGGCATCGGCCCGAGCCCGAAGCTCAGGGATCGCTTCACCGGCGCCGACGTCATTCTCCTGATCGGCGGCCGCATGTCGGAGATGCCGTCCTCGTCCTACACGCTGCTCGACATTCCGGTGCCGAGCCAGAAGCTCATTCACGTGCACCCGGGCCCCGAAGAGCTCGGCCGCGTCTACCAGCCGGCGCTGGCGATCCAGGCGACGCCTGCGGCCTTCGCCGCCGCGGTCGAGAGCATGAAGCCCGCAGCCGCGCCCGCCTGGACGGGCGAGGCGGCCAAGGCGCACGCGGATTATCTTGCCTGGACCGACAAGCCGCGCGAGCTGCCGGGCCATTTCCAGTACGGCGAGGTCGTGACCTGGCTGCGCGATCGGCTGCCGAAGGATGCGATCGTCTGCAACGGCGCCGGCAATTACGCCGGCTGGATTCATCGCCACCATCGCTTCCACACTTTCGCGGCCCAACTCGCGCCGACCTCGGGCTCGATGGGCTATGGCGTGCCGGCGGCCGTGATGGCCAAGCGGCAGCATCCGGATCGCGTCGTCGTCGCGTTCGCCGGCGACGGCTGCTTCCTAATGAACGGGCAGGAGTTTGCCACCGCCGTGCAGTATGACGCAGCGCTGATCGTCGTCGTCATCGACAATGCGCAATACGGCACCATCCGCATGCATCAGGAGCGCGATTATCCCGGCCGAGTCGTCGGCACCCAGCTCAAGAACCCGGATTTCGCGCTCTATGCCAAGGCGTTCGGCGGCCATGGCGAGCGAGTCGAGCGCACCGAAGAATTCGCGCCCGCCTTTGAGCGTGCGCTGGCCTCCGGCAAGCCGGCGATCCTGCACTGCCTGGTCGATCAGCGCGCGCTGTCGGTCGGCAAGGATTTTGTGCCGCAAGTATGATCCGGAAAAGTGTGAAGCGGTTTTCAGGAGAGATCATGCCCAAGCAAGAGGCCGCGCGCTGATGCCGAGACTGCCGGCCGTCACGTTGCGATCATCGGCGCCGGCGCGGTCGGCGTGATCAGTGCCATCGAGGCGCTGCGCGCGGGCCACCGAGTCACGCTGATCGATCCGGGCGAGCCCGGCGGCACCCAGGCGGCGAGCTATGGCAATGCCGGCTGGCTGTCGTCGCATTCGGTGATCCCGCCGGCCGAGCCCGGCACCTGGAAGAAGGTGCCGTTCTATCTGATGGACCCGCTCGGGCCGCTTGCGATCCGCTGGTCGTATCTGCCGAAGGCCTTGCCGTGGCTGATCAAGTATCTGCTGTCGAGCCGGACCGAGGCGCAGGTCGAGGCCACCGCGCGGGCGATGCGCGATCTGCTCAAGGACGCGCCGCTACTGCACCGGCAGCTCGCCGAGGAAGCCGGCGTGCCCGAGCTGATCGAGCGGCGCGGGGTGATGCACGTATTTCCCTCGCGCGCGCCGTTCGACCGCGATCTCGGCTGGCGCATCCGCAAGCGCGTCGGCATCGAATGGCTGGAGCTCGATGAAGACGAGATGCGCCAGCGCGAGCCCGATCTGCATCCGCGCTACAAGTTCGGCGTCGTGGTGGAGGAGGCCGGCCGCTGCCGCGATCCCGGCGCCTATGTCGCAGCGCTCGCCGCGCACGCGATCGCGAACGGCGCTGAGCGCGTTGCTGCCAAGGCCATAGGCCTCAAGCTCGCGGGCGACAGGCTCGTCGCCGTGGTCACCGAAACCGGCGAGATCGCCTGTGATGCGGCGGTCGTCGCCGCCGGTGCACGCTCGAAGCAACTGACCGCATCGATCGGCGATCCGTTGCCGCTGGAAACCGAGCGCGGCTATCACGTCATGATCGAGAATCCGGAATCCGGGCCGCGCAGTTCGATGATGGCCTCGGATGCCAAGATGGTGGTCAACTGGACCGACAAGGGCCTGCGCGCCGCCGGCACGGTGGAGATCGCGGGGCTCGACGCCGAGCCGAACTGGAAGCGCGCCGAGATCCTGCGCGAGCATCTGCTCAGTATGTTCCCGAAACTGCCGAGGGACATTCCACCCTCGCGGATCAAGACCTGGTTCGGCCATCGCCCGAGCATGCCCGACGGGCGGCCCTGCATCGGCCATAGCCGCGCCTCGCGCGACGTGGTCTATGCGTTCGGCCACGGCCATGTCGGCCTGGTCGGCTCGGCCCGCACCGGCCGGCTGGTCGCGCAACTGCTCAGCGGCAAGGTGCCGGAGATTCCGCTGCAGCCGTTCGCGCCGTCACGCTTTTTGTAAGAAGTAGACCTCAGCTCCCGCCGGCCCAGGCCGCGATCGCGGCCGGCGCGATCACGCGTCTCGGCGTGTGCGGGTTGATCGTTCCGGCGCTGACGTCTTGAGTCTGCACAAGCAGGGTGCGCGCAAACGCCTTGGCATCCTGCTCGGTCGCGAAGGTGCGGGTCTGGCGCGCGAAGCGGTGGTGTCCGGCGTCAGGGGTCCTGATGGCGAACGAGACGTACCAGGTGGCCTTGTCCATCTTCATCGCGCGTCTCAGGCGACGGTGGTTAGCCCGCGCGATCGGGACGTGGTGCTGGATGTTCGATATGCAAAAAGTGCCAAGGGACGAATCCTGAAACACAACAGATGACGGCTAATTGGCTCTTCGGCGGACAGGAATGCTACAGGATCGGCGCGGATACCGATACTGGCGGCATATTACCTCTCAACCGTTGGGTGAAATGACAATGCGTTGTTGCGGTGTCGGTTCCTGCGGTGCAATGACAGCGTTGGGACGGCGCGCTCGGGTGACCCAAGGGGCCGTGCCGGATCAGGAAATTGTAGGATGGGTAGAGCGCAGCGAAACCCATCCATTCCCTTCCGCGGCGCCAGTGATGGGTTTCGCTTTGCTCTACCCATCCTACGAGCTGCGCTCTACCCATCCTACGAGCTGCGAATCTATGGTTTGGATCGTTCGGCTTTTCAGAATTTAACTTGACGCCGGACCCAACTCAGATGTTCAATGTGCCTGTCTCACCCGACACGAGGGGCGCTTCGCGGTCGTCACGAACGTGGGTCGAGATGCGGTGGACGCTGAGTGTGCAACTGACGAGTGCGCACGCTGCGGACGGTGAAGTCGTGTGGTCCTGACGCCCTAGTGGTAGGTGTCTCCCCGCGAAACGCGAAAGCGATTTTGCGAGGGCGGTGACAAGCAAGCCCAGTCTCGCCGGGGAGAGCACGAAATAAGCCGTAACCCATCGCGCAGGGAAAGCCGGGTTGTTTCCGGTTACACCTGTGGTCCTACCTCCCGCGTTTTTTACTACGCGGGACCCATGGGTGCGATCGGCACCCGGCTTTCCCTGCGCCCTCTGCGAGAGGAGAGGACGGAATGAAGCGCAAGCCTCGGACAAATCATGTCGCGAGAATGCGGAAGCATGACTCACAGACCGTGCAACAAATTCAGTGTCGTCCCGGCCTTGAGCCGGGACCCATAACCACGAATGCGAATTGGATTGCAGAGCTGTAGCCACAGCTCATCTCAACAACACAACTCTATGGTTATGGGTCCCTGCTTTCGCAGGGACGACAGGGAAGATGCGACGATAGCGGTGTCTCTCTCACGATCCGATCCGCACCACCATCTTGCCCAGCGCCGCGCGGGTCTGCATCGTCGTGAACGCCGCGCGGAAATCTTCAAGCTCGAACACCTTGCCGACCACAGGCGTCAGTCGGCCGTCGTTCAGCCATGCCGACAATTGCGTCATCACGCGCGCCTGCGCCTCGGGCTCGCGGCGCGCGATCTGGGCGGCATCGACGCCGATCAGGAGGCCGCCCTTCAGAAGTGGCAGATTGAACGGCAGAGCGGGGATCTGGCCTGCCGCAAAGCCGACCACGACATGGCGGCCGTTCCAGGCGATCGAGCGGAACGCCTGCAGCGAGACCTCGCCGCCGACCGGATCGAAGATCACGTCGGGACCATGGCCGCCGGTTGCCTCCTTCAGCGCATCGCGCCAATCGGGCTTCGTGTAGTCGACGACAGCATCGGCGCCGAAGCTTGCGGCGAAGCTGCGCTTCGCGTCCGTCGAGGCGGCGGCGATGACGCGCGCGCCGAGCAGCTTGCCGACCTGGATCGCGGCGATGCCGGTGCGCCGGCGGCACCGAGCACCAGCAGCTGCTCGCCGGCCTTGAGCGAGCCGCGCTCG
>NZ_JACMYP010000088.1 GCF_020889705.1 Bradyrhizobium altum | reverse complement strand
GGCCGGCGGCGAATGGCGCCAGCCTGTGCCAGGGGCCTTGCGATCGGCTAACCCGGAAGCAGATGGCCTATGAAGCGCCGGATCCGATCGGGCTCCGCGGCGACAGCGTGCGGCCCAGGATGAGCTCGAGGGACGGCCATGCCTCACCGGATGACGAGCAAATCCACATCAGCAAGGCCTGGGGCACCGGCATTCGATGCTCGCTGCGTTGCGGCTGACCCGCAGCCGCCGTCTCACCAAACTTATTCGTCTGGACCGGGGAGCCGCCGTCATTGAAGTGAATGACGGGCATGCCGACGGAAATCGACGCGGCCACATCGATCCGCAAGGCGTCCTGGTTGCTGTGCATCGTTGTTGTCGTCCTCATCAAGAGCGAGCGAACCGGCAAATAGTCCATCGTCCTATACATCGTACTATGTGATGGACGACCGACAAGTTCAAAGTTTCGACGTCCTGTGCCTAAGATCGCAGCGTCGTCCGACAGCCCAGCGGTATGTCGGAGCGCCTAAAAAAAGGCGGCCCGCTTCGGCAACGAAGCGGACCGCCATGGATTTGCGCAAGGCAAATGCCGGCTGGCTAGGGCCGCTCGAGCATCCCGCCGCCGAACAGCGTCGGGATGTAACGTGGTGCCTCAATCGCAGCCATGAAGCGATGTTTTGTCGCGACCGGATCGAGCGAGATCGGCGGCCGCACGACTTCGATGTCGGGCTCCGTCGCCAGAACCAGGACTCCGACGCCATCGCGCTTTTCGGCTGAGGCGATGCCGGCGGCAAGTGCGCTCGGCGCATTCAGGTTCTCGGCGTGCTTGATTCCCGAGGCCAGCGCCAGCTGTGCCAGATCGAGCGTCGCGTTGGTCAAGGCTTGGCCGCCCGAAGCTGCGTGAACGCCGTTCTGGATCAGGAGGATGGTGAGATTTGGCGGGTTCATCGCGCCAATCGTGACGAGCGCTCCCATATGCATGAGCAGGGCGCCGTCGCCCTCAACAGCGATGACGGGACGATCCGGTTGAGCGAGCGCCAGGCCCAGCGCCAGCGGGAGTGTCAGTCCCATGGCGTCTTCGAAGTAGAAGTTCTCCGGCGCGTGATGCAGCGATGCCCACAAATACGAAGCATTGCCGAGCGACGTCACGACGAGCGCGCGAGACGGCAGACTGCCGGCAAGCGCCCTGTAGTAATCCGCCCGGCTCGGTCGTGTATTGGTCACCACTGGATATCCTCCCGACCCATGAGCAGGGCAAACGGACATGAGGCTTCTTCCGCATAGGTTGCGGCATGTTCGACCTGGGGACCGATCGGGCGGTATCGATCGGTGCAGGCATGGGCGAGGCCGATGCCGCGGAAGACCGGCTCCGTCGCTCGGCCCTTCGGCACATGATAGAAGACCGGATCATCCGGCGTGCCCCGATAGGACACCAGCATCAGAAGCGGAAATTGATAACGTTGCGCGAGCGACACCAAGCCCGCGCCCATGCTGAGTACGCCGGCATTCTGCACAAGCAGGGCGGTGCGAACGCCACCGAGCCGGCTTCCACAAGCGATCGCAAGCGCCTCCTCTTCATGGGTTGCGCGCACCAGCGTCATGCCCGGCTCCTGGTCGATGCGAATAAGGATTTCGCCCAGCCAGCTGTCGGGGACAGAGACGACGGTGCCGAAACCAAGACGCTTGAGCGAATTCAGAACGGCAGACGGCCGATGGGCCTCTAAAGCTTCCCTCGATGTCGTCATCGACTGCCTCCGTGATTTCAACCAACGTGGCGCGCAGGCTAATCGCAAAAGGTACTATTGTCGATAAGACAAACCTATTGCGGGTCGATGAGGTGCCTGATAAAAGGTACTATTAAGCAGATGATAAGTTGACCGAGGATTGCAGCTGGAGCCGGGCGCTGCATTCCCTCGCTGGAGGGAGACTGCAGCTATGCTTCGCCTTTGGTCCGTGTTGATCGCTGTTCTGATTGCATTGCCGGCTCACGCACAAGACAAGCTCGTTGTCGGTATCTGGGGCGGCAGTTGGCGCGATCTGGTGGCCGAGACGGTTGCCAGGAAATTCACCGCCGAAACCGGCGTCCCGGTTGAATTCATCACCGGCGGCACCATCGATCGACTGAACAAGGAGAAGCTCGCCAAGGGAAATCCCGAAAGCGACGTGACGTTCACGACGTCGCATGTCGGGTGGCTCTATGCCAATGACGGGTTGTTCGAGACGATCGATACATCGAAGATCCCCAATGCGAAGAACCTCGCGGACGAGGCGCGGATCAGTCCCTACCATCTCGGCGCCTGGGCCTATGTCTACACGATCGGCTACCGCCCCGATCTGATCAAGGATACCAAGTTCGAGAGCTGGAATGATCTCTGGAAACCGGAACTGAAGGACAAGCTGGCCGCTCCGGATTTCGATCCCGGTCACATCATTGCGGTCGCCGCCATTCTTGCCGGCGCCGACCCGGCCCATTGGGAAAAAGGCGAGGAGAAGCTCAAGGCGCTCAAGCCAAACTTCAAGGCGTTCTACACCAATGACGCCAACAGCCAGCAACTGCTCGCGAGCGGCGAGACGCCGGTGCAGATCGTGCTCTCGATGAACGCCTACTACATGATCGGGCAGGGCATTCCGATCACGCTCGCGATGCCGAAAGAGGGCGCGGTGCTGGGAATCGACACCGTCGCGGTCATGAAGGGGTCAAAGAAGGTCGATCTCGCATATAAGTTCATCAACGCGCTCTACGACCCCGAAATTCAGGCTGAGATCTCGAAGCAGAAGAAGGGGAGCCCGGCAGTCCTCAACGCGAAGATCGATCCTGAAATCGCCAAGCTTCCGGGCGTCTTCACGTCGGCGGAGCAATGGAAGCAGCAGATCAACATCGACGCCAAGCTGCGCGCCAACAAGACGGCGGAATGGCGCAAATGGTTCGCCGAAAACATCATGAACTGATCCGTTGCCAGATCGGTCCCGCATCATGAATCAGCAGCCATTTCTGCGCATCTTCACGGCGCCGGCGACGCTCTGTGCGATCGGGTTCCTCGCTGCGATGGTTGCGGTTCTGCAATACAGCCTCAGGGCCTACGTGCCGGGATCGCTCGACCCCGGCGGATTCACGCTGGCGAATTTCGCCGACCTTCTCAAACCGCTCTACGCGCGCGTGTTTCTCGATACCGTCGTCGTGTGCGCGATGACCGCGGTCGTGACGTTGATCGTCGGATATCCGCTGGCCTACGCGCTTGTGCGCGTCGAACAGCCGGTCCTGCGCTCCATTCTCCTCGTGATTGTCGTGACGCCGCTGTTTCTGGGCGAGGTCGTTCGCACTTATGCGTGGATCATCGTCCTTGGCAACAATGGTTTCATCAATTCCCTGCTGATGTCGCTCGGCATCATCGGCAAGCCGCTGCAGCTGATGTTCACGCCATTCGGCGTTGTGGTTGCGCTCGTGCACGTCACGCTGCCGGTCATGGTCATCATGCTGGCCGCTGGATTGTCCCATATCGACCGCGACTATTCCCGAGCGGCTGAAAGCCTGGGAGCCGGTCCTATCCGCGTGTTCCTCACCGTGACATTGCCGCTGTCCTTGCCCGGCGTGGTCGCCGGCACCACGACGGCGTTCGCCTGGACGTTCTCGGCATTCGCCACGCCGCAACTCATCGGCGGCGGCCGCGTCAATATGATCTCCAATCTGGTCTACCAGCTTGGATTTTCAAGCTTCAACTTTCCCTTCGCCGCGACACTGTGCGTGGCCGGGCTGGCTTTGACGGCCCTCGTGCTTGGACTGCTTCAGCTTGCCTCCCGACCGCTTCAGAAGATCGAGGTGCACTGATGATTCCGCGCTCGACCTATCAGAGAGTGCTCCGCTTGGTCGGATTGTTGACGGTGCTCGTCATCATCGCTTTTCTTGTGCTGCCGGCGGCGGTCGTGACGATCGCCGCGTTCAACGACAAGCCGATCCTGTCGTTTCCGCCGCAGACCTGGTCGTGGCGATGGTTTGGTCGGGCCCTCGCCTACGAGGATTTCCGGCAAGGGTTCTTCAACGGCCTGATCGTCACGGCCTGGAGCTCGACGATCGCGCTGTGCGTTGGCGGCATGTTCGCTTTTGTCATCGACCGGTACAAGTTTCCGCTCAAGTCCGCCATCGAGGGAATCCTGATTTCGCCGTTGGTGATTCCGCACTTCACGGTAGGGCTCGGCTTTCTCATCCTCGCGGCGCAAGTCGGCCTGAGTCGCGGTTTTGCGGTCGTCGTGATCTGCCACGTTATCCTGGTGCTGCCGTTCGTGCTGCGCAGCGTGTATGTCTCGCTGAGGAATCTCGATCAGAGTTATGAATACGCGGCTGCGAGCCTCGGCGCCGGACCGCTTCGTGTCCTGACCACCGTCACCCTGCCGCTGCTGCTGCCCGGGCTCGTCAGCGGCTGGCTGTTCGCGGCGATCCTCTCGTTCAACGAGTTCACGGCCTCGCTGTTCGTGACTTCGCAGCGTACCCAGACGCTTCCTGTCGCGATGTACAATTACGTGCGCGAGTTCGCTGATCCGTCGATGGCGGCATTGTCGGTCATGTACATCGTCGGTACCGCCGCCTTGATCGCCTTTGCCAATGCGTTCCTGGGCCTCGGCAAGGTCCTCAATATCGAGCAGTCTCACTAGGGAGCACGGATCTTGAAGCCGTCTGCGAATGTTGAAGGGGAACAAACGGCGGTCCATTTCGACGCCGTGACCAAGCGATTTGACGATGTCGTGGCCCTGAACGCCGTTACGCTCGGCGTTGGCCGTAGCGAGTTCGTGACGCTGCTTGGTCCATCAGGATGCGGCAAGACCACGCTGCTCAAGCTGGCCGCGGGCTTTCTGGGGCCGGACGGCGGTTCGATCTCGATCGAAGGCAAGCGCATGAATGACATTCCGACCTACCAGCGCGGCATCGGCATGATGTTTCAGAACTACGCGCTGTTTCCGCACATGAGTGTGGCGGAAAACGTCGCCTATGGTCTGAAGACGCGGCGGGTCCCCAGGGTTGAGCGGGACAAGCGCGTCGCCGATGCGCTGGCGCTGGTCAAGCTGAAGGGCATGGAGAACCGCAAGCCCCGGCAACTGTCCGGCGGTCAGCAGCAGCGCGTCGCGCTCGCGCGCGCACTCGTCATCAACCCGACCGTCTTGCTGCTCGATGAGCCGTTCTCGGCGCTGGACAAGAGTCTGCGGACCTCGATGCAGGTGGAGCTGCGGGAAATTCAGCGCAAGCTGGGTCTGACCACGATCTTTGTGACGCATGACCAAGGCGAGGCCTTGAGCATGTCCGATCGTGTGGCTGTGATGTCCGAGGGCCGGATCAGGCAACTCGGAAGGCCTGTCGACGTCTATCGCAGCCCGGCGGACCCGTTCGTGGCCAGCTTTGTCGGCGACAACAACAGGCTGCGTGGCCAGCTTGTGAGTATGCAAGCCAAGCAAGCGATCGTCGCGCTTGGCGATGCCCTGGTGAAGGTGTCCGGCGAGAGCCTGTCCGGGCTCGAGAAGTCCGCGGCCGTTGACCTGTTCGTCCGCCCCGAGCAGTTCAGCGTTGTGGCGCCCGAGGAGCCGTGCGCCATCAAGGGGAGCGTTGTGGCTCAGATCTACCAGGGTGGCCACGTCGATCTTCAGATCGAGTGCGCCGGGGAGCGGCTGCTGGTGCGATCCCCGGGCGAGCAGGCCGTTCTGCGCTGGCCAATGGGGGCGCCTGTCGGCATTGGCATTCAGGCAGATCGGTGCTCGGCATTTCCGGCAGCCTGATCGCAATCGTCTTTCGCAGCGGTGCGCGGGGAATCGAGCTTGCGGTATATTGTGAGGCCTGGTTTAGCGGTGCCTACCTCGTTGTTTCCTGCGGCGTCGTTGGCACCGCCGTCACCTGGCATCTGGTCGCGCAGCCGTGGAGAGAATTCTTGAGTGAGCCCCAATCGATCACCGCAGCCGAGGCGATCAGCTCGTACATCGAGGCAAAGGACCGAAACCTGCCTCAGCTCATGAAGCGTGCATTCGTGCAGGATTGTGAGCTCCAGATGCAGCTCCTGACCGACGCAATCTCTTTTCCCAGCTCCGCTCATGGATTGGAGAGCGTCACCGACGTTCTCGTACGAAACTTTGGAGCGCAGTATGAGAATGTGCGCACCTTCTGCCTCTCGCGCCCCGAGTCCAATCGCCTTCCACGGTTTCAATGCGACTGGCTGGTGGGGATGTCAAACAAGTCCGATGGCGACGTACGCGTCGGCTGCGGTGAGTACACCTGGGATTTTGATGCCGCCGGCGACGGTCGCGTCAAGCGGCTGCTCATCAAGATTGAGTTCATGTGTGTGCTGCCGGCTAGCTATCAGGCGTCTGTCCTGCAATGGCTTTCGGCTATCCCCTATCCCTGGTCGTCATACGGTGAGGCGCGCACAGGTTTGCCTTCGATCGACGCTTTGACGCCGATTTCTCAATTTCTTCGGCGCGAGGCGCGCAGCTGATTTCGGCAGTTGAGCTGGACCGCGGTCTATCGAATTGAGGCTTCGACGGCGAAGGCACGCCCGACGTAGCCCAAGAGACGTCGCTCGCCACCTGCATACAGGCCGTTATGGGCGATGGCGGACGATGGTGTTGCCACCATCCGCCTGCGTTGTCACTGCGAGACCAACTCGCAGCCACCCTCGCCGAGCGGGCGGAAGGCCTGCTCGGCGGGAATCGTCGCAACGATGTCGTAGTGGTCCCATCGTCGGCTCGAGGCCGCCGGTGTCTTGACGCGCGCCAGGTACATGTCGTGCACGAACTGGCCATCCGTGCGGACCGTGCCGCGAGCAAACGAATCGGAAACCGGCAGTTCGCGCATCTTGGCTGCGACAGCGAGGCCATCGTCGGAATTTGCGGCCTGCACCGCGCGCAAGTAGTGCCGCACGGCCGAATAGACGCCGGCCTGGGTCATGGTCGGCATCCGCCCAACCTTCTCGAAGAACTTGTTGGCCCACGCCCGCGACTCGGCATCGCGGTCCCAGTAGTATGCGGTGACGAACTGCAGGTTCTGTGCGGCGGCGAGGCCCATCGCGTCGACGTCGGTGAGGAATACGGTCGGTGCCACCAATGCCTGCCCGCGTGTGATACCGAATTCGGCCGCCTGCTTCACCGAGTTGGTCATGTCGGCGCCGGCGTTGGCCAGCGCGATCACCTTGGCGCCGGACGCCTGTGCCTGCAGCAGCACCGAACTGAAGTCGGCGGTGTTGAGCGGGTGGCGCACCTCACCGATCACCTTGCCGCCGCCGTTCTCGACCGCGCGGCGCATGTCGGCGGCGAAGGCGTGGCCGAACGAATAGTCCACCGTGATCAGGAACCAGCTGTCGAGCTTCTGCGCCGTGAGTGCGCGCGCGAGGCCGTAGCCGTTGGTATAGCTCGTGTAGACCCACTGGAACGAGGTCCGGGTGCAGGCCTTGCCGGTGAAGTCGGAGGAGGCCGACGCGTTCAGCACGATCTTGTTGCGTTCCTTGGCGAGAGCGGTCACCGCGAAACCCACGCCCGAATTGGAAATGTCGGCAACGGCATCGACTTTCTCCGTGTCGAACCAGCGCCGCACGATGCCAAGTCCGATGTCCGGCTTGTTCTGGTGATCGGCCGAGACGATCTCGACCGGCACGCCGCCGATGCTGTTGCCGAACTCCTCCGCCGCCATCTTCGCCGCGACGACCGAGCCTTCGCCGCCGAGGTCGGCATAGGCGCCGGAGCGGTCGTTGAGGACCCCGATGCGGATCACATTGTCGGACATCGCGGCGTGCGCGACGTGAATGTGCAGCAGCGTCGCGGTTATCGCCGCGCATAAGGCCCTGAGAGTGGTTGTCATGGTCGGGTGCTCCTCCGGAGGTCGTGTTGTTTGCTGTTTGGTTTTGTTGCGTGATACGCAATTCGCTTGTGCATCGGTGCGGAGAACCGCTGGCATTTCCTGCGATTTCAACATCGAGCACAATGGAAATTGCTTGTAGAGCAATTTTTATTGACAAGGAAGCAAATTACGGAGAGGGTCGGAGCAATGAAAACGCAGGACGAGACGCTGGCGAGGCTTGGAGCACGCATTCGCTCGCTGCGGGAGGAGCGTGGCATGAAGCTGAAGGATCTGGCCGACACCACCGGGCTGTCCGACGCCTTCGTGTCGCGCCTCGAGCGCGGGCAGGTGTCGAGCTCCGTTGCCAATCTGATCCAGATCGCGCAGGCGCTCGACATTGGCGTCAGCGAATTGTTCGCTGCGCCGCAGGACCAGTCGCGCAGCCACGTCACGCTGCATCGCCATGGCGACGATGGTGAAGACCAGAGCATTCCGAGCACCGGCTATCGCTGGCAATTGTTCGCGGGCGGCATGCCGAACGACGATCTGGAGGTGTTTCACCTCTCGTTCCCGCGCAAGAACCGGATGGACCTGATGGTGTCGCATCCGGGACAGGAATACTGCTACGTGATCAGCGGTCGCATCCGCTTCCACGTCGGCGCCGAGGTGTTCGATCTCGCGCCCGGCGAAGGCATTTTCCTCAATTCCGAGCTGCCGCACCGCGCCGACAACATCAGCGAGGACGAAGCGCGCATCCTGATGGTGGTTGCGAAGTCGCCGCAGAAGGCCGAGCATTTCGACTGGTGGCGCGTGCCGAGCGCCGCCGCCCCGCCTCGATCACCCAAGAGCAAGCCCCAAGGAGACTGATCCATGCAGACCGCAACCGCGACCGGCAGGCACCTGCCATATGAGGCGAAGCACATCGACGATGTGGAGTGGGAGACCATCCGCTGGCCTGGCGAGACCGGCAAGATGCTGTTCCACCCGCGGCCGGAGCGGCCGACCGAGCCGAACGCGGGTATCCTGCGGCTGGAGCCGGGCGCGCATCATCCGATCCACAATCACGAGTTCGCGCAGGTCTGGTACATCCTCAGCGGCGAGTTCAGGATCGACGACAATCTCTACACGCCGGGCACGATGATCTTTCATCCGGACCCGCATTTCGAAGGCAAGTTCGAGACCGCGACCGGCGGCGATATCCTGATCGTGCAGTATCCCGGTCCGACCACCGGAGGGCGGCCGATCTATGCAGGGCGCTTCAACATGGAGCAGCGGCGCGACATCGCCGAAGAACGCACCGATCTCTGATCGGTCGACGCAACGGACGACAGGCCATGGCGCTGATCACCTATCTCACCACCATTCGCTTCGGCTTCGGCGAGGCGGACGCGCTCGGCGATGAGATCGCAGCGCTCGGTATCCGTCGGCCGATGCTCGTCACCGACCGCGGCATTGTCGCGGCCGGCCTGGTGGAGCGCGTGACCGCTCCGCTCGGCACTGCGCCGGTCGTGTTCGACGCGACGCCGCCGAACCCGACCGAGCGTGCGACGCTGCAGGCGCTTGCACGCTATCGCGAGGCCGGATGCGACGGCCTCATCGCGCTTGGCGGCGGCTCGCCGATCGATCTCGCCAAGGCGGTGGCGCTGCTCGCCACCCACGCCGGCCCGCTGGCGCAATATGCCGCGATCGATGGCGGTGTCGCGCGGATCACTGCGGCCGTCGCGCCGGTGATCGCGATTCCGACCACTGCCGGCACCGGAAGCGAGGTTGGCCGCGCCGCCCTCATCACGCTCGAGGACGGCCGGAAGGTTGGCCTGATCAGTCCGCATCTCATCCCGGCGCGGGCGATCTGCGATCCGCTGCTGACGCTCGGCCTCCCGCCGGCGTTGACGGCCGCGACCGGCGTGGACGCACTGTCGCATTGCGTCGAGACCTTTCTGTCGCCGCGCTTCAATCCGCCGGCGGATGCGATCGCCCTCGATGGCGCAGCGCGCATCGTCGGCCACCTCAAGCAGGCCGTGAGGGACGGCGATGACCGCGACGCCCGCGGCGAAGTGATGATGGGCGCGCTGCAGGGCGGGCTGTGCTTCCAGAAAGGCCTTGGCGCGGTGCACGGGCTGTCGCACGCGCTTGGCAGCCTGGCGTCGCCGAGCCTGCATCACGGCACGCTCAATGCGGTGCTGATACCTGCGGTGATACGCTACAATGGTCCGGCGATCGCGGCCAAGCTGCCGCGGCTGCGGCTGGCGCTCGGTCTGCCCGAAGATGCCGACATCGCCGCGTTCTTCGATGCTCTCAATGCCGAGCTCAATCTGCCGCGCGGCCTGCGCGCCATGGGCGTGCCGGCCTCGGTGCTGGACGACATGGCGGAGAAGGCGGCGAGGGATCATTCCACCGCCACCAATCCGCGTCCTGTCGATGCCGACGGCTACCGCGCCATTTTCCGGGCGGCCTGGGAGTGAGGCGACCGCAGTGATGAGTCTGGCCGGCGATGCCGAACGGCTCCATCGACGCAGCGCGCATGGGTCGCGGAGCCAAGGCTTTGATCGAATGGTGGGCCCGGCAGGACTCGAACCTGCAACCAGACCGTTATGAGCGGGAGAGTAACGCGAGCATTCGTTGATGTTCCTGCGTTTTCGTCTCGGATCGATCGCGTTCGTTGCGTTTTGGAAAGGTTGTTTCTGGTGCGAAACTGGTGCGGTCCATGGCCATACGTCGGGACGGCAGGTGGGGAAAGTGGACCAAGGAGCTTTCGCTATTTGACGAAAAAGGAAGTCATCTGCGGAAGCGGCTGATCGCACTGCTACCTCCGTCCGGGGCGCTGACTCAACCCGGGATAACCGCTACCCCGCCTCTGGACAATGATGCAACCTGCGCTTCGCGGCCGTCCGTCGGGGGGGCGCCCTCGATGCCGAACGTTGTGGCGAGCTCTCTAATGCCAACGGGAGTCACGACGAGCGCGCGGCTATCCCTGACATGCTCAACCCAATCGTGCTCGAGAGCGTGATGAAGAATGGCAGCGCCGACCGCCCCGGCCAGATGCGGCCGGCGCTCGCTCCAGTCGAGACAGGGGCGACAGAACACTCGGCGTTTGAAGGCGAGGCGAAGATCGACGCCCAACTCATCGAAGAATGACCGACCGGCATCGGTGAGTTGTCCGCCATCCTCGTCGAGCAGAATAAACGACTGTTGGACCAGCCGGTCGGCGATTGCGACCGCGATGCGGCCGGCCATGTGGTCATAGCACGTCCGCGCGTGTCGGAGCGTCTCTCCGCCGCGCCAGAGATTGCGCCGGGCGGGGCCTTCCTGCGCCACGACCATGAGACCTTCCAGCACGCGCGCGACGTGCGGAGAGGCCAAGCGGAAATATCGTCGTCGGCCTTGCTTTGCGAGCGCGAGCAATCCGGCGTCGCTGAGTTTCGCAAGATGGCCACTCGCTGTCTGCGGCGCCACGCCAGACACATAGGCGAGCTCCGAGGCGGTCAACGTTCGGCCATCCATCAGCGCGCTGAGCATGTTGGCGCGCGCTGGATCGCCGATGAGTGCTGCGACTTGGGCGATTTTGGGTCCCGTGTCCATGTCTTTTTCTTACGCCGATGAGGACGCGGTGCCAAGCACGAATACTTCGGTCAAGACCGTAGTGTTTCTGCAAGACCGATGCAATCGCGGGACATAGGTTGTTTGGACACCACTAAGCCCAAGCGAAAGGCATCGCAGCGACGGGACGAAAGATCGTCTCCGCTCCAAGTATTCGATTGGCATCGAATGATAATCGAAAAGCGAGCTGGTCTGAGCCATCAAAATCTCACCGACAACCGAGTGTGATCAATGCAAACAACTTCGCTCAACACAAGGCAGCCGGAACAAGCCGGCTCTGACAGCGCGTCATCCCGTTCGCCTCTCGCCGCGGCGCTGGCGCTTGCCGCCACGAGCCTCGGCCTCGGCGTCGTGCAGCTGGATATCACCATCGTTAATTCCGCGCTCAGCAGCATCAGCACCTCGCTCGGCGGCAGCGTGGCCGAGCTGCAATGGGTGGTGACCGCCTATACCATCGCATTCGCTGCCTTCATTTTGACCGCTGGTGCGCTCGGTGATCGCGTTGGCGCCAAACGGATATTCATAGGGGGCTTTGCAATCTTCACGGTGGCTTCGCTCGCCTGCGCACTGGCTCCGTCGGCGATGTTTCTGATCGCTGCTCGCTCCGTGCAGGGCCTGGCGGCGGCGATCCTGGTGCCGAACTCGCTGACGCTGCTCAACCACGCGTATACCGATCCGAAGGCGCGCGGCCGCGCGGTCGGCTTCTGGGCTGCAGGCGCGAGCGTCGCACTGACTGCGGGGCCGTTAGTTGGCGGCGCGCTGATCGCGCTGGTCGGCTGGCGCTCGATCTTTCTGGTCAACCTGCCGATTGGCGCCGCCGGCCTCTGGCTCGCGTGGCGTTATGCCGAGGAGACGCCGCGGCTCGCGCAGCGCGAGATCGATCTGCCGGGCCAGATCGCGGCGATCACAGCGCTCGGCGCGCTGGCCGGTGTCCTGATCGAGGGCGGCGCGCTCGGCTGGAGCCATCCGCTCGTCATCACGGGCTTCGCGGCGGCGGTCGTAATCGGACTCCTGTTCGTATGGCGCGAGACATATGCGCGGGACCCGATGCTGCCGCTGTCGCTGTTCCGCCATCGCATGTTCGCGCTGACCGCTCTGGTCGGGCTTCTCTTCAACATCGCCTTCTACGGCCTGATCTTCGTGCTCAGTCTCTACTTCCAGAACGTCAATGGCTGGTCGCCATTCGCAACGGGCCTCGCCTTCGTGCCCATGATGGGCATGGTGCTGCCCGCCAACCTCGTCGCCGCGTCGGTCAGCGAGCGCCTCGGCGCGCCGCAAACCATTGCGCTGGCTTGTGTGATTACAGCCGTGGGCTGCGTTGCGCTGCTGCCAATGGCCTCAGGCACGAGCTACGGGGCGATCGGCGCTCAGCTGATGGTCCTCGGCGGCGGGCTCGGCCTCCTCGTGCCGCCATTGACCTCGACGCTGCTCGGCAGTGTCGAGAAGTCGCGATCCGGCATCGCCGCGGGCGTGCTGAACGCCACGCGGCAAACAGGCAGCGTGCTTGGTGTTGCCCTGTTCGGCTCGCTGGTCGCAGGGGACAACGCGTTCATTGCGGGCGCACATGCCTCGCTGGTGATATCGGCCGCTGTGTTGGTCGCAGGTGCGGTCGCGATCTGGCATGGCCGGGCGAAGGAGGGACGATGAAGGGGAGGTGCGGGTCGAGCCCGTGTGGTGCCCGGAGACCGAAGACCAGGGCGTCGATGATAAATCATCATGGTTGGGGTCTTGTGAAGCAGGTCAGCGACACCCTGCACACTTGGCGCGACCGGGTTCGGCAGCGCCGCGAATTGGCGCAATGGACAGACCGCGACTTGCATGATGTCGGGCTGTCCTGGAGCGACATCGCTCTGGAAGTCAAGAAACCCTTCTGGCGGGCTTGAATAGCAGCCGCTGCCTCTGGCGAGGGGGCCAGCCAACTTCTTTCGAGATGGACGGAAGCACGGAGAAGTCGCGATCCGGCATCGCCGCGGGCGGAGGAGTTGGACATTTTCTGCGATCGGCATTGTGTCGATTTTGACGTTCGGATTTTCAAACCGCTTATCCGGGAAGATCGGGCTAGAAGGTCACGGTGACGACGATGGTGTCGGCGTAGGCTCCCGGAGGGGGCGAGGTTTGCGGTGGAACGCGCCCATAGACTGAAATGTTCTGATTCAACGCTGTTCCTGTGCCAAGCACGCAGGTATTGGCACCGGACGTGCAGGTTGTAGCGGATGTCGTACTTGTCCAGGCGCTGGTCCGGGCCGCGTCCGTATAGAGATTGTAATTGATGAAGCTGGAGCTTGCCTGCATGCGCCGTTGGCTGCCGCTTGCATGTAGTCCGTTGTCGAGGCCGATCGAGTACGGGGTCGTATTGGTGCACTTCACTGAAATCGTTCCAACGCCGTCAATATTCGACGTCAACAGCGAAGCGTTACCGAAGTTGAGTGGCGTGGTCGAAACAATGCAATTTCCGGCGATTGTCGCCGTCCAGGGCGAGGAGCCCGCATTTGTCGTCGTTCCCGGGTTCGACGAACAATTTGGGCTTGTAAGAAGATAGGCCGCATAGGCGACGACCGGAGATGTCGTACTCCAGACGTAGGTCCCGGGTATCGTTGCCTGCTGATTGGCGAGAAAGCGCCCATAGACGGTCAGAGTTTGTTGCGCGGGCCCGCCCAAAAGAGGAAGACTGAGATTGATGCTGACGCCACCGGAGCCGTACGCGGTGGTACCATATCCCCAGGATCCCCAGACCTGCGTGCGCGAAGAATCCGAGTAGAGCTCGTGTATTGCTGTATTCGCTCCACTTCCCAGCGATCGAACCGAGCTGCTGCTGTTGGGCGCCCCTTGGTTGAATTGCACACACGCATTGACCGTGCAGCCGAGCGTGCAGCCGCTGCATGTTACGGTAAATGTCGAGGTCGTATCGACGGCGCCACCCGCCAGGATGTCGACAGATCCGTAGTTGCCGGACGCCGAGGTAACGGAGCAGCTTTGGGCGTGGGCCGAAAACGATGCTGCAAATTGCAGGAGCAAGGCGAAGACCAAAGTTCGCTTTGAGCCGATGATCACGATTTCGATCTCACAATGCGCGTTGGTCGGAACAGATGGTCGGGGAGATTGATGTAGGAAGACACTATCTACGTATGAATGACTGCATCATCGGCACGCGACCCCAGGGATCCAGACCTGTTCGCCGGGCCTCGGAGTGAACGCAAACGTGGCGCGGCAGCGTGCGTCGGCAAATTCGATTTCGGCTTCGTTCATTGACGAGAGCCCCCTGATATAGGCCTGTCCGTCGTAGCCTACGACAAACTCTACTCCACCAGTCATATGGCCGACAGCCCCGGCCGGCAGAACGCGATTGTCAGGCCCGACAAAGGTAACCAGCGCAGCCGTCGTCTCTTTGCGGACGTCAAATCTGACGAGCATCCCGGCGCGATCGGCCGGAGCGACGATGTCATGCGTCGTTGCTGCTTCGTCGTCGACCGGAAGGTTCGTCGGGTCGATCGCAATCTTGTTCTTCTGGTAGGACCGGAGCGTCGGGATCAACAGCATGCCGCTGGAATTGGTGACACCGGCCAGGCAATTCTCGCTGAGGACCTCGACATCCGGCACGCCAGTCGTGACCACCGCGAAACTGTCGTCGATCCAGTTCGAAAGGAAAACACCGCCTCCCATAGTGGTGATCGAACCGCGCAATTCCAGTGATCCCACGCTGCCGGATCCCGCCTGGCTTGCGCCTGCCTGGATGGTGCCGTAGCTCGACCTGTAGGAAGCTGTTGCCTCCCGGTACCTCGATGAGCCTTCGGAATCGTGGACGCGCCAGCCGTAGCTGCCGGGCTCCGGCCCAAGCGACTTGACGGCATCAACGCTGCCGGTTGTACCGCCCCGTTCGCTCGAGACCCCGGTCGTGATCGAAGCAGAGTCGCCAAAAGGGATGCTCAAACCGGCAAACATGCCGGTATTCCTCTTGGCACGGAAATCGTGGAAGACGGTGGCGAATATCGACGCATTGTAGGGCAACGAACGCGAGTAAGAGGCCGTCACGATATTGGAGCGATGGCCTGAGTCATCGCGCAGACCGACAAAGCTTGCACTTAGGCTGGCCCGGGGGTCGAACGGCATCGGAGCGCTGAAAGTGATGCGATCGAGCGCGACCGGCGCACGGGCGCTGCCATAGATGCCGGTCACATAGGCAAACGAGTTCGACAATGAAGCGATACTGCCGGGCAGATAATTGAACAGACCGTTCAGATTTTGCAGGCCGCCGTTCAACGCCGCGATGTTTTGCAATCTTGCGGTCGCCGAGGCAAGGTCGTCATAGGTGCCAAAGGTGTGTTGCGAACTCGCCGAAATGCTCACGCCGAAGAGCCTCGTCTCATAGGAAGCGTAGCTCTGCAGACCGCGGTTCGTGCCGCTTCCGCTGCCAGCCAAGGCCACGGCGGCGACACCGATCGTCCCGGTCCTGAAGATACCACCGATGCCACCGTTGATGACGCCGGCTCCGCCTTCGACGTGCGCCTCTGCCGTCAAGCCGTCGTAGATACCTCGTCGCAGGGTTGCAGACCCGACCGGCGAGCCGACATAGACGTCACTGCTCGAGCCGTAGGACAGCCGCGGCAATCCGCCCTCCACCGACCAGCTGCTCAGCCCCGGCACAAGCAGGCTCGAGGTCGCATAAAACGGCGCCGACGTCTGGATTTCGTGACCTGCCGAATCCCGCACCACGAGTTGCGTCGTGCCGGCGCCGGAAATCAGCGGTACGTTGTTCACGCTGAAAGGGCCAGACGCGACGTCCTGAGAAAATGTCTTGATGTTGTTGACATAGACATCGACCGTTGACGGCACTGCCGCGCTACCGCCGATGGTCGCGAGCGGCGCGGTAATTAGATCGGGCCGCAGGGCAAAATCGCGCTGAGCCTGAAGGCCACCGATCCTGATCGGCCGCGACCAGGCCAGTCCACCGTTGATCGTATCCCCAGCAACGTAGCCGATCATCCGGTCCTGGTCGGAGTACTGGAAAGACGAATTCAGCCGTGTCGCCTGCGCAGGCTGCCGCGGACCAGTGCGGACGATCGCCGACTGTTCGGCGGTGCCGTAAGGCGAAAACGCCCGGGCATCCAGCAAAAGCGATGTGTAACCGAGCCCGATCAATCTCGGGGTAGCTGCGTTGCTGGTTGAACTCAACAAGTCATAATTCAGCACCGCGCCGGGATCGGCCCGCGCCTTTGGCCGGTTCCCGCTGGCGCCGCCTGCGTCAAAGAGCTGCGGCTTGCGTCCGGCTTCGTCGACGGCAATGAATATCCGCTGTGTTCTCTCCTCATATCGATACTTTAGGGTCGGGATATCATCCAGTGCGATGATCTCGCCCGGTCGATGCGGCGGGCCCGGTTGCAGGCCGAGGCTTTCCAGTTCCTCCACCGTTCCGCCGATACGACCGTCATCGAACCGCACGAATGATCCGATCGTTCGGGCGGGCATGGAGTTGATCACGACATCGAGTTGCAGATTTGTCTGGGCCTCCCCCGCGCGCGAACGCCCGGCACAGAGGACCATGCCAAGGAGTGCTAAGATGGACACAAGCGTGGAGCCTCTTCTACCGCCGAGTCGGCGACTCAATAACCGCATGAGTCTGGCCCTTGTCCGTTTCCGCCGTGACAGAGATGGATCCGCCAGATCCAAAGCCGCGAGGATATTTCAGCGTGGCCCAACTCATGGAGGAATGTCCGAGGACATAGCCGAGGAGACCATTGCCAAAGGACAAGGTAGCTCCCGAGGAATCCTTAAGCCGCAAGTTTGCGATACGTAGCCGCTCGTCGCCGGCATTGTGGGTCACGACCGTCAGTTGGCCAGCTTCAGCGCGGAGCGACCAGGAAACCTGCGGCCGGCTGATCTCGCGTCCGCGAAAGAACGCGGGGATCGACTGTCGTACCAAAAGATTGACGCTGCGACTCTGGCTGCCGCCTGCTCGCGGCAATTGGTCGACGATGACACGATAGCTCTCTTCGCCGTTGACCGGCTGTTTCGACACCCGCACAACCCGCACGACGTAGTCTGAATGAGGCGCCATCCTGACAGCCGGAGGTGATGCCACCACATCGGTTGTCGGTTCAAGACTCTCCCTGCCGTCGGACTGCGACCAGCGAAGCACGCGGGTCTGGACCTCGACGTCGGCATCTTCGTCATTGCGCAGCGTCAGGGAAGCCGCCGCCGCCGGCGCGTTCAGTTCCAGGAGAACGGGTTCAACGCGAAGCGCGGTGGCATGGGCAACCTCCATGCATGCTAGGCTTGCGGCAAATGCGGCCAGCAGTGTCGAATTTTGATGCATCGCGATGCCCAATCGATTTCGAAATCGTGCGCCAAGCAGGCATTTCGTCGATACGCAGATGCAACGGAACAGCGGGCCGCTGCCGCGGCCTCTTCTTCAATAGGTGATGGTCATGACCACCGTGTCCGTGTAGGTGCCGGTGTTCGGTGCGGTGCCGGTAGCGGGAACCGTACCGTAAATGTTGATCGTCTGCGCCGATCCGTTACCGGTGCCGAGAATGCAGCCGTTCGTGGTCGTGCAGGTGGTGCTGCTGGTGGCCGTGGTCCAGGGGTTGGTATGAGCTGAATCGGTATAGAGATCGTAGTTGATAAAATTACCGGCATTCGTCATCCGCCGCTGGCTGCCGGACACATTTGCTCCGTTGTCCATGGCGATGGAGTAGGGGCTGCCATTGGTGCAGGTGACCGAGACGGTTGTGCTGCCCGACTGCAAGGTGGTCGCGAGCGTTGTTCCTGCCACGCTCCCAAAATTGAGCGTCGCAGCGTTGATTGTGCAAGACGCCGTGATGGTGATCTGAACGGTCAAATTTGCGGTCGATGTGCCGGCCTGGGCGGACGTTTGATAACCGGATGCCACGGCAACGAAGAGTGCGACCGCTCCCACTCGCGCAGCCTGCCGCATTCGTCGCTTCAGCAAAGGTCCACCGTCGTCGCGGATGCGAATCTCTCGACAAGGATCGAAAACCCTGCAGGCCGCTTTCCTGGTCGGCCGGCAAACTTCTTCGGTATCGTCCAATGAATTCGTTTTCATCGCCAATCGTGCCGGACATGCAGGCCATCGTCGTGAACAAAAGAATCAAAATTGGGTAAACTTTGAATGAGCAAAAGCTTAGCGAGGCCTGATCGAACTATCGATAACTATGGCCCCATCAAAAACTATAATGGTGAGCAAAGTCGGCCGGCGGCTTCAGGGCCACACCGGCTCTGGCCGCGGCTAGGCTTAGTCTGGCGCCCTCTTGTGGGGCCACTTTGAAAATGACTCGGCTATCCCTTTGATATTCCACGACCCCGCATTTTGAGAACGACTCGGTTTTGACTTTAAGAACGACTCGATCACCCCGTTTTTCGCTTTGAAAACGACTCGATCCCGTAAGGGGCTGCGATCGCGGGGCTATTTCGGCCGTAAATTTCCTCCGTCGAGCCGCTTCCTCCATCTCCACAAGAGGGCCGTGTCCAGGATCAGAGCAAAAATGACTGTCGCCAATAGCGCTACGCCTCCGAATTTCGATTTCGAGCCATAGGAAATCAACGAGAAAGCCCACTCCCATCCTGCGAACGACAGGGACGAGGCGACAAAAACGAAGCCCAATTCCGCCGCGGTTTTCCTCTTTCGAGCAAGCAGCAGTAAGTCGTCGGCGAAGTTTATTGCATCGGACAGCTTGGAACCTGCTTGAAGAGGTCAGACCTGTGCGAAGCCACCGTCAACGAACAGTTCGGCGCCATTCACGAAGGAGCTCTTGTCGGATGCCAGGAATAGAACTGCCTCGGCGATCTCGCTCGGCAGCCCTACCCTTCCAACCGGTGCTACATCGCTGTGACCTTTCAAGAAGCCAGCCATCTGGTCTTCGGTCATGCCGAAACCGTCGTAGGCCGGCGTCGGCACCGTACCTGGGCTCACGACGTTTACGCGAATTTTCCTATTTCTCAGATCGACGCTCCAGCCGCGTGCAAACGACCTGATCGCGGCCTTGGTCGCTGCGTACACACTGAACGCCGGAGTTCCCTTTATGGCCGCGATCGAAGCGTTCAGCACGATCGCAGATCCCTCGCCCATGAGGGGCAGGGCCTTCTGTACGGTGAACAGGGTTCCGCGCACGTTAACGCCACAAGTCTTGTCGAAGTGGGCCTCGGTTATCGTCCCTAAAGGGGCGAATTCGCCGAGGCCAGCGTTTGCGAAGAGAATATCCAAGCGTCCCTTGACCTCCTTGATTTCCTGGAAGAGGCGATCAAGATCGCCGAGATTAGCAATATCGCCCCTAATGCCCTTGGCGTTCGATCCGATCGCTGCGACAGCTTTCTCGAGTTCTGCCTGTCGCCTTCCTGTAATGAAGACAAACGCACCTTCCTTCGCGAACAGCTTGGCAGTTTCTAACCCGATGCCGCTGCTGCCTCCGGTTATCAGTGCGATCTTCCCTGACAATCGATCCATGTGTTTTCCTTAAAGCGGTCGACTTCCCGCTGTCCAACCTCGCGATGCGTGACGAAGTTAAGCGTACCTGTCGGGAACTTGACCGGCGGCCAGCAGCGGCACCGCCACGGCAAAGCGTCGGCGATCCAGAATTGCGCGCGGCGTGTCGATCATGTCAGCGTTCTTCATGTCGGCCTCCGATTTCGGAGTGATTGGCGAATCCGATGTCGCTTGCGGTCACACGCCTTCGTAGACCAGTCGGGTGAAGAAGGCGGGGTCGATGACGAAGTTGCCGAATTTGGCGTCGAAGGCGGCTGTCGGTTTGGCCGCGACCGTCTCGTCGCGCGAGCGCCCCTGCTTCTTGAGGGCGGCTACGTTGTCGCGGATGCCCGCCAGCATGTCGCGGAATTCGCGGAGCTCGGCCCTCGTGCCGAGCGCCTTGCCGTGGCCGGCGATGATAATGGTCTCCTCGTTGGTCGCCGCGAGATTGGCATCGGAGGCTGCGATCATCCCGTCGATGCTGCCGCCGGTCGAATAGTCGATGAATGGATAGATGCCGTTCCAGAACGTATCGGCTAGATGCGCGACATTCGCTTCGGGAAACGTCACGGAGATGTCGCTGTCGGTATGCGCCGGACCGTAGTGTTTGAGGGCGATCGTCGAGCTATTGAGCTTGAGGCTGCGCTCGTCGGCGAACGTTTCGGTCGGAAGTCCAGCCGGCGGCAGCGCGAGGAAATTGTAGTCCCATTCCTCCACGCGCTGCACCTGGGACAGGTATTTGCGCGTGTTGTCCTGGGCGATGATCTTCGCGCCGGCCGCGTTGAGCCAGGCGTTGCCGTCGGTATGGTCGAAATGCCAATGGGTGTTGATCAGGTGCGTGATCGGCTCGGCGCCGAGTTCAGCAAGGGCCTTCGTCATTTGCGGGCGGGAGACGGCGATGCCGGCGTCGATCAGCACCTTGCCATCGGGACCCGTCAGCACGGCTACGGTCCCGCCGGAGCCTTCGAGCGCACAGATGTTGCCGCGCAGCTTGTGCGTGACGATCGGCGCCGAGGCGGCGCTGTCCTTGATCAGGCTGACGATGCCGCGCGCCTCAGCGAACGCCTGGCGCGGCGTCAGCCAGGCTCCCGCGGCTGCGGAGGCCGCGCCTCCGATGCAGCACAGACAGAAGCCGCGCCGCGATATGGAATGTTGTCTCGAGATCATGGCGGCCTCAGCTCTCGATGAACGCGAGAAGATCGGCGTTGATGGTCTCGGCCTGCGTGGTCGGCATGCCGTGAGGGAAGCCCTTGTACGTCTTGAGCGTGCCGTTCTTCAGAAGCTTGGCGGACAGCGGTCCGGCATCGGCGTAAGGAACGATCTGATCGTCCTCGCTGTGCATCACCAGGACCGGGATGGTGATCTTCCCCAGGTCGGCGGTGAAATCGGTCTGCGAAAAGGCGACGATGCCGTCGTAGTGGGCCTTGGCGCCACCCATCATGCCCTGGCGCCACCAGTTCTGGATGATGGCCTCCGAGGGCTTCGCGCCCGGGCGGTTGTAGTTGTAGAAGGGGCCCGCGGCCACGGCGCGGTAGAACTCGGAGCGGTTCGTGGCGAGCTGCGCCTGGAAGTCGTCGAACACTTCCTTGGGAAGGCCGCCCGGATTGGCGTCGGTCCTCATCATCAGCGGCGGCACTGCGCTGATGATGGCCGCCTTGGTGACGCGGTTCTCGCCGTGACGCGCGAGGTAGCGCACCACTTCGCCGCCGCCCGTCGAATGACCGACATGGATCGCGTTCTGCAGTTCGAGCTGACCCGTGACCGCCGCGAGATCGTCCGCGTAGTGGTCCATGTCGTGACCGTCGCCGACTTGGGAGGAGCGGCCATGGCCGCGCCTGTCGTGGGCGATGACGCGATAGCCCTTACGGAGGAAGAAGAGCAGTTGCGCGTCCCAGTCGTCGGCCGATAGCGGCCAGCCGTGACTGAAGACGATCGGCTGTCCCTTGCCCCAATCCTTGTAGAAGATCTCGACGCCATCTTTGGTCGTGACGGTGCTCATCGTTGAACTCCCGTTTTCTGCGGCCGATCGGACCGGACTTCTTCACGGGTACCGCGTTGCAGCGCGGTCGCGTAGCCCCTAAGATCGAGAAGGAACTTCTCAAAGTTCGGAAAGGTGAGCCTTCCGTGGACCGCCTTGAAGCGATGTCGGTGATCATCGCTGTGACCGAGACGGGCAGCATCTCGGCCGCTTCGCGTCGCCTTAAAACCCCGGTGGCGACGGTCAGTCGCAAGGTCGCCGAGCTGGAAGCCCGGCTGACAGCCCAATTATTTCAACGCACCTCCCGTCGGATGACGCTGACCGATGCCGGACGGTCTTATATCGACGCCTGCAAGCGTATAATCGAGCAGGTCGACGACGCCGAGCGGGAGGTATCGGGGGAGTACCGAATTCCTAAGGGGGGCTTGGCCGTGACGGCGCCATGGGGTCTCGGCCATACGCATCTGGTGCCGTTGGCCATCGAGTTTCTCCAGGCCTACCCTGAGATCTCGCTGCGGCTGATGTTGACCGATCGCATAGTGAATACGACCGAGGAGGATATCGATATCGCGATACGGGTCGGGGCGCTGCCCGACAGCGGCATGATCGCGACCCGGATCGGTTCGATCCGCATCGTCGTTTGCGGCAGCCCTTCATACCTCGAGGCTCGGGGCCGCCCGCGGCAGCTCGCCGACCTGGCCGATCATGATTGCGTCACCATCGACGAGCGCGCCGCGCCTACCGCGTGGCGTTTTGTGCGCGGCAGTCGAGCCAAGATCGCGACGATCAAGTCGCGCCTGTGCGTCAATACGTCGGAGGCCGCCGTGCTGGCGGCTATCGCGGGGGCCGGATTGACGCGGGTGATGTCGTACAAGATGGATTTGGCGCGGCGCGCGGGAACGCTTGCGGTCGTGCTGGAGGATTTCGAACCGGAGCCGCTGCCGGTCCACATCGTCTACTCTCCGCGAAATCCGGTGCCCCTCAAACTGCGCGCATTTCTCAATTGGATGACGCCGCGCCTCAAAGCCCGGATGACGCTGGCTTGACGTCTTTCTATTCGGGTCTTGTGTCAAATTCGCACGGAACATCTGCGGACATTCGTGGTACCTCTGAAATGTATATGCAGGTTCGACCGTACCTCGCGTTCGGCTGCCGTAGACCCTTCGGCTTTGTGCCATGACTGCGATCGACTATGCGCGCGCAAACAGACCCCCCTTGGTTTTTTGGCGCGCATAAATCGGCGAAAAAATCGGGGCGAAATTCGTCAGTTGTGTCAGTGGGATTTGAGATCGAGTCGTTCTCAAAACGAAATCGAGTCGTTCTTAAAGCGGAAATCGAGTCGTTTTCAAAGTGTCCGCACACTGAACTCATTGGTGGGCCCGGCAGGACTCGAACCTGCAACCAGACCGTTATGAGCGGCCGGCTCTAACCATTGAGCTACAGGCCCCGCCGCCTTGCGGGCCGCGGGGTGCGGCCGGCAACGGTGCGGGCTCCGTTTACAGGGTGCGTGGGGTTTCGGCAATGCCGCCGCCGGAACCTTCGTGCCACACGCAGCCGCATCGGTCTCCCGAGCCACCGCCGCCTCAATCCACCGAGACGCCGGCGAACTCCACCACTTTGCGCCATTTCTCGGTCTCGTCGGCGACCAGTTTGCCGAATTCGGCCGGGGTCATCGGCTTCGGGATGCCGCCGACCTCGGCGAGCCGCGCCACCAGCTTGGGGTCCTTCAGGGCCTCGCCGACCGCCTTGTTGAGGGTATCGACGACTTCCGGCGGCGTGCCCTTCGGCGCTGAAATGCCGTAGAAGCCGACCGCCTCGAAGCCCGGCACGGTCTCGGCGATCGCGGGCACGTCGGGTACGCCCGGCCAGCGCTGCGGCGAGGTGACGCCGAGCGCGCGGACGCTGCCGCCGCGCGACTGCTCGAGCGCCGACGGCAGATTATCGAAGATCAGCTGCACCTTGTTGGAGATGATGTCGGGGAAGGCGATCGCGGATCCCCGATACGGCACGTGCTGCATGTCGCACTTGGTCATCGCCTTGAACAGCTCGGCCGACATGTGCACCGAGGTGCCGTTGCCGGACGAGGCGTAGGCGATCTTGCCCGGATTGGCCTTGCAGTAGTCGATGAACTCCTGAACCGTCTTCACCGGCATCGCATTCGAGACCACCAGCATGTTGGTGAGCTGCATGATGCTGGCGACCGGGGTGGTGTCGCGCAGGAAGTCGTAGGGCAGCTTCTTGTAGAGCGAGGTCGAGATCGCATTGTTGGGCGCGACGAACAAGAGCGTATAGCCGTCCGCCGGAGAGTTGATCGCGGCGGCGGCTGCGATGTTGCCGCCGGAGCCGGCGCGGTTCTCGACCACGAATTGCTGGCCGAGATGATCCGACAGCCACTGGCTCATGATACGCGCCACGATGTCGACCGGCCCGCCTGCGGCAAAGCCGATCAGCCAGCGCACCGGACGGTTCGGATAGTCGGATGCGGACGAAGGGGCAACGGAACCAAGGCAACAGATCAAACCAAGCAACGCGGCACGTGCGAACCGGAACATCGTCTCTCCCGTCATTTTCTGGTGATTGTTGCCATCATGGTTTCACAAAACGCTGGCTTTGCCTACGACCCCGCCCGTGCGACCATAGTCGCGCTTATGTGCAATGCCTGAGGCTCGGGATGAAATTCGCTGTTATGATCTGCGCCGGCGCGTTGCTGCTCGCGGGCGGCGCGGCGGCGCAAGAGGGGAGCAAGACCATTTCCAAAACCACGATCAGTTTCGCCACGGCGACGCCGGGCGGCGGCTTTCCGCTCTATGGCAATGCCTTCGCCGAGGTGATGAACGCGGCCGATGTGATGCTGTCGATCGAGCCGCGCAACACCAAGGGCTCCAACGAGAACATCCCGCTGCTCGAGGCCGGCAGCGTCGACATCGCAACCGTTGCCGGCGAGCCGTCCTACGAGGCCTTCATGGGCATCGGCCGGCCGCCGGCCACCAGGCTGAAGATCCTCACCGCGATGTATTCGAGCCCGGGCATGTTCGTCGTGCGTGCCGACAGTCCCTACAAGACGATCCAGGATCTGGCCGGCCAGCCCGTCGCGTTCGGCGCCAAGGGCTCCGGCCTGCCGATTCTGTCGCGCTACATCCTCGACGGGATCGGGCTGAGGCAGGACGAGGACTTCAAGTCGATCTATCTCGATCGCGCCGGCGATGGCCCTGCGATGGTCGAGGACGGCCGCGCTGCGGCGCTGTGGGGCGCCGGCATCGGCTGGCCCGGTTTCAGCAAGATGGCCGAGAGCACGACCGGCGCGCGCTTCATCGCGCCGACCGCGGACGAGATCGCCCGCATCCGTGCCAAGCACACCTTCCTCAAGCCGCTGACGATCCCGGCAGGCAGCTATCCGAAGCAGAGCGCGGCGATTTCCTCGGTCGGCTCCTGGAGCTACATCCTGGTGCGCGAGACGCTGCCCGACGATGTCGCCTACCGGCTGGCGAAGACGCTGCACGGCGTCGAGGCAACGTTCTGTAAGAAGCTTGCCCAGGCTTGTGAGACCACGGCAGCGAACACCGTCGCTGCCGCGCCCGATATCAATCTGATCCACCCCGGCGTGCTGAAGTATTTCAGGGAGATCGGGGTGGTGAAATGACCTCTGCATGGACGCGTTATTGCGTCTATGCAGGGGTCATTCCGGGGCGCGCGAAGCGCGAACCCGGAATCTCGAGATTCCGGGTCTGGTGCTTGCGCACCATCCCGGAATGACGACCTTCGGTCGTCACTTCTTCATCAGCGGACACGCCGGGTCCGGCGGGCCGAACGCGTCCTCGCCGGAGATCTTGGCCAGGATCTTGTAGTAGTCCCACGGATACTTTGACTCGGCCGGGGTCTTGACCTGCACCAGCCAGAGATCGTGCACCATCAGATTGTCCTCGCGCAGTCTGCCGTTGCGGGCGAAGAAATCCTCGACCGGCTTCTCGCGCATCTTGGCCGCGACCTTGAGCGGATCGTCGGTGCCGCTGTCCTTGATCGCGTTCAGATAGGCGGTCACCGAGGAATAGACGCCGGCCTGCCACATCGTCGGCATCCGGTTCATCTTGGCGAAATAGCGCTTCGACCATTCCCGGGTTTTGTCGTCCATGTCCCAGTAGAACGAGGTGGTCAGCAACAGGCCCTGCGCGGCCGACAGCCCGATCGAGTGGATGTCGGTGATCAGCGCCAGCAGCGCCGCCATCTGCTGTCCGCCGGCGAAGACGCCGAACTCGGCGGCGGTCTTGATCTCGTTGGTGTTGTTGGGCGGTCCGCCGGCAATGCCGATGATCTTGGCCTTCGAGGCCTGGGCCTGCAGGATGAAGGACGACAGATCGGGCGTCGCAAACGGCGGCCGCACCGCGCCGAGCACCTTGCCGCCGTTCTTGGTCACCACGGCGGAGGCGTCCTTCTCCAGCGAGTGGCCGAAGGCGTAGTCGTCGGTGATGAAGAACCAGCTGTCGCCGCCGCGCTTCACCACCTCCTGGGCGGTGCCGACCGCGAGCGCGCGGGTGTCGAATACCCACTGCATCGCATAGGGCGAGCAGAACTTGCCATGGAAGTCGGTCGCGCCGGTCGAATGCGTGATGAACAGCTTCTTCTTCTCGTTGGCGATGTTCTGCACCGCGAGCCCGACCGCCGACACCGGCACGTCGACGATCAGGTCGACCTGATCGACGTCATACCAGCGCCGCGCGATGGTCGCGCCGATGTCAGGCTTGAGCTGATGATCGCCGACGATCACCGAGATTGGCTTGCCGAGCACCTTGCCGCCGAAATCGTCGACCGCCATCTGCGCGGCGGTGACCGAGCCCTGTCCGGTCGGCGTCGAGGCCGGGCCGTTCATGTCGGTCAGCACGCCGATCTTGACGATGTCGTCGGATACCTGTGCCGATACGGCCGAGGAGGCCAGCAGCGCGGCTGCGAGCGTCCCGAACATGGCTAGTCTGGTGGCGATCATTCTGTCTCCCTCCTGAATTGGCGCATTGGCCATTATGGTTGTGCCGGGCCGCCGGGACCCGGTCATATTGGTTTCTTTTGCAACTAGTTTGGGGTCCGCGTCAACGCGCCATCGGTCTAATGACGGAGGGCCGGACCGGCCCGAGGCGGTTTCTTTCGGGGCCGATTCAGTCCATAGCGGGCCATGATCACCGCCCAGCGCCTTCCGGCTTCGCTCACTCCGCTCGATGCGGCGCTGGCCGCCGTGCTGCGCGACCTCGCGCCGGTCCAGCCGATCGAGCTGCCGCCGGCCGATGCACTGCGCTGCATTGCCGCCGAGATGCCTGCCCTGCGCGCCTATCCGCCACACGATGTCGCCGTCAGCGACGGCTGGGCGATGCGCGCCAATGATTTGGTTGGCGCGTCCTCCTACGCGCCGCTGCCGCTGGCCGGACTTCCGGTCTGGGTCGCGGCCGGCGCGGCGATGCCCGACGGCACCGACTGCGTGGTCGATGCCGATGCCGTCGACACCTCCGGTCCGCTTCCGCAGGTGCTCGCCGAAGCCATCCCGGGGCAGGGCGTCCGGCGTGCCGGCAGCGACATTGCGGTTGGGCGTGCCGTGATCGCAGCCGGCGAGCCGCTGCTGCCGCGCGGTCTGCTGCTCGCGCGCGCCGCCGGACTGGAGCTGTTGCGCGTACGGCGGCCTCGGCTTCGCATCGTCAACATTTGCAACGGTCAGCTGACCGTGCAACTGATCGCCGACACCGCACGCCTCGCGGGCGCTGAGGTCGTCTATGCTGAGGCGGCGCCCGATGTGACGGCGATCGCAAACGCACTCGAGGCAGATGGTTGCGATCTCATCATCACGATCGGCGGCACCGGCGTTGGTCACACCGATGCGGCGGTGAATGCGCTGGCGACGCGTGGCGCGTTGATTGCGCACGGCATTGCCCTGCTGCCTGGGCGCACCACGGCGGTCGGCCGGATCGATGCAACGCCGGTCGTCGCCTTGCCGGGCGCGCCGGATCAGGCTTTCGCGGCCTGGTGGGCGATTGCGCTTCCGGTGCTCGATCGCCTGTCGGGCCGGTGCCCACGCAAATCGCTCGCACTGCCGCTGGAACGCAAGGTCGCCTCCGGTGTCGGCATTGCCGAGGTCGTTCTGCTCACGCGTCAGCAGGGTCCTCAGCAAGGTTCCTGGGCGGCGCTTGCGATCGGGGACCTGTCGCTCGATGCCATCGCGCGCGCCGAAGCCCTTCTGATCGTGCCTGGCGCTGCCGAGGGCTTCGCTGCGGGCACGGTCGTCGATGCCTATATGTTGCGGGAGTGAGATCCCGAGATGACCAATATCTTCACGCCGAAACCCAACCCATCCGTCGAGCAGGACCAGTTCCTGACCATCCTGTCGCGCGAGGAGGCGATCGCGCGCTTCGAGGCGGCGCTGTTCCCGCGCCAATTGCCGTCCGAGACGCGGCTGCTCGCTGATGCGCTCGGCCGTGCGTTGGCGGAGGACGTGGTGGCGCCGATCGACGTGCCGCCGTTCGATCGCTCCAATGTCGACGGCTTTGCGGTGCGCTCCGCCGATCTTGCAAGCGCGGGCGAGGGTGCGCCGGTGCACCTCACGCTGAACGACGAGATCATTTCGTGCGGCACCGCGCCGACCCGGCCGGTGGTGCCGGGCACCGCGACCGCGATTGCGACCGGCGGTCCGGTGCCGCGCGGCGCGGATGCGATCGTGATGGTCGAGCACACCCAACCCGCCGGCAATGGCGCCATCGAGGTCCGGCGCGCGGCGTCGCCCGGGCAGTTCGTGTCCTATGCCGGCTCCGACATCGCGCGCGGCGAGGCACTGTTGCGCGCGGGAACGATGATCGGGTCGCGCGAGATCGGCATGCTCGCGGCCTGCGGCATTGCCGACGTTCAGGTGGTGCGCCGTCCGCGCGTTGCGATTCTCTCGACCGGCGACGAACTGGTGCAGCCGGGTGAGACGCTGCGGCCGGCCGCGATCTACGACACCAACGGCGCGATCGTCGCCGCGGCGATTGCCGAGAACGGCGGCGACGGGTCGTTCCTCGGCGCCATCGCGGACAACGAGGCGATGCTCGAGGCCGCGATGCGCAAGGCGCTGGCGGAGAGCGACATGCTGGTGCTGTCGGGCGGCACCTCCAAGGGAGCGGGCGACGTCTCGCACCGGATCATCACAAGGCTCGGCAAGCCCGGCATCATCGCGCATGGCGTGGCGCTGAAGCCGGGCAAGCCGCTTTGTCTTGCGGTCTGCGACGGCAAGCCGGTGGTCATCTTGCCGGGCTTTCCGACCTCGGCGATGTTCACCTTCCATGACATGATCGTGCCGGTGCTGCGGCGGATGGCCGGCCTGCCGCCGCGCTCGGATGCCAGGGTCGCGGCGAAGGTGCCGGTGCGGATTGCCTCCGAGCTCGGGCGTACCGAGTTCGTAATGGTGTCGCTGGTCGAAGGCGCCGACGGCCTGATCGCTTATCCCGGCGGCAAGGGCTCGGGCGCGATCACTTCGTTCGCCCAGGCCGACGGCTTCCTGAAGATCGAGGCGCTGGCCGACCAGTTGCCGGCCGGCAGTGAGGCCGAGGTGACGCTGTTCACGCCGCATGTGCGGGTGCCCGATCTCGTCATCGTCGGCAGCCATTGCACCGGGCTCGATCTCGTCACCGCGCCGCTGGCGCATGCCGGCCTTGTGGTGCGTTCGATCGCGGTCGGCAGTCTCGGCGGGCTCGCCGCCGCCAGGCGCGGCGAATGCGATCTCGCCCCGATCCACCTGTTCGACGACAAGACCGAAACCTACAACACGCCGTATCTGGCCGACGGCCTCGAGCTCGTGCCGGGCTGGCGGCGCATGCAGGGCATCGTGTTCCGCAAGGACGACGCGCGCTTTGCCGGCTTGAGCGCAGAAGAGGCGGTGCGTGCCGCGCTCGCCGATCCCGCCTGCATTATGGTCAACCGCAACCAGGGCGCCGGCACGCGCATCCTGATCGATCGCCTGCTGGGCGGCCACCGGCCCGACGGTTACTGGAATCAGCCGCGCTCGCACAATGCGGTCGCGGCCGCGGTGGCGCAGCATCGCGCCGACTGGGGCATGACCATCGCGCCGGTCGCCCGTGCGTCCGGGCTCGGTTTCATTCCGCTTGCCGAAGAGCATTACGACTTCGCGCTGGTGACCGCCCGCAAGCAGCGGCCGGCGGTACAGGCCTTTCTCGACGCGCTGGCATCGGACCAGGGCCGCGCCGCGTTGACGGCGGCGGGGTTCAGGCCGGCGTAGGCGATCCACGACATTCACCGCTGTCGTCCCTGCGAAACCAGGGACCCATAACCACAGGGTCGTGTTGTTGAAGAGAGCTGTGGCCCCAACGTCGCGCACCAATTGAGATTTGGGGTAATGGGTCCTGGCTTTCCCCAGGACAGTGAGGATGAGTCGCAATTCAAGATGTCAACAGTGCGGTGTCATCACCCGCGCATGCGGGTGATCCAGTATTCCAGGGACAGGGGTGCTTGAACCGAGAGGCCGCGGCGTACTGGATCGCCCGGTCCCGTCTCCGCCAAGGCTTCGACGAGGCCATGCATTCCTGGCGCGCCGAAGCTTTAGCGAAGGCGGCGAGCCGGGCGATGACAGTTGAAGATGAAGACACGGTTGCGCATTCTCGCGACATGAATCGCCCGAGCTTTGGTCTTCGTTCCGCCCTCTCTTGAAGA
>NZ_JACMYP010000087.1 GCF_020889705.1 Bradyrhizobium altum | reverse complement strand
CAACGCGACCTCGCCGCAGCGGGCGAGCAGCGGACCTGCCAGCAGGATCGAGGCGCGGATCCGCGCGCACAGAGCCGGATCGAGATCGGCAGCGCGGATCTCCTTGGCATGGATCTGCAGCGTGTTGCGCTCGGTCCATTCGGCGCTGGCGCCGACCGAGCGGCACAGCTCGACCAGCGTTTCGGTGTCGCGAATGCGCGGCACGTTGGTCAGCGTGACCGGATGCTCGGTGAGCAGGGCCGCGGCGATGATCGGCAGCGCGGAGTTCTTGTTGCCCGACGGCTCGATGGTGCCCGAAAGGCGGCGGCCGCCTTCGACGATGTATTGGATCGGCGGCACGCGGAATGTCCCCTAACGCATCATCCAGACTTGGATTCGAATGTGGCCACACGAAATTCCGTAACGGAATCAATGGCTGTCCGGCACCGTAACACAACTCCCGGCGCAGCTTCCACACGAAAGGTAGCCGCGCGACGGTGCGGAGCGCGCGGTCACGGACACGTCATCTTGGCCAAGCCGTCGCGTCGGAAAGCGCATATCCGCCTGGCCGCCGGTCCCTAGATGTCGATGTTGGCGCTGAGCGAGTTTTCCTGGATGAAGTCGCGGCGCGGTTCGACGACGTCGCCCATCAGCTTGGTGAAGATATCGTCGGCCTCGTCGACCTCCTTGATCTTCACCTGGAGCAGCGAGCGGGCCTCGGTGTCCAGCGTGGTCTCCCACAGCTGCTCCGGGTTCATCTCGCCGAGACCTTTGTAGCGCTGCAGCGAGACGCCCTTGCGGGCGGCGTCGGTCACGGCCTCGAACAGGTCGATCGGGCCGTGAATGGTCTGCTCGGCATCCTTGCGCCGGAGCTTGCCCGCCCGCACGTAGATCTCCTGCAGCCTGGTCGCATACTCGTCGAGCTTGCGTGCATCGGCCGAGCCGAGAAACGCGTCGTCGATCACGGCCACTTCCTTGACGCCGCGCACGGTGCGCTCGAACTGGAAGCCCTGGCCTTCCGTGAAGGTGCCGATCCAGCCGCGCTCCACTTCGTCGGCAACCGCGTCCAGCCGCTTGGCGATGTAATCAGCCGCGGAGTTGGCGGTCGCGATATCGCTGGTGATTCTCGGGGTCAGCACGCCGGCGATCGCGGCCTGCTCGATCACCGCGCGATTGTAGCGGCTGTGCAGGTTGCGCAGCACGGAGCGGATCGTCCGGGCGTCTTCGACCAGCGACAGCAGGTCACGGCCCGAGCGGTCTTCGCCGGAGGCCGGCTTGAAGACGCATTCGTCGAGCCCGGTCGAGATCAGGTAATCCTCGAGCGCGCGCTCGTCCTTCAGATATTGCTCGGACTTGCCGCGCGAGACCTTATAGAGCGGCGGCTGGGCAATATAGAGAAAGCCGCCATCGATGATCGAGCGCATCTGGCGATAGAAGAAGGTCAACAGCAGCGTGCGGATATGGGCGCCGTCGACGTCGGCGTCGGTCATCACGATGATCTTGTGATAGCGCAGCTTGTCGACCGAGAAATCGTCGCTGATGCCGGTGCCGAGCGCGGTGATCAGCGTGCCGATCTGCTCCGACGACAGCATCTTGTCGGGGCGCACGCGCTCGACATTGAGGATCTTGCCGCGCAGCGGCAGCACCGCCTGGAATTCTCGGTTGCGGCCCTGCTTGGCGCTGCCGCCTGCCGAGTCACCCTCGACGATGAACAGTTCGGACTTCGCCGGATCCTTCTCCTGGCAGTCGGCGAGCTTGCCGGGCAGCGAGGAGACGCTGAGCGGATTCTTGCGGGTCAGCTCGCGCGCCTTGCGCGCAGCCTCGCGGGCTGCGGCGGCCTGGATCACCTTGCCGACGATTTCCTTGGCTTCCTTCGGATTCTCCTCGAACCAGGCCGCCAGCGCCTCGTTCAGGACGTTCTCGACCACCGGTCGAACCTCCGAGGACACCAGCTTGTCCTTGGTCTGCGACGAGAATTTCGGATCGGGCACCTTCACCGACAGCACCGCGGTGAGGCCTTCGCGGCAATCGTCGCCGGTCAGCGCGATCTTTTCCTTCTTCGCATTGGCCTCGGCATAGCCGTTGACCTGGCGCGTCAGCGCGCCGCGGAAGCCGGCCAGATGGGTGCCGCCGTCGCGCTGCGGGATGTTGTTGGTGAAGCACAGCACGTTCTCGTGGTAGCTGTCGTTCCACCACAGCGCGGCTTCGACGCCGATGCCGTTGGCTTCCGCGCGCACCATGATCGGCGCCGGCACGATCGCCTTCTTGTTGCGGTCGAGATATTTGACGAATTCCTCGACACCACCGGAATAGTGCATTTCCTCGCGCTTCTCGACCGCGTGGCGCATGTCGGACAGCACGATATGGACGCCGGAATTGAGGAAGGCGAGCTCGCGCAGCCTGTGCTCGAGCGTCGCGAAATCATATTCGATGTTCTTGAAGGTCTCGGGCGAGGCGAGGAAGGTGACCTCGGTGCCGCGTTTGCCCGGGGCATCGCCGACCACCTTGAGCGGCGCCACGGCATCGCCGTGCGCGAATTCGATGTAGTGCTCCTTGTCGTCGCGCCAGATCCGCAAGCCCAGCTTGCTGGACAGCGCGTTGACGACGGAGACGCCGACGCCGTGCAGACCGCCGGAGACCTTGTAGGAGTTCTGGTCGAACTTTCCGCCGGCGTGGAGCTGGGTCATGATGACCTCGGCCGCGGAGACGCCTTCGCCCTTGTGGATGCCGACCGGAATGCCGCGGCCGTCGTCGTACACGGTGACGGAATTGTCGGCGTTGAGGGTAACCAGGACGCGGCTTGCATGGCCCGCCAGCGCCTCGTCGATCGCGTTGTCGACGACCTCGTACACCATGTGGTGCAGGCCGGAACCGTCGTCGGTGTCGCCGATATACATGCCGGGCCGCTTGCGGACGGCGTCGAGGCCCTTCAGCACCCGGATCGATTCCGCACCATATTCGGCCGGAATGGGATGCTCAGATTCGGCAGGGGTCTGCCGGGCAGGTTCAGTCATGTGAGGCCTTCGAGGATGTCCCGAATCAGCTGCACAAAATGAGGCGCTGATTCCGCTATTTGTGCCATGAAAGAGCAGTTGCGCCTAGCGCAAAGTCTCTGTCTACAAACTATTGAATAAATAGGATTTTTTCGGCCTGTTTCAAGGCTCTCAAAGGCCGATTCCGGAGGCTCTGAAAAGCCCGATTCGAAGGCAGATTCGAGCCCCTCTCCGAGCCAATTTCGCGCGCTTAGCCGCGCCGTGTGGCGCGACCGGATTCGACGTCGAAAATCTCTCCCGTCGGGCCGATATCGACGAAGGCGGCAGGATCGGCGCCGGTCATCCAGACCTGTGCGCCGAGCTTGGCGAGTTCGTCGAACAGCGCCTTGCGCCTATTGGGATCGAGATGGGCGACGACCTCGTCGAGCAGCAGCAGCGGCACGATGCCGGTCATCTCCGCGACCATCGTGGCATGCGCCAGCACCAGCCCGATCAAGAGCGCCTTCTGCTCGCCGGTCGAGGCGTCGCGCGCCGGCATGTTCTTCGGCGCGTAAGCCACCTGCAGATCGGTCAGATGCGGTCCGTCGAGCGTGCGCCCGGCGGCGGCGTCGCGCGGACGGCTGGCGCGCAGGATCTCGCGGTAGCGGTCCTCCACCGCGGTCGCAGGCTCCCGCAGCAGCGCGTTCTCCATCCAGCCGTCGAGCATGATCTCGGCGGAGGGGAAGGCCGAGGCGGCGCCGCGCTCGTGCAGCATCGCGGCGAGCTTGGCGGCGGTCTGGCCGCGCGATGCGGCGACTGCGACCGCAAGCTCGGCGGTCTCGCGCTCGATCGCGCCACACCAATGGTCGTCGTAGTTGCGCACCTCGAGCAGCCGGTTGCGCGAGCGCAGCGAGCGCTCGAGCGCCGAGACCCGGCTGGAGTGCTCGGAATCGATCGCCAGCACCAGGCGATCGAAGAAGCGCCGCCGTTCGGAGGCGGCGCCCATGAACAGGCCGTCCATCGCCGGCGTCAACCACACCATGCGCAGATGGTCGCCGAAGGCGGTTGCGGACCCCACCGGTTCGCGATCGATGCGGCAGCGCCGGCTGTTGCTTGCATCGCCGGTCGGGGGATCGATGCCGGTGCCGAGCGTGGCGAGGCCGAGCGCACCCTCGACTTCGGCCGAGACCGCCCAGGAGCCGTCGCCCTGATTGTCGGCGATGTCCTCCAAGGTCGCGCGGCGCAGCCCGCGGCCCGGCGACAGGAACGAGACCGCCTCCATGCAATTGGTCTTGCCGGCGCCGTTCGGCCCGACCAGCACCACCATGTCGCCCGCGACCTGCAGCGTCGCCGTCCGGTAATTCCGGAAATGCGTCAGCGACAGGCGATGAATGCGGGATGGGGTCATCTCAGCTCGTCATTGCCGGGCAGTCGTGCCCAGCCACGACGCAATCTAGTGCCGATGCGCGCGAAGAGAAGTGCGTCACACCCGCATCGGCATCAGCACGTAGAGCGCGCCCTTGCTGTCGCGGTCCTGCACCAGGGTCGGCGAGCCGGGATCGGCGAGCTTCAGCACCGCGATCTCGCCCTCGATCTGGGCGGCGATGTCGAGCAGATAGCGCGAGTTGAAACCGATATCGAGCGCATCGGAGGCGTATTCGACCTCGAGCTCTTCGGTGGCGCTGCCGGAATCCGGGTTGGTGACCGAGAGCACCAGCTTGCCGGGGGACAAAGCCAGCTTCACCGCGCGGCCGCGTTCGCTGGAAATGGTCGAGACGCGATCGACGGCGGCCTCGAAATCCTTCTTGTCGACCACCAGTTCCTTGTCGTTGTTCTGCGGAATGACGCGGCCATAGTCCGGGAAGGTGCCGTCGATCAGCTTCGAGGTCAGCACCACATTGCCGAGCGTGAAGCGGATCTTGCCATCCGACAGCTCGATCGAGATCTCGGCGTCGTCGCCCTCGATCAGCCGCTGCACCTCGCCGACCGTCTTGCGCGGGACGATCACGCCGGGCATGCCAGTCGCGCCCTTGGGCAGCGCGAGGTCGATCTGCGCCAGACGATGGCCGTCGGTCGCAACCCCGCGCAGGGTCGCAGCCTTGGCGCTGCCGGCGGCGTGCAGATAGATGCCGTTGAGGTAATAGCGGGTCTCTTCGGTCGAGATCGCAAACTGGGTGCGGTCGATCAGCCGCTTGATGTCGGAGGCCGGCAGCGAGAACGAATGCGTCATGTCGCCGGCGGCAAGGCCCGGGAAATCGCTTTCGGGCAGCGTCTGCAGCGTGAAGCGCGAGCGGCCGGCGCGCACCGCGAGCACCGAGCGGTCGCCGTCGGCCTCCAGCACGATCTGCGAGCCGTCGGGCAGCTTGCGGACGATGTCATAGAACATGTGCGCCGGCACCGTGGTCGAGCCGGCGGTTCCGGTCTCGGCGGCCAAGGTCTCCGTCACCTCGAGATCGAGGTCGGTTGCCTTCAGCGACAATTTGGCGCCCTCGGCGCGGATCAACACGTTGCCGAGGATCGGGATGGTGTTGCGGCGCTCGACCACGCGGTGAACGTGACCCAGCGATTTCAGGAGTTGCGCGCGCTCGACGGTGACCTTCATTGCAATACCCGCCAGATCCCTCAGATGGAAAAGCCGGGCGGCCGTTCAGGGCAGCACCGCGGCATTGGAAACCCGATAAGCCGGATCAATACCGGATTTGATCAAACCCACGGGGGGACCGCAAGGTGGCGCGGATGGGCGGCCGGTGCAAGGGATACGGGCGCCAAACGGGCCCCGTTCCCCACGTTTTGGGCCGGAAAAGTTTAGCCCTCCCCTCTTGATAAAGGGGAGGGCTATGGAACGAGCCGGCCAAATGAGGCGGCCTTATTCCTGCAGTCTTATTCCTGCAATTGACGCTTCAGCGATTCGACTTCCTCTGACAGCGCCGTGTCCTTGGCGACGAGTGCCTCAATCTTGCGCACCGCGTGCAACACCGTGGTGTGGTCGCGGCCGCCGAAGCGTCGGCCGATCTCCGGCAGCGAACGCAGGGTCAGCGTCTTGGCCAGATACATCGCAACCTGGCGCGGACGCACCACGTTGGCGGTGCGGCGGGACGACAGAAGGTCGGAGCGGCTGACATTGTACTGCCGGGCGACCACGCGCTGGATGTCCTCGATCTTGATCCGCTTCGGCTCCTGCGGGCGGATCAGGTCGCGCACCTCGCGTTCGGCCATCTCCAGCGTCACCGGCTGGTTGTTGAGCTTGGAGTGCGCCAAGAGGCGGTTGATCGCGCCTTCGAGGTCGCGGCCGTTGTGGGTGATGGTGCGCGCCAGATAGTCCAGCACTTCCTCCGGCACATCGAAGGTCGCATGGTGGGCGCGGGCCGCGGCGACGCGCGACTTGAGGATGCCAAGCCGCAGTTCCTCGCCGAGCGAACCCATCTCGACCACCAGGCCACCGGCGAGCCGCGAGCGCACGCGGTCGTCGAGGCTTTCGAGGTCGGACGGCGGACGGTCGGCGGCGATCACGACCTGGCGGCCGGCGTCGATCAGCGCGTTCAGCGTGTGGCAGAACTCGGCCTGCGTCGACTTGCCCTGCAGGAACTGCAGATCGTCGATGACCAGCACGTCGATGCCGCGCAGCGCCTCCTTGAACGCCAGCGCCGTCTGCGTCTTCAGCGCCGCGACGAAGCCGTACATGAACTTCTCGGCGGTGAGATACAGCACCTTGCGCTCGTTGCCGGAATTGCCGGCCCAGGTCACGGCTTGCAGCAGGTGCGTCTTGCCGAGGCCGACGCCGGCATGGATGTAGAGCGGGTTGAACATCACAGGATCGCCGCGGCGACCTTCCGCGACCTGGCGCGCAGCCGCATGGGCCAGCGTGTTGGAACGGCCGACGACGAAGCTTGCAAAGGTCAGGCGCGGATCGAGCGGCGAGCCGCCGAGCGCATCATGGCTGGCGGACACCGGCGCCGTCGCGAACGAGCGCAGTTCAGGCGCGGGACGGCCGTCATTGCGTTCGACACGGCGCACTTCGGCCGGCGCAGCCGCTTCCTTCACAGGAGCCATCGCGCGGATCGCCGAGCGCACGGTGAGGTCGATGCGATGCACTTCGGGCATCTCGGCCTGCCAGCAGGAGAGCACGCGTTCGGCGTAATGCGCCTGGATCCAGCTCTTGAGGAACCGGGTCGGAACCGACAGATGCACGCTCTCATCGTGCACGCTCTCGAGATCCATCCGCGCGAACCAGCTCGTGTAGACGTCCTCACCAACGCTCGTCCGCAAACGTCCCTTTACCCGCGACCAGCGATCCTGTTCCGTGTTCGTCATTGCCTTCGTACTTTTCCAAAACTGAGAGATGATGATTGCGAAAGCGCCGTGCAGGGCCCCTGCCACGACGCGACCTCTAGCGGGCGCGGTCTGCTCCGGACAAAGCTCTCCCGTGTGGCGGCCATGCGCCACGCGACAGGTCAGCTGTTTGGAGAAGATGCGTCCCGCGAGGTCAGCGCGTACTCGACGGCCTCTGCGGGTAAGAGCCAGCGTCCGAGGGGTTGATTACGGCACCACAGGAAATCTGCACTTGGGCTGTCGTTGGTTCGACTGCAGTGATGATACCGTAAGGCATAAGTCCTCCCCCTCCCACCGCGACGTATCGCGGCAAGTTGTCAGCTTGCTGGTGTCTTCAAAATCGAACTGCCGCTACCGAACACCGAAATGCCCGGCGCTTCGCCGCCGCGTGTCGTCGTCATTCCGTTCGCTTGCGCCGCGTTCCCGTTGCCAGATTCCGACTGACGTCCTGGTCTCTCTTGTTCGATCCCCCAAATTGCCGGGGACATCGCGGGAGATATTTTGACACAGGCCGACCGTCCTCATATCGCTATGAGCCGTCAATCTAGCTTCGCTTGGAAAGCGTCGCTAACGCGCACACCGCCGCCGATTTGCACGTCCGCCCTTGGGTCTCAAACCGCGCTGATCTGGAGAGCCGTGGGCGTCGCGAACAAGAAATAAATACACCAAGCGCATTTTCTGACAATCCGTGGATTCGACGGGGGTCGAGACTCTTGGCGACTGTTGCGGTGTTGCCGACGCTGAGTTGCGAAAGCAAGGTTTTGAATCAGCGCACAGATTCACGCGTGTCACAAACGACGGTGCAATACCAAAAATTTTTCATAGAAAATTTACATTTGGTCTCGCGCCGGTCATTTTTCCAATCGCTGTTCAGCGCTATGTGCATAAGTAATTCGCGAGACGTCATTTTTCGCGATTACTTTTGCAGGGTAACCCCGCTGCGCAACTTTCAACGCGAGATATCCGCGCGCTATTCCATCTATCTAGCTTAGCGCAGAACAATCTGTGCGCGAGTGCGGCGCGTTAAGCTTATTGAGCCGGTAGAACTACGGACGCGACGAAACATGACACGCAGTTCGTTGCGCGGCAACGCCGACTCTTCTCGCGCTATGAAACTTCCACGACAAAATGCGAGACCAAAACAAAAAGCCCGGCGCGAGCCGGGCTTCGTGACAAATGTGTTCTTCGGTCAGCTCACGCGGCGAGCTGTACTCCGCAAGCTCACTTGGCGAGCTTGGCGATGCTCTGCGTGAGGCGCGACACCTTACGGCTCGCGTGGTTCTTGTGAATGATGTTGCGCTGCGCTGCCTTCATCAGTTCGGGCTCGGCGTGGCTCATCGCCTTGAGTGCCGCCTCGCGGTCGCCGCTCTTGATTGCTTCCTCGACGGTGCGCACCGCGCCACGCATCTGCGTGCGGCGCGACTTGTTGACGATGGTGCGGCGGGCAATCTTGCGGGTCGCCTTCTTGGCGGAGGTGGTGTTGGCCATGGTTCTCTAACTGTCCTTCGGCGGTGATCGCTCGGTGGTCGGGCTTGCGCGCACCGGCCGGTTCAAATCGCAACTCTGATGTATTTGTCCAAGGTGTCCTTGAGGCGGCCATGCCAAGGCGCATAATGCTGCCTCCGCATGCGGCACTGTCCAAAGAACAGCGGCGGCAGGATTGCGCCCGCCGCCATCGGCCGGTCTTATAGATGGCGCAGGCTTAACCGTCAACGCTTTCGGGAACGAAAAAGGGCCTGAAATCGGCCTCGCGAGGGCCGGATAAGCCGCTGAAGAGGTTGAATTTCCGGGGGGCGCCCGGTAAGGCCTGTCGACGCGTGGGGCGCGACAGGGAGTTAGGTGACGCATGATCCGCGGCTTTTTCCGCCTGATCGGCCTTTTGCTGCTGGCCGGCAGTTTCATCTTCATGGTCTATGACGGGGCCCGCTACGTCGCCGACCAGAGCCTGCGGTTCACCCAATTCGGCCAGTTCTGGAACGATATCCATCAGTCGAGCCAGCAGGCGTTCCATGCCTGGGTGGATCGCTTCGCGCCCTGGCTCTGGAACGGCGTGATCCGCGTCCTTCTGGAGCAGCCGGTGTTCGCGGTGCTCGGTATTGCCGGCATCCTGCTGATGATCCTGTTCCGGCCGCGCAAGCCGTTGATCGGCTACGCGCGCGACTGAGCTGGCTGCAGCCCGCTTGAGCTTCTCTTGGCCGCTGCCGTCAGTAACGGGGCTGCCATCATCCGCGTAAGGACATATATAGGTGACAGCCGGCCCGCAGGCCGTTGCCGCGTCGGCCGATGTCCCGCCCGGAGGTATCCATGTTGTTCATGCGCAAGACCACCGCGTTGCCAAGCGCCGCCGAGGCGCTGCCTGGCCGCGCGACGCCCATCCCGACCGCGACCACGCATTTCGTCAATGGCAGCAAATTGACGCCGCCTTATCCGCAAGGCCTTGAGCAGGCCGTGTTCGGCCTCGGCTGCTTCTGGGGCGCGGAACGGAAGTTCTGGGAACTCGGCGACGGAATCTACACCACGGCGGTCGGCTATGCCGGCGGCCACACGCCGAATCCGACCTATGAAGAGGTGTGCTCGGGACGCACCGGCCACACCGAAGTCGTGCTGGTCGTGTTCGACCCGAAGAAGATCTCCTACGAGAAGCTGCTGAAGATGTTCTGGGAGAACCACAACCCGACGCAGGGCATGCGTCAGGGCAACGACATCGGCACGCAGTATCGTTCTGCGATCTACACGTTCAGCGACGCGCAGCACAAAGCCGCCGATGCGTCGCAGGCGATGTATCAGAAGGCGCTCGCTGCCAAGGGCCTCGGCGCGATCACGACGGAAGTGGCACCGGCCGGCGAGTTCTACTTCGCCGAGGACTACCATCAGCAATACCTCGCCAAGAATCCGGCGGGCTATTGCGGGCTTGGCGGCACCGGCGTGTCCTGCCCGATCGGCGTCGGCGTCACTGCCTGATCGCTCTGTCATGCGCTAAATCGAGGGGGGGCTTTCCGTCCCCCCACTCGGTTCTCGAAAACCCTTTATTAACCATAAGTGGTGCAAGACTGCGCTTGTCTCGCCGTTGAGGGATAGGTCCGGTGCCGGTTGCACGCGCGTTACGATTGCCGATCACTGCCGTTGTGGCTGCGCTCGCGCTGTCTGGCTGCATGAGCACGTCGGGTCCGGTTGCTGTCGGGCCGCAAGGTGTCGATGCCGTCACCTATGGACCGGCTTACGCATCCGCCCCGGTTGGTGACGGAGGCGGCGGGGGTGCGATCAGCGCACTGCGTTCCGCCTTTGCCAGTGCTTCTCCTGGTTATGGCTATGCCGCGCCGGGTGCCGCCCCGGTGGTTTATGCCGCCGCACCGGGTGGGCCCGCCGGTTACGACAACTCCTATCATCTCGGCCCGGGCGACAAGCTCCGCGTCGTGGTCTACGGCCAGGAAGGCCTGACCAACTCCTACGCCATCGACGCCGCCGGCTCGATCACCATGCCGCTGATCGGCTCGGTGCCGGCGCGTGGCCGCACGCCGGCCGGGCTCGCCGGTGAAATCTCGGCACGGCTGCGCAACGGCTTCATCCGCGATCCTTCGGTGGCGGTCGAGATCGAGTCCTACCGGCCGTTCTTCATCCTCGGCGAGGTCCAGGCTCCCGGCCAGTATCCCTACGTGCCGAACATGACCGTCGAAAGCGCGGTCGCGATCGCCGGCGGCTTCTCGCCGCGCGCCAAGCGCGACAGCGTGACGCTGACCCATACGGATGCGTCCGGCTCCGGCCGCTTCGTGGTGCCGCTGGGCACGCCGATGAGCCCGGGCGATACGGTGTTCGTCGGCGAGCGCTGGTTTTGACGAAGGACAACGTCCTTCGTCATTCCGGGGCGATGCGCAGCATCGAACCCGGAATCTCGAGATTCCCCGATGCGCAATCGCGCATCTGAGGCCCGCGCTTCGTGCGCCCCGGAATGACGGTGTGGTAGAGGTACGCGCTACTTCTTCAAATGCTTTCCAAAAAATTCCATGCTGCGCGGCCAGGCGATGTCGGCGCTCGCCTTGTCGTAGCTTGCGCGCTCGTCGCAATGGAAGCCGTGCTGCGCGCCCGGATAGATGAAGACCTCGACCTCGGGCCGCTTCGACTTGATGGTCTCGACATCGCTCAAGGGAATGCCGGCATCCTTCTCGCCGAAATGTAGTTGTGTCGGTACGGTCGGCTTGTCGTCGGCGAAGCGGATGACGGCGCCGCCGTAATAGCCGATCGCCGCCGAGAGCCCGGTCAGCTTCGTCGCGGCCGCATAGGCGATGCTGCCACCGAGGCAGAAGCCGATGATGCCGACGGGCCCGGCCGACTTCACCGCGTCGATCGCTGCCTGGCTGTCGCGCAGCATCGCGGCAAAGTCCGGATTGGCGACGAACTTGCGCGCTTCGGCCACCTCATCGGGGGAATAGCCGCTCTGGAAGTTCGGCGTGATGCGGTCGAAGATCGACGGCGCAACCGCGACATAGCCTTCCTTCGCCAGCCGGTCGCAAACCGAGCGGATGTGGTGGTTGACGCCAAAGATCTCCTGGATCACCACGATCGCGCCCTTCGGCGCGCCAGCGGGATCGGCGCGATAGGCGCCGAGTTCAAATCCATCCGAAGCCTTCAGCTTGATGTCTTGTCCCATGGTCCATCCTTGTCATGTTGGGGGTTGCATGAAGCTTTCGATGATAAGGTTTAGCGCCACATCCAGTTCTCGCCCCAGTCGGCCTTCCAGCCGGCGAGCCGGCCTTTGCGGAATTGCAGATAGAGACGATCATGGTGCGGAAACAGCCCGCTGCCGCCGAGGTCGCGGAAGGTCAGGAGGATCTCATTGCCGGGCCGTCCGCTGACATGGGTGAAGGGGGTGCCCAGCGCGCGCTGCGCGTCCGCGACGCCCATGCCGAACACCAGCGGTGTGCTGTTCGACAACGTCGCGGTGAAGGTTGGCGTGGCCGGGTCGGCGAACGGCCGCAGCTTCTGGGCGTTCGCTCCTGTCGCGGCCGCCGTCAGCAACAAGGCGACGACAATCGTCTTCATGAGGCGGCCTTTCCCGGCGCGTTGGCCTCGAGGTTATCGAGGAACGGTAGCACGGCGGCGATGAAGGCCTGCGGCTGGTCGATGTTGACGGCATGTCCGGCGTTCGGAATCACCGCTTTCTGCGCACCCGGGATCTTCGCCGCCATGTAGTCGGACGCCGCCAGGAACGGCGTGTCGTCGGCCCCGACCACGACCAGCGACGGCACCTTGATCCCGGGCAATGACTCGATCACCCGCGCATCGCGTTGCGCCAGCATGCCGCGCGCGGCGAGCGCCAGGCCCCTGGCGTTGCGATGGGTGACCGACGCGCGCTCGGCGCTCAAGGACTTCAGCACCTCGAGCCCCTCACGATCGAAGCGGTCGCCGGTGTCGCGGGCGCGCGTGTTCCAGACCTCGCGGGCGTCGTCCTTCTTGAATCCCGGGCCGGTGTCGATGATCAATAGTGCGCGCACCCGCTCCGGATGGGCGCGATGAAAGGCGAGCGACATGTAGCCGCCGAGCGACAGGCCGCCGACGATCGCCTTGTCGGCGCCGGCAACATCGAGCAGGGCGGCGATGTCGCCGACCGTCGCCGCTTCACTATAGGCATCCGGATTGTCGGGATAGTCGGACTGGCCATGCCCGCGCATGTCCCACAGGATCAGCCTGTGCCGCTTCGACAGCGTCTCGATCTGGCCGTGCCACATCGCAGACGTCGACGAATAGCCGTGGGTGAGGATCAGGGGCGGGCCGCTGCCGTGAATCTCGTAATAGATATCGACGCCGCTGCGGTTGAGCTTGGCCATTGACGGGCTCCTTCTGTTGTCGATGTCAGGTCCGGCAGCGCTACCGACCTTGGTAGGAGTGATCGATACGGCATCAATACTGGCATTTCAAAAGCTTCATGCCGTTGCCGCATCGCACAACGGATAGTTTCCGAAATTTATTCCTTTCGAGCAATTCCAAATTGGATTGCCTCCAGCCGGGAACCGGATCATTGTTTCGGCAACTGTCGCTTACCCGGTGGGCGCCGGCCATGACCCAACAGTGAGTTGCCGCCGTAAGCGGCTTCCTACACCGGAAGGGGAGAGAGATGCCAAATCTCAATATCAACGGACGGAATATGTCCGTCGAGGCGGCCAATGACACGCCGCTGCTTTGGGTCATCCGCGAGCAATTGCAGATGACGGGCACCAAATTCGGTTGCGGCGCCGGTCTCTGTGGCGCCTGCACGGTTCACCTCAACGGCGAAGCGGTGCGGTCCTGCCAGACCTCGCTCGCCGACGCCGTCGGCAAGAAGATCACCACCATCGAAGGCCTCTCCGCCAAGGGCGAACATCCCTTGCAGAAGGCCTGGGTCGCCGAGCAGGTGCCGCAATGCGGCTACTGCCAGTCCGGCCAGATCATGCAGGCAGCCGCGCTGCTGTCGAAGAATACCAATCCCACGAAGGAAGAAGTGGTCGCGCATATGGACGGCAATCTCTGCCGCTGCATGACCTATTCACGAATCCAGAAGGCGATCATGCGCGCTGCGTCCGACATGCGCACCGCATCGGCCACCGGATCCGAGCGGAGGGCCACATGAACAAGCACGTGAAAAACCTCGCTCCTGAGACGACCGATCTCAGCCGCCGTTCCTTCCTGGTCGGCACCGCTGCAACCGGCCTCGTGCTCGGCTACGCCGCGTCCGGCATCGATGAGGCGCTCGCGGCTACCGCGCCCGCCAACTTCGAGCCGAGCGTCTGGTATTCGATCGCGCCCGATGGTCTCGTCACCGTGACCTGCGGCAAGGCCGACATGGGCCAGCACGTCGCCTCGACGATGGCGCAAATCGTGGCCGAAGAGCTCGGCGCGAACTGGAAGGACATGCGGGTCCAGCTCGCCTCCAACGATCCGAAGTTCAACGATCCCGTGCTGGGCGCGCAGATCACCGGCGGCAGCTGGTCGACGATGATGAACTTCGACGCCATGAGCCGCGCCGGCGCCGCCGGCCGCATCGCATTGACCGAGGCGGCGGCGGCCTCGATGGGCGTGCCGGCCAGCGAGCTGGTGGTGCGCGCGTCGACGATCAGCCATCCGAAGTCGAAGAAGTCGATGTCGTTTGCCGAGGTGGTGAAGAGCGGTAAGGCGACCAAGACCTTCACGGCGGATGATCTGAAGGCGATCAAGCTGAAGTCTGCCGACCAGTACACCATGATCGGCGTCTCGGTGCCGCAGCTCGACATTCCGTTGAAGGTCAACGGCACGGCCAAGTACGGCATCGACGTGATGCTGCCGGGCATGGTCTATGGCGCGCTGGTCACCCCGCCGGTTCGCTACGGCGCCACCGTGAAGTCGGTGGACGATAGCGCGGCCAAGAAGGTGCCGGGTTTCATCAAGGCCGTCACCCTGGACGACAAGACCACAACCACGACCGGCTGGGTCGTCGCGGTCGCCAACACCTATGCGCAGGCGAAGAAGGCGGCCGAGGCGCTGAAGGTGAGCTATGATGGTGGCCCGAACGCCAAACTGTCGAGCGAATCGCTGTTCGCCGAGGCCAAGCGGCTTCAAGGATTGAGCGATTCCGGCGAGTTCTTCGTTAAGGACGGCGATCCGAACGCAGCCTTCGGCACGGCGGCCAAGGTGTTGGAGGCGGAATACACCACCAACATCAATATCCACGCGCCGATGGAGCCGATGAACGCCACTGCGGAGTTCAAGGGCGACATCCTGCATATCTATTCCGGCAACCAGTTCGCGACGCGCTCCGGCGCGATCGCAGCCGGCGCGGCCGGGATCGATCCGAAGTTCGTGGTGATGCATCAGATGTGGCTGGGCGGCGGCTTCGGCCGGCGTCTCGACGCCGACATGATGGTGCCCGCGGTGCAGGCGGCCAAGGCCGTCGGCAAGCCGGTCAAGGTCATCTACACGCGCGAGAACGACATGACGATGGATTTCTCGCGTCCGCTGACCTACCAAAAAGTAAAGGCTGGCGTGGACGGCGACGGCAAGCTCGTCGCATTGAGCCACGATGTCGTCTCCGCCTGGCCGACCCAGCGTTGGGGCATCCCCGATTTCCTGTCGCCCTCGGTCGACAAGAAGGGACCGCTTGATGCTTTCACGGTGAACGGTTCGGACTTCTTCTACACCGTCCCCAACCACTATGTGCGGGCGATCAAGAACGAGATGGCGCACAACGCCACCCCGTCGGGTCAGCTCCGTTCGGTGGCGCCGGGCTGGACGTTCTGGGCGGTCGAAAGCATGGTCGACGAGATCGCGCATGCGACCGGCAAGGATCCGGCCCTGCTTCGCGTCGAGCTGCTCGACGGCAAGGGCAAGAACGACGGCGGCGCGCAGCGTCTCCGTAACACCTTGCTCGCGGCGATGGGTCTCGCCGGCTACGGCACGAAGAAGCTGCCCAAGGGCGAAGGCATGGGCGTTGCCTGCGTGTCGTCGCAGGAGCGCGCCACGGCGAGTTGGACCGCCTGCGTCGCCCACGTCGCAGTCGCGCCCTCGGGCGAGGTGACGGTGAAGAAGCTGACGGTTGCGACCGACGTTGGTACGCAGGTGAATCCCGACGGCATCCGGGCCCAGGTCGAGGGCGCGGCGCTGTGGGGCATGTCACTGGCGCTGTTCGAGAAGGCGACGTTGAAGGACGGCGGCATCGAGCAGACCAATTTCGACACCTACACGCCGCTTCGGATGAGCCAACTGCCGGAAGTCGCGGTCAACGTCATCGCCAATGGCGAGAAGGCGACCGGCGTCGGCGAGCCCGCGGTGACGGTGGTGGCGCCGGCGATCGGCAATGCCGTCTTCAACGCGGTCGGTGCCCGCGTCCGCGGCCTGCCGATCACCGCGGAGGCCGTCAAGGCTGCGATGAAGGCGTAACGGCCTGAACCAATGAAGACGCCGGAGAGCTTGACCGCTCTCCGGCGTTTTTCTTTGCTCCGGGCGTCCGCCGGATGGTGGCGGCGTCGACGCCCTTGAGCTGCAAAAATTCATGATTCGCCGGCGCTGCAGCCGCCCGCCTGCATTTGCGGTGGGCCTGATTCTGCTGGCGGATTCCGCGATTCCTCAAATTGTATCCATTGCGCTTAACCGCCATTCAGCATCCCCATTAAGCCGGAGGGAACGCATCGTCAGGTAGCGTCCGCTGTCGGTCGTTACCGCGACGGGGATGTCATGACTGCCTTAGCCAATAACCAGACTTCGAAGCGCCGCCTGCTGCTGGCGTCAGATCGAAGCGATCAGAGCAACGAACTCGCCAGCATCCTGCGCTCTGTGGGCGAGGTCGATACCGTTCCGACCTCGGATATTCCCGAGCAGCCGGCCCGCGATCTCTCCGGCATCGTGGTCGATATCAATCTGCGCTCGCCCGAAGCCGTGCAACTGGTCCGCGCCAAGCTGCAGACCGACGCCTATCGCGAGATGCCGCGGCTGTTCGTGCTGGCGGATGCGTTGCATCACGCCTCGATGCAGGCCTGGGCGCTCGGCGCCACCGACACGATCTCGCGGCCGTTCGATGCGCGCGGCATCCTGCAGCGCATCCGCGCCGCGTTTCCCGACAACAGCGGCTATGACGAAACCGACCGCGGCAAGGCGCTCAATCGCGGCGTCGAAGCCGCGCATGGCGTCATGGTCAAGATGTTCGAGCGGATGCGCGCCGGGGAGCCGCTCAGGTTCGAGGACATCGTTGCCGCCGAAAACAAGATTCTCAAGGCGATCAAGCACAACTCGCTGCGTGAATGGCTGACCACCGTCGGCTGCCATCACCAGGAGACCTATCGCCACTGTCTGTTCGTGACCGGCTTTGCAGTCGCGTTCGCGCAGCATCTCGGCATGCGCGACGACGACCAGCGCCGGCTCGCCCGTGCCGCGCTGCTGCACGATGTCGGCAAAGCGTTTGTTCCGGTCGCGCTGCTCGACAAGCCCGGCGCATTCACGGTCGAGGAAATGGCCGAGATGCGCGAACATCCGCGTCGCGGCTACGAGGCGCTGTCGGCGCAGGGCGGCTTCCCGCCGGAAATGCTCGACGTGATCCTGCATCATCACGAATTCCTCGACGGCACCGGCTATCCGAACGGGCTGAGCGGCAACCAGATCAGCGACATCGTCCGCGTCACCACGATCGTCGATGTCTATGCCGCTTTGGTCGAGAAACGCGCCTACCGGCTGCAGTTCACCCACGCCAAGGCGTTCTCCATGATGGAGGAGATGGGCGGCAAGCTCGACCAGCAATTGCTGCAGGCGTTCCGCCCGGTGGCGTTCGGGCATTATTGAGCCCGCCGTCATTGCTCCGCCACGCCGCGCAATAGCGTGTGCGGCGCGGCGTTTAGCCAATCAACGCAAGTCGTCCTCCTTACCTCCGCCTAGATTTCGGCGATCATCGGCGCGACCGGTGCTTCGGCAGGTGAGGACGATCATGGACACGACAACGACCGGGGATCTCGATATCCCCGCCAACATCGCGGAAACCCTCGTCGATCCCGTCGCCTATGCCGACGACCGCATCCACGACAGCTATCGCTGGCTGCGCGCCAACAACCCGCTCGGCATCGCGCGGCCTGACCGCTTCGATCCATTCTGGGTGGTGACCAAGCACGCCCATATCCAGGCGATCAGCCGGCAGAACGAGCTGTTCCACAATGCCGACCGCCCGACCACGCTGACGACGCAGGCGCTCGAGGAGCGGGTGCGCAAGATCACCGGCGGGCCCAATCTGGTGCGCTCGCTGGTGCAGATGGATGCGCCCGACCATCCGAAGTACCGCGCGCTGACGCAGGGCTGGTTCATGCCGGCCAATCTCGGCAAGTTCGAGGGCCGCGTTCGCGAGATCGCGCGTGCCACGGTGCAGCGCATGCTCGACCGCGGCGGTGTCTGCGATTTCGTCGAGGACGTCGCGCTCGGCTATCCGCTGCACGTCATCATGGAGATCCTCGGCGTGCCCGAGGCGGACGAGCCGCGCATGCTCAAGCTGACGCAGGAGTTGTTCGGCCCGCAGGATCCCGACACCGCGCGCGTCCGCGAGGCCCTGAGCGCGGAACAGGTCTCGGCGATGTTGCAGGCGATCGTCGCCGACTTCTCCGCCTACTTCCGCAAGATCACCGAGGAACGTCGACAGAACCCGCGCGACGATCTCGCCACCGTGATCGCCAATGCGAAGATCGGCGGCGACTACATGCCCGAGCACGATCAGACCAGCTATTACATGATCGTCGCGACCGCGGGCCACGACACCACCTCATCCTCGACCGCGGGCGCGATCTGGGCGCTGGCGAGGGACCCGGCGGAATTCGCCAAGGTGAAGGCCAATCCGGAATTGATCCCGGGCCTGGTCGACGAGGCGATCCGCTGGATGACGCCGGTCAAGCATTTCATGCGCTCGGCCACCGCGGATACCGAGCTCGGCGGCCGCAAGATCGCGAAAGGCGACTGGCTGATGCTGTGCTACGCCTCCGGCAACCGCGACGAGGAGGTGTTCGAGGATCCCGATCGCTTCCGCAGCGACCGCAAGCCCAATCGTCATGTCGCGTTCGGCTATGGCGCGCATCTCTGCCTCGGTCAGTATCTGGCCAAGCTCGAGATGCGCATCCTGTTCGAGGAGCTGCTGCCGCACCTGAAATCGCTGTCGCTCGACGGCGAGGTGAAGATGACGCAGGCCTATTTTGTCAGCGGCCCGAAGAAGCTGCCGATCCGGTTCGAGGTGAATTGACGGAACGTCATTCCGGGGCGATGCGTGAGCATCGAACCCGGAATCTCGAGGTTCCGGGTTCGGTGCTTCGCGCCGCCCCGGAACGACATATTCCAGCTACTCCAGCATCTTCCGCAGCTCCGCCTTCGCAACCTTCTCCAGCGTCGAGCGCGGCATCTCGTCGACGAAGCGGATTTCCCGCGGCACCTTGAAGTCGGCGAGCGCGGAGCGGCAGGCGGTCATGACCTTGTCGTGCAGGTCAGCGGGCAGCGCCGCGACGCCGGCTTGCGGGATGATGAAGACGACCGGCACCTCGTCCAGCATCGGATGCTTCTTCGCCACCACGGCGGCCTCGCGCACGCCCGGCACCACCGCGATCACCTGCTCGATCTCGGAGGCCGCGACATTCTCGCCGCCGACCTTGAGCATGTCCTTGGAGCGATCGCCGAACCTGACATAGCCGCGCTCCAGCATCGTGACGCGGTCGCCGGTGATGAAATAGCCGTGCTCGTCGAAGCTCTCGCGCGTCGCCTTCTCGTTGTGCAGATATTCGACGAACAGCGACAGGCCGGGGATGCCCTTGATCAGGAGATTGCCGGTCTCACCGACGCCGGTCGGCGTACCATCATCGTTGGTGATGCGGATTTCATACTCCGGCGCAGCGCGGCCGATCGACATCGGCGGGTTCGGCTGATCAACCTCGCCGATGATGCCGTGGGTGATGGTCTCGGTCATGCCCCACCAGCCGATGATCTTGATGCCGAACACGGCGAATGCCGGAGGCTCGTTCACGGCCGTGCCCCAGAGGCGGAACTTGTGGTTCTTCGGAACCTCGTGCTCCAGCAGCGCCTTCATGCAGAACGGGATTGTCGAGGTCCAGGTCGAGCCGTGCTCGAGGGCCACCGGCCAGAACCGGCTCGCCGAGAAGCGCGGCTGGATCACGCAGGTCGCGCCCACCCACAAGCTTGCCAGCATCGAATAGGCCAGCGCGTTGGTGTGGAACAGCGGCAGATAGGTCTGGTGCACGTCGGTCGCGTGCAGGTCCTGATGCGCGGCGTTGATCTTGGCGCCCCACAGCGCGTTGGCATGCGTCCATAGCACCGCCTTCGGCCGCGACGTGGTCCCCGAGGTGTATTGCACGCTGCACGGTGCGAGCGGATCGATCGGCCGCTTCGGCCGGTCGGCGCTGTCGGCGAACAGCGCGTCAAAGCTGTCGCCGCGCGCGGGCGCCTGTGCTGGCGCCTGGCCCGCATCATGCGAGGTCACCGCGATCCAGCGCAGCCCCTTGCAGTTGGCTGACAGCAGCTCGGCATAGGCCGGCTGGGTGATCGCGGCGACCGCGCCGCAATGGCCGGCAAAATAGTCGATCTCGGCCGCAGCCGAGCGGGTATTGGTGGTGACGGCAATGGCGCCAAGCTCGACGCAGGCGAACCACGACATGATCGCCTCGACGCAGTTGTCGAGATGGATCAGGACATAGTCGCCCTGCCTGATGCCGCGCCTGGCGAGGCCCGCCGCGAGCGCGCCGACGCGCTCATGGAATTCGCCGTAGCTCCAGCGCCGCGCCGGCGCATCGAACGGCGCCCAGATCAGGAACGGATGATCGCGGCGCACCTCGGCGCGCATCCTGAGCAGCCATGGCACGTCGAGCCCCGCAAAAGGTCCGACGATGCCCGGCACTGGCTGTGAAGTCGTCATATGTCCTCCCGCGCAGCCTTGCCGGCCGCCATTGATCTTGGTTGGGACCAGTTCTGCCATCGGCGTGCGCCGAGAGCAAATCGGGATTTGCAAAGTCATTTTGCGCCGACGCGATTCCGTTCCGCCGCACGGAACGGATGGATCTATTCGCGCTGCCTGTCGTCGGGCGCGCATTCGCGCGAACGGTTCGCTGGTAATGACGAACGATGGCTAGCTTGCGTCCCTCTCATACGACGAGATCTCGATCAGGCTGCCGTCGGGGTCGCGGCAATAGACCGAGCGCAGCGTGCCGCGCGCGCCCTGCCTGGCCACCGGGCCTTCCTCGATCTTGACGCCATGGGCCTTCAGATGCGCGACCACCGCCTCGGGCGTGCTCGAGGTGAGGAAGCAGAGATCGTCGCTGCCGGCCGCTTCATGATCGGCGGTGAACCATTCCACCTTGTCGGCGTCGCGCGGCCGCACATTGATCTTCTGGTTGCCGAACACCAGCGAGGTGCGCGGTGTCTTGCCCTTGCCGGGGTCGAACACCTTCACCTCCATGCCGAGGATCCTGCTGTACCAGGCAACCGAGCGCACCACATCGGTGACGTTGATCACGAGATGGTCGAGCCCATTCACCTTGACGGACATGATCGATCCTCTTCGGTCCAGAGTCTTAAACAAGAATTCAACGCTTCGGTCTGATGCAGAGCCGAGGCTTAGCCTTTCGTCGCGGTCGGTGGCGCACGTGTCGCACTGGCCGCTTCAGACATTGTTTGTTAAAACCGCGCCACACGCAACGCAACAGAAACGGGCAGGGGTCAAACCCTGCGGGATTGGGAGAGACTTCATGATTTCACGCCGCGCCGCGCTGGGCCTGATCGGGTCGGGAATTTCGACATTCGCGATCGGTCGCGCTTCGGCTGCCGACTATCCGGCGCGACCGGTGCGCTGGATCGTGGGCTATCCGCCGGGCGGCGCCACCGACATCATCGCGCGCCTGATCGGACAGCGGCTGTCGGAGAAGCTCGGCCAGCAGTTCGTGATCGAGAACAAGCCGGGCGCCGGCAACAATATCGGCACCGAAGCTGCGATCAATGCCGAGCCGGACGGTTACACCGTGCTGCTGGTCAATCCGGCGAACTACATCAACGCCTCGCTGTACGCCAATCTGAAGTTCAATTTCGTGCGCGATGTTGCGCCGGTGGCTTCCTTCAACCGCGTGCCGAACGTGATGACCGTCAACAAGGACGTGCCGGCGAAGAACGTCGCCGAGTTCATCGAGTATGTGAAGGCCAATCCCGGCAAGGTGAACATGGCCTCTTCCGGCAACGGCACCTCGGTGCACCTCTCCGGCGAGATGTTCATGTCGATGACCGGCTGCAAGATGCAGCACGTGCCGTATCGCGGCGCCGCGCCTGCGATCACCGACATGCTCGGTGGCCAGGTGCAGGTGATCTTCGACAACATGCCTTCGATCATCCAGCACATTCGCTCCGGTTCGCTGCGCGCGCTCGGCGTGACCACGACGGAGCGCTCCTCGCAATTGCCGGACGTGCCGGCGATCGCCGAAACCGTGAAGGGCTATGAAGCAAGCGCGCTGTTCGGCATGGGTGCGCCGAAGAACACGCCGAAGGAGCTGATCGCCAAACTCAACACCGAGATCAACGCCGTGCTCGCCGAGCCCGACATGAGGAAGCGCCTGGTCGAGCTCGGCGGCGACTCGCTGATCCAGACGCCGGACGCCTTCGGCAACGACATCAAGGCCGAGACCGACAAGTGGAAGAAGGTGGTCGAGTTCGCCGGCCTCAAGGTCGAGTAGTCTCACACTGAACGGGCGGGACGAGTCCGGCCGCGAGCGCGGACTTGTCCTGCGCCCGGCTGCAAAAGTTGACCAATCCTGATGCGGAATAAAGTGGCCTTCAGGAACCATACCGGTTATGCCGCGCTTGCTTGACCGCGGCCTCTTGAGAACCGGAACGGGTGGGATTATGCGCGCATCACGATTGGCAGTGCTGGTGTTGGGAACGATAACGGTTGCCGGTGCGGCCAGCATCGATCGCGCGTCCGCCGATCCCTATGACTACCCGTGGTGCGCACAGGGCCCGAGCCTCGGCTATCCCGGCGAATGCGCCTATCGGACCTACGATCAGTGCCTTGCGAGCGTGTCCGGACGCTTTCTTGCTTGCGGAGAAAATCCGCGCGTCCTGTTTCGCGAGCAGCTCGAGCCGGAGCAGCCTCGGCCGCACCGTCACCGGCATCGGCGCCACCGGCAGTAGCCGCCGGCTCGGAGGGCGCTTCTGCTCTCCGCCTGCGATCGTCCCAACCATCCGGCGTCGTGGCGCCCCGGCATTGACGTGATCGTGAAGCCGGGCGCTTGACGTCGCGCCGTTTGCGTCTATACTAAACCACATGGTTAAGTATAAGGACGAGACGCTGGACCGCACCTTTGCTGCGCTTTCCGACCCCACCCGCCGCGCGCTTCTGGCGCGGCTCGTCGAGCAGGAAAGCCTGTCGGTGAGCGAGCTGGCGCAGCCATTCGCGATGTCGTTGCCGGCGATCATGAAGCATCTCGACGTGCTCACGGATGCCGGCCTGGTCGCGCGCGAAAAGACCGGCCGCACGGTGGCGTGCCGGCTCACCGCGAGGCCAATGGAGCAGGCGATGAACTGGCTCAATCGCTATGCGCAATTCTGGTCCGACAATCTCGACCGCCTTGCCGCTTTTGTGGAGGAAGACCCATGGCAATCAAATCCGCAGTCGCAGCCGACGCCGGCCTCGCCGCGCGTCCAAGCCTCACCCTCACGCGCCGCCTCCGCGCCCGGCCGGAAAAAGTCTACGCCGCGTGGACCGAGCCGGAAAACCTAGTGCAGTGGTTCGGCCCGGGCCAGGTCAAGCCCGGCACGACGCAGGCCGAGCTCGATGTCCGTGTCGGCGGCCGCTACCGGATCAAGTTCACCGGCACCAACGGCGAATATCACGAGGTCGGCGGCGTCTATCGCGAGGTGGTGCCGAACGAGAGACTGGTGTTCAGCTGGGCCTGGCATTCGACGCCGGAACGCGAGTCCGAAGTGACCGTGTCGATCAAGCCCGACGCCAGCGGCACGTTGCTCACCTTCCATCACGCGCAGTTCGTCGACGAGACCGCGCGCGACAACCACCAGCGCGGCTGGACCGAATTCCTCGGCAATCTCGCGCAATATGTCGACGCCTGAACCGCAATGGAGTATCTCATGCAACAGCACAAGATCGTTTCACGCGAAGAATGGATCGCAGCCCGCAAGGCGCTGATGGCCGGCGAGAAGGAGCTCACCCAGGCCCGCGAAGCGCTGAGCCAGCAGCGCCGCGAACTGCCGTGGGTGAAAGTCGACCAGGACTATGTGTTCGACGGACCTGACGGCAAGGTGACGCTCGGCGATCTCTTCAAGGGCAGGCCGCAGCTTGTGGTGCAGCACGTGATGTTCGCGCCGGAGTGGGACGCAGCCTGCAAGAGCTGCTCGTTCTGGGTCGACGGCTTCGAGCGCATGGTTCCGCATCTGGCCGCGCGCGACACCACGATGGTCGCGGTCTCGCGGGCGCCGCTGGCCAAGCTCGAGGCCTTCAAGCAGCGGATGGGCTGGACCTTCGACTGGGTCTCCTCGGGCGCCAATGACTTCAATTACGATTACGGTGTGTCGTTCACGCAAGGGCAGATCGATGCCGGGGACGCGAAATACAATTATGGAACGACCCCGCTCTATGGTCCCGAACTGCCTGGCATCAGCGTGTTCTTCCGCGACGAGAAGGGGAGCGTGTTCCACACTTACTCGACCTTCGCGCGCGGCCTCGACATGATGAATGCGGCCTATCACTATCTCGACCTGACGCCGCTCGGCCGCCACGAGGAGGGCCTGCCCTATCCGATGGATTGGGTGCGGCTACGTGACCAATACCAACCGGCGCCGGTTCAGGCATCCTGCTGTCACTCCTGATCGTCATTGCGAGCCAACAGGTCGCGCGAGCGCGCGCCCCGTTGGCTCCTCGCAATGACGGGGAACCAGACAGCAGGAAACGCCCATGCCTTACGTTGATGGTTTCGTCGTCGCCGTGCCGAAGAAGAAACTCAAAGCCTACGCCCAGCTCTCCAAGACGGCCGGCAAGGTCTGGCGCGAGCACGGTGCGCTGGACTATCACGAATGGGTTGCCGACGACGTCAAGCCGGGCAAGCTGACCTCGTTTCCGCAGAGCGTGAAACTGAAGGCCGGCGAAACCGTCGTGTTTGCGTGGATCACCTACAAGTCGCGCGCCCAGCGCGACAGGATCAACGCCAAGGTGATGGCCGATCCCCGCCTGGCGTCGTCGATGGATCCGAAGACGGCGCCGTTCGACGTCAAGCGGATGATCTATGGCGGCTTTGCGAGTCTGGTGAAGGTCTAAGGCGGCACGCTTTCGCCGCAATCCGCGCAGTAACCGGCCGTTAAACATCATGCTCGGCACGCCGCGCGATGCCGCTTGCGTTTACTTGGCAATCCCGTATACTTTGCATTACAAAGTGCGGGCAAAACATGCGCGACCTCGACAAGGCGTTGGCCGATATTCTCGCGATCCGCAGCCAGATTGCGGCCGGAACCGCGTTCCGCGGCTACGGTCCTGCGACGGTCGCCGCCACCAGCGGCATCGCGCTGGTCACGGCGCTTGCGCAATATCTCTGGCTCGATGATCCGACTCATCATCCGATCTTGTTCCTCGCGGGCTGGGCCGCAGCCGCGTTGCTCTCTGCGGTCTTGATCTGGATCGAGATGCAGGCGCGCTCGCGGCGGCATCATTCGGGCCTGGCGGACGCGATGATTCAGCAGGCGATCGAGCAGTTCGTTCCCGCTGTGATCGCCGGCGTGCTGCTCGCGATCCTGCAATGGAAATTCGCGCCCGAGACGCTGTGGATGCTCCCCGGCCTGTGGCAGGTGCTGGTCAGCCTCGGCGTGTTCGCCTCGGTCCGCCTGCTGCCGCGCACGATCGCGCTCGGCGGCGCGTGGTATTTCCTGTCAGGCTTCACGGTGCTGCTGATCGCAAGCCAGAGCCACGCATTGTCGCCCTGGACCATGGGCCTGCCATTCGCGATCGGCCAGTTGCTGCTCGCAGCACTGTTGTATTTCGCTTCCGGAGGCAATGATGTCGAAGACTGACGTGACCACCGCGCCATTCGCCTATGATGGCCTCGACCGCGTCATCCACGAGAAGGCGCGGCTCGGCCTGTTGACCTCGCTGATGGCGCATCCGAAGGGGCTCGCCTTCGCTGATCTCAAGCAACTCTGCGGCCTGACCGACGGCAATCTCAGCCGGCATCTGCAGGTGCTGCAGGAGGCCGGCCTCGTCGACGTCATCAAGGGCTATGAAGGCAATCGCCCGCACACCACCTGCCGTTTGACCAAGAGCGGCCGCCGTCGCTTCCTCGATTATCTCGCCGTGCTCGAGCAGCTGGTGCGCGACGCGGCCAGCGCCGCCGGCAAAGACGAAGGCAGGTCTCGCCGCCTTGGTATCCAGCCGATTTGATCATCCCATTTTTGTCCGGAGACTTTGTGATGCAAAGTAACGTCGCGCTCAAGCCGGAGGTAGCCGGACGGCTCCACGTCGGCATCATCATGGACGGCAACGGCCGCTGGGCGACACGGCGCGGCCTGTCGCGCCTGCGCGGACATGAGGCGGGCGTCGAGGCGATCCGCCGCATCGTCGAGGCCGCGCCGGACCAGGGCGTCGGCACGCTGACGCTCTACGCGTTCTCGAGCGACAACTGGCGCCGCCCGAAGGCCGAAGTCACGGCGCTGATGGGGCTGTTGCGGTTCTATCTCGCCAACGAGATCGCAGCACTCGTGCGCAACGGCGTTCGCCTCACCGTGATCGGCCGCCGCGACCGGTTGCCCGACGGCATCGCCGCCGCGATCACGCGCGCCGAGGCCGAGACCGCCGACGGCACCACGCTGCATCTGCGCATCGCGATCGACTATTCGGCGCGCGACGCCATCCTGAACGCTGCGGCGCGCGTCGCCGGCGCAGGCCCGCTGAGCCGCGAGGCCTTTGCCGATCTCATCACCGGCGAGGCCGGCCTGCGCGACGTCGACCTGATCATCCGCACCTCGGGCGAGAAGCGGCTGTCGGACTTCCTGCTCTGGGAAGGCGCCTATGCCGAGCTGCATTTCACCGAGCGGATGTGGCCCGAATTCGATGCCGACGATCTCGCTGACGCGCTTTCTTCGTTCCATCGCCGCGAACGCCGTTTCGGCGGGCTGACCGCGATCGTACCGGCGGAGGTGCCGAACCTCTAGCGCGTCAAGCCGCGCCAACTGCTCTCTTCTCAAAGCCCGGCCCGGGGGGTTGGGCTCTCTTCCACAAGATGCGGGGACGAACGATCACGCCAACCAAAGCGGGAGCGATCATCCATGCGCATACTTCTCGTCAACGTGCCGCATCCGGCGATCGGCAGCCGGATTCCCGGCGACCATTTGCCGCCGCTCGGCCTGCTGTCGATCGGCGGTCCCCTGATCGATGACGGACATGAAGTCCGGCTTCTCGATGCCGAGTTCGGGCCAATGCCGCTGACTGCCATCCTGGCGGAGGCATCGCGGTTTTCGCCGGATGCGGTGTTGTTCGGCCATTCCGGCTCGACCGCGGGCCATCCCGTCATCGCCGAGGTGGCGCAGGCGGTCGTCAGGGCTGTGCCCGGGACGCTGATCGTCTATGGAGGTGTGTTCCCGACCTATCACTGGCGCGAGATTCTGCGCGAGGAGCCTTACGTCACCGCGATCGTGCGCGGCGAGGGCGAGGAGACTGCGCGCCGCCTGATGCGGGCGCTGGAATATGGCGGCGATCTCGGCAGCGTCGACGGCATCGCATTCCGCGACGATGATGGGCCGCGTGCCACCCGGCCCGCGCCAGTCATCCGTGATCTCGATGCCTATCGCGTCGGCTGGGAGTTGATCGATCACGCGCGCTACAGCTACTGGGACGGGCTGCGCGCCGTCGTGGTGCAGTTCTCGCGTGGCTGTCCGCATCTCTGCAATTATTGCGGCCAGCGCGGCTTCTGGACGCGATGGCGACACCGCGATCCCGTGCGTTTTGCCAGGGAATTGGCACGGCTCCGCCGCGAGCACGGCGTCAAGGTGATCAATTTCGCCGACGAGAATCCGACCGTCTCGAAGAAGGCCTGGCGGACCTTCCTCGAGGCCCTGATCGCGGAGAATGTCGATTTGATCCTGGTCGGATCGACCCGCGCCGACGACATCGTCCGCGATGCCGACATCCTGCATCTCTACAAGAAGGCGGGCTGGCAGCGCTTCCTGCTCGGCATGGAGAACACCGACGAGAAGACGCTGGAGCTGATCCGCAAGGGCGCGACCACCACGGTCGATCGCGAAGCCATCCGCCTGATGCGGCAACACGGCATCCTGTCGATGGCGACCTGGGTGGTCGGCTTCGAGGAGGAGACCGATCGCGATCATTGGCGCGGCCTGCGGCAGCTGTTGTCCTATGATCCCGATCAGATTCAGATGCTCTACGTCACGCCGCATCGCTGGACGCCGTATTTCCGTCTCGCGGCAGAACGGCACGTCATCCAGACCGATCGCCGGCTCTGGGACTACAAGCATCAGGTGCTCGCGACACGGCACATGCCGCCGTGGCGCGTGCTGCTCTGGTTCAAGTTCACCGAGATGGTGCTGCAATGCCGCCCGAAAGCCTTGCTCCGCGTGCTGCTGCATCGCGACGCCGGACTTCGTCATGCGATGCGCTGGTACACGCAGATGGGGCGCCGGGTCTGGCCGCACGAAATTCTCGGCTTCCTGCGCGCCCGCAGGTTGAAGCACGGGCCGACCGTGCGGGAATTTTGGGGCGCGCCGCAGGATATGGAGGAGGAATCGATGTCATCGCAGCGGCCCGAGCGCCGCGTCGGCACATCACGCGCAGCGTAAATCGATACCGCCATGCCGTCTCTGGATAACTGGCGCTGATGACTGGACGCCTGAGTCATCAGCGCGATAATTTCCAGATCGGCTGCGCAGAACAAAAAGAACCGTGGCGGTCGAGGCGTCGAGTTGAGCATACAGGTTGCGATCTTAAAAATATTGGCCAGTCACGTCAGCGGCAGAGCTACGCTCGATTCACTCAAGCATGACCTCGCTATTCTCGCGTCGAGCGGCGACGATTGGCATGCGCGGATCAAGCGCCTGGCGTCGCGGGTTCCCGAACTCGACATCTTTAGCAATGGTTACGTGCTGCGTGACGTCGAAGGCTGGGAGATCACAGCGGTCGGTCGTGAGTTCCTGCGCGCGCTGGAGGCCGTCACCCAAGACAATCTGCCGCCTGAGCCATTGGCCGAGGCCGCGATCCGCGAAGAAGGCAAGCTGATCGTGGTCGGCCACCGCTTCTGGAACAGGGCACGGCCACAGCGTAACCCGGAGCCGAGTGCATCGGTGCGCCGCCGGCCGTTCCGCGAGCCGCGTTGAACCTCATAGCCCTGCGCGCGACCTAACTTCGGGACGTGGCTCTGGAGGTCGCAAATGACTGCTTTGGCTCAATCGATCGCACGCGTGTTTCCGGCCAATTCGCTTCGGAGCAGCATCGCCCGGCATGTCCTGCTGTTCGGCTTTGCGGCGTTGTTCGTCGCGGTGCTCAGGGCGAGCTATGGCCTCGATCTCAGCGCGGGCTTCTTCTGATTTTTCCGGCGGCACGTCATATTGGGTTAACCGGACCGGGATAGCTAAGCGCACGCTTTCCTTGTATCTCGAACCCGGGTCGATCTTCCATGGACAAGCCGATGCGCTGCCAGTGCGGCAGGACGCGCACCATTGTGCTCGACAAGCATTTCCGGACCGCGCTGGTTTGCCCCAAATGCGATGAGATCGAGCTGGCCGGGCCGGCCAAGCCGGAGGAAGAGGCATTGACCGAGCGATAGCGCGGTCGTTTTCGGCGTCGAAACACGCTAGGTTCCGTCTGACGAAACGGTCCAAAGCGAAACCCGATGCCGCATCCTTCCGATACTACCGCCGTAACTCCTGCTGACGTCACGCTTGCTGACGTGCGCCGTGCCGCCGACGTGATCCGGGATTCGGTCATGGTCACGGCGTGCAACGAGAGCCGCACGCTGGGCGAGATCTGCGGCTGCCGCCTGTTCCTCAAATTCGAGAATCTGCAGTTCACCTCGACCTTCAAGGAGCGCGGTGCGCTGAACCGGCTGCAGGCGCTGTCCCCCGAAGAGCGCAAGCGCGGGGTGATCGCGATGTCGGCCGGCAATCACGCCCAGGGCGTCGCCTATCACGCCAAGCGGCTCGGCATCCCCGCCACCATCGTGATGCCAATTGGCACTCCGATGGTGAAGATCGAGAACACCAGGCGGCACGGCGCCGAGGTCATCATCACCGGGCAGACGCTGGAGGAATGCTTCGCGTTCGTCAGCGCGCATGCTGCCGAGCGCCGCCTGATCCTGATCCATCCCTATGACGATCCGCTGATCATTGCCGGACAGGGCACGATCGGGCTCGAAATGCTCGCGGCGGTGCCGGAGCTCGATATCCTGGTGGTGCCGATCGGCGGCGGCGGGCTGATCTCGGGCATCGCCACGGCTGCCAAGGCGCTGAAGCCGTCGGTGCAAATCGTCGGAGTGCAGGCCCAGCTCTATCCGTCGATGTACAATGCCGTCAAAGGCGAGCAGCTGCCGATGCGCGGCGATACGCTTGCCGAGGGCATCGCGGTCAAGGCGCCCGGGCAGATCACCACCAGGATCGTCCGCGATCTCGTCGACGACATCGTCGTGGTCAGCGAGGATCAGATCGAGCGCGCGGTCGCGACCCTGATCTCGATCGAGAAGACGGTGGTCGAGGGCGCCGGCGCGCCGGCCTC
>NZ_JACMYP010000086.1 GCF_020889705.1 Bradyrhizobium altum | reverse complement strand
GGCTTCAGGTTGCGCCGGGCGCTGTGCCCGGCTCGAGCCTTTGGCAAGGTGCGGCCCTGCCGAGCCAGGCCGCAAGCGGTGGCCAGACCACGGTCACCGTCAATCAGACCGCGCCGCAGGCGATCCTCAACTGGCAGAGTTTTAACGTCGGCAGCCAGACCACGCTCAATTTCAACCAGCAGGCCAGCAACTGGACCGCGCTCAATCGCGTGGTCGGCAATGCCGGACCGAGCCAGATCCTCGGCCGCATCACCGCGCCAGGGCAGGTGCTGGTGATCAACCAGAACGGCATCATCTTCGGCGGCGCGAGCCAGATCAATGTCGGCTCGCTGATCGCGTCAAGCGCCAATATCGCCGACAGCCAATTCCTCACCAATGGCATCTATTCGGCCCAGAGCGGCACCAATTATCTGCCTAGCTTCACCGGCGCCGGCGGCAAGATCGTGGTCGAGAGCGGCGCGCTGATCACCACCAATGCGCCGTCCTCAGTCACGGCGGGCGGCGGCTTCGTGCTGCTGATTGGCACCGAAGTCGACAATGCCGGCGCCATCACCACGCCGAAGGGGCAGACCCAGCTCGCGGCCGGCGACGATTTCATCCTGCGCGCCGGCTATGGCACCAACGCCAACCAGAACTCGACCACGCGCGGCAACGAAATCGCGCCGGTGCTGTATCGTGGGAGCAGCAGCGGGACCGTCACCAACACAGGTCTCGTCCTCGCCCAGCAGGGCGATATCACGCTCGCCGGCCATGCCGTCACCCAGGATGGCATCCTGCTCTCCACCACCTCGGTCAATCAGCGCGGAACCATCCATCTGCTCAATTCGGCGTTCGACGCTACCGGCAGCGTCACGCTGACCAATCACGGCATCAGCCTGATCCTGCCGGAGACCGATGCGGCGGCCGCGCTGGTGTCCGGCATTGATCCGAGCGTGACCGCGCTCAATTCGCAGCGCGATGCCCTCATCGCCTCGGCCAAGCCGAATGTGCTGGCGACCGGCCAGTTCGACAATCTTTCGACGCTGTCCGATCGGCCCGATCAGTCGCGCATCGAGATCGTCACCGGCGGCACCATCGATTTCAGGAACGGCTCGCTGACCATGGCGCAGGGCGGCCAAGTGACGGCCGCAGCCGGCAAGCGCGTGTTCGCCGAAAGCGGATCGGTCATCGACGTCTCCGGGACTAGCGGCACCGTGCTGCCCGCGTCGGCCAATTCGATCAAGGTCAACGTCCAGGGCAACGAGCTGCGCGACAGCCCACAGAACCGCGACAGCGGCACGCTCATCAACAGCAACATGTGGATCGACGCCCGCGATCTGACCCTGGTGCCGGCCGGCACCGGCGGCTATGCGACGGACCGTTACTACACCGCGGGCGGGTTGCTCGAGATGTCCGGCTATCTCAACAATACCGGCCACAAGATCGGCGAATGGACCGCGGTGGGCGGCACCATCACCCTGTCGGCGCCGGAGGTGGTGGCGCAGCGCGGCTCCATCTTCAACATCTCCGGCGGAGCGGTGCAGTATCAGAGCGGCTATGTGCGGCGGACGCTGCTGCTCGGCAATGACGGCCGCATCTACAATGCCGACGATGCCCCGGCCAATTTGACCTATGTCGCGGTGGCGAACGGCTTCATCGTCAATCACGCGCACTGGAACGTCGTCGAGGTCTATCTCAGTCCGTTCGGCAAAGGCAGCTCGCGCTGGGAGAACGGCTACACCGTGGGCCGCGACGCCGGCAGCCTCGTTCTCGCGACCCCGACCTCGGTGTTCGAGGGCACGATACTCGCCAATGTGATCGACGGCGAAGCGCAGGCCGCCAAACGCCCGACCAGCGTCACCGACGGCTACAAGCTGACGCAGAACACCGTGCCGCTCGCCGGCACGCTCGCGCTCGGGCAGTACAATGGCTATGGCCTGGCTGGCGCCTACAACACCGATGTGTCGTTCGGCAAAGTAGCGCCGGTGGCAGGCAATCTCGATCCGACGTCGGCGCTGCCGGCCGGTCGCGTCAACACCGCCTATTTCGACGCGCCGACGCTCAACAGCTTCGGCCTCGGCGGCCTCAACATCAACACGGCCAGCAAGATCGCGGTCGATGCGCCGCTGCAATTCTCGCCGGGCGCGCAGGTCAAGCTGATCGCGCCGACCGTCGACATCGCGGCCGGCATCACCGCGCGGTCCGGCAGCGTCACGGTCAGCAACATTCTCAACGGTGCAAACGGTACCGTCACGCTGACGAACGCGGCTGGAGGCGCAGCGCTGACGCTGGAGTCCGGCACGGTCATCGACACGCGCGGCCTGTGGGTCAATGCACAGATCGACCCGAACAGCTTGTCGGGCTTCGGCATCCTCGACGGCGGCAATGTCACCTTCGATTCCACCCAGGACATCACGCTCGCGGCCGGCAGCGTGATCGATGTGTCCTCCGGCGGAGCCATTCTCTCCAGTGGCAAGACCCGGGGCGGCAAGGGTGGCAACGTCACGATCATTGCGGGGCACACGCAGCAGGGTGCCGGAACGCCGGGCGACGGAAATCTGGTTCTCGACGGTGCGATCCGCGCCTGGGGCGTCACCGGCGGCGGCGCGCTGACGATCTCGACGCCCGGCAACATCGTGATCGGCGAGAATGCTGAACTGGCGGGGGGCATCTTGCCGGCCGGCACACCGGCGCCTCTGGCCGTGAAGCTGAAGCAGGCCATGACTATTCCGGCGGGGCAGCCCCTGCCGACGGCGCTGACGCTGAACTTCACCACGCTGGTGTACGACGCGCCGATACCGGTCGACGTCACGTTATCCGCGGTACCGACCGCGCCGACCGGTGCGGATTGGACCGTGCCGCAGGGCATGGATGCCCTCCAGAGCAAGAACGGCAATGGCGGGACGAATTATTGGAGCTCAGGCGATGTGATCCCGGCCGGGACGGTCATCACCGGCTGGAGCGGCAATGGCCGCATTCCGGCGGGAACCGTCATTCCCTCCAATGTCTTTCCGAACGGCATTCCAATCGCGCCCTATCAAATCACCTACGCCGCAGGATCGATTCAATCCACGCCGATGACCTATCCGGTCGGGGTCATTATTCCAGCCGGCGTGGTGCTGCCGCAGACGGTCCAGATCAGGGCAGCACCGGCGCTCAATCCTTCGTTCTTCACCGCCGGATTCTCCAATTACGACATCAATGGCGGGCTCGGTGTTGTGGTGGCCAGCAACACCGCGGTTGCGCCCGCGATGCCGGTCTACCGGTTCACGGCGAACAGCTATGCATCACTTTCCGGCACTGATCCGTCATCGGCACTGACACTTTGGACGCCGCCGCTGTTCACCGAGGATTCCGTCAAGGCCACGGTGAGCCAGCGGGGTGGCGTCAGCCTCACGTTGCGCTCGCTGATCAAATCGGGAACCGGTCCTCTCGTGAACGGCGGTGCTATCGTGGTTGGCGACGGCGCCTCGGTCAGCGTCGATCCGGGCCAGAACATCACGCTCGATGCCTTCGGTCAGATCAGCGTGTTCGGCAGCCTCACCGCACATGGCGGCAACATCACGTTGACCAATGATGCCTACGGTTCGCCGGTCGTGAGCGGCTTTAACTTCGACTTCAACGGCAACGGCCGCGGCGTTTCGATCTGGGTCGATGCTGCTGCCAAGCTCGATGTCTCTGGCCTGGCCTATCAGGCGACCGATACGGCCGGACATCTGTTCGGGCGGGCGACCGACGGCGGCTCCATCACTGTCAACGGCGGCGGCGCCTTCGTGATCCTGCGCCCGGGCGCCGAACTCAGTGCCGACGGCACCCAGGTTGCGATCGATCTCGCCGCGGGTGGCGCGGCTTCGTCAAGCCGACCGCAGATACTCACAACGAGCGGCGGCTCCATCACGCTGGCATCGCAGAGCGGTCTCTATCTCGACGGTGATGTCCACGCCTTCTCCGGTGGAGACGGCGCTTCCGGCGGCAATCTGTCCATCGCGCTCACCACGCCGAACTTCGACGGGAATATCGTCCCCAATGGCGCGGCGCTGTCCAATGTGATCGTTCCAAGCCTGATGACCGTGGTGCAGGCGCGTCCGGATTCCTCGCTGCCGGCGGGTATCGCTCCGGGCACGGGGGCGTCGCATCTGGTGTTCGGCCAGGCCACCGTGAGCGCCGACATGGTCAAGGCCGGCGGGTTCGACAGCCTGACGCTCACGTCCGGCGACTACATGCAGTTCTCGGGCAACGTGTCCCTGGCGCTGGGCCGCAGCCTGACCCTGACGGCCGCGGCCTTCACATCGGGGGCCCCAGTGTCCGGGCCGATCGATTTCTCGATGACAGCCGCGACCGGCAGCGTGAAGCTGTCGGCCCCCTACATCCTGTTTCGTGAAGCGACGGCCGTTGTCCCTGACGGAACCGTCAGCGGCAGCATCCGCAATCCCGCCGGGGCGGCCTTGCCGACCACGGCCACGTTCGAGGCCGCCGCAAACCAGATCGACATCCAGGGACTCATTGGATTTTCGGCGCGCTCACCGAACAACATGTATGCGCCCGGGTTCCTGACGACGAAACTGATCAGCCAGGGCGATATCCGCTTCCTGTCGATGCCCGGGGTCATCGCGACCCAGTTGTCCACCAGCGGCAATCTCGACCTTCTCGCCGCGCAAGTCTATCCCGCGACCAACACCACCGCTGTCGTGATCGCTGGCAGCGGCAATTCCGATCCGACCACGACGCTGACCATCGGACGCACCACGGACACCATTCCGGACGCGCCATTGTCGGTCTTCGGCAGCCTCGCTTTCCAGGCACCGGTCGTCGAACAGGGCGGCATCGTTCGCGCGCCGTTCGGCGCCCTGACGTTCGGCACAGGATGGCCCGTCTACACGCCGCGCGTCGATCTGCTGCCCGGCAGCCTGACCTCCGTATCGATGGCAGGCCTGACCATTCCCTATGGCGGCACGGTCGATGGCGTCACTTACAATTATAACGGAACCAGCGTCCGTCCGCTCAGTCTGACCAATTTCGGCATCAACTGGGCTCAATCCGGCATCATGCTGGATGGGCAGTCGATCAATGTAGCGAGCGGCGCGATCCTCGACATGTCGGGGGGCGGTACGCTCAGCGGTGCCGGCTTCGTCTCCGGACGCGGCGGTTCGGTCAACGTTCTCAACACCCCGCTTGTCAACGCCAACCCCGCTACACCTGTCAGCAAGGCCAGCGACAAAGTCTACGCCATCCTGCCTGGCTACAAGTCCAGCTATGCACCGGTCGCGCCCGAGAATGGCGCGGGTGATCCGGTGGTCGGTCAGCAGGTGACCATCCCTGCCGGCGTTCCCGGACTACCCGCCGGGACCTACACATTGCTGCCATCCAACTACGCGCTCCTGCCGGGCGCATACCGTGTTGAACTCGGTGGCAACAGCACGACATCGGTTGGCAGCCCGATATCGATCGGCAACGGTACCTACGCCGCCTTGGTTTCGACCGGGATTGCCAACACCGCGATCAGAAGCAGCCTGCCGGTGACGGCGCTGATCACCACGGGCACATCAGTTCGCAACTATTCGCAGTACAACGAGCAGGGCTACAGCGATTTCCTGATCGCGAACGTGGCCCAGTTTGGCGGCGTGCGGCCGCTGCTGCCGGCCGACGGCAAGGCGCTGGTGCTGCTGTTCGAGACGCCGACATCCCCGACAGGCGAATCCGCGCTCACCTTCAACGGCACGGCTCTGTTCCAGGGCGCGCAAGACGGGAATGCGGGTCAGGCGATGCTGGCGGGGGTCGGCGAAATCTATGCCGATGTGCCGACAGCGGGATTTGATGGCGTCTCGGTCCGCGCCTCCGACCTGAATGCGATCGCGGCCCCGCGCCTGACGGTCAATGGCTTCGCGTCGATCATTGACGGCACGTTGCTTCTCCAGTCTGCCTACAGCGTATCCAATCTCTTCATCCGTGACGGAGTCACCCTGACGGCCGGTGAGCTGTTCTTCGTGGGCAACAACATCATAGTGGGGAACGATGTCGAGCTGAGCACGATCGGGCGGGGCGCGGCGCCATTTGATTCCGTATCCACCGGCCTGAGCTACTCGGCGAACAGCCTCACGGTGCTGGCGCTATCCAACGGCACGCTGAACTTCCTCGGATCCGGTGCGGGCACCGGCTCGATCACGATCGGCGCCGGATCACAGCTCTATTCCGAGGGGACACTGGCGCTTGCGACCAATGGCGATTCCAGCATCGATCCAACCGCCCATTTCGGATCAAGCAACATCGCACTGGCGGTCGGCAGCATCAATATCGGCGACGCCGCGACTGTCGCAGCAGCGGGCGCACCATCTGGCTTGCTGTTCGATCAGACATTGTTCAACACGCTGCTCCACGGCGATCCTCTCCATGCAGCGCCGGCACTCAAGTCGATCACGCTCAGCGCCGCCAACGTCATCAATCTGTTCGGCAGCGCCGGCCTCGACGCCACCGGCAGTGGCGTCGATTTCGTGTTGAACACGCCGGCAATCTATGGCTATGGCGCGGCCGGTGATCATAACGTGATCGCCGCCAACAAGATCACCTGGAACGGAGTGCCCGGCGCCACGCCGCCGGCGGTCGTCGCGGGCGGAGCGGGGACCGGTAGCGGCACGCTCGATCTCCTCGCTGACGAGATCGACTTCGGCAAATTCGCTTCGCTCGACAACTCGTCGGTAAGCCGCGTGATTTACGGCTTCAACAACGTCAACATCACCGGCCGTTCCCAGATCGTCTCGGCCGGGAACGGAAAGCTGTTCGTCTATCAATCGCCGAGTTCCAATCCGGCTGATGTCTTAGGCCAGAGCGGCACGGGCGGCAATTTGACGCTGTCGACGCCGCTGCTGACCGGCGTGCAGAAGTCGATCATGGCCTATGCGGCAGGCGGCGCGCTCAATGTCGTCGCGCCCGCAGGCGTCGCGCCGAGCAATGCCAGCTCGACGGTTGCGGGCGCCGAGATCGATCTCACCGGCAACAGCGTCGCCATCGCCAGCACCATCCTGCTGCGGAGCGGCAAGCTCGTGGTCAATGCGACGGGCGATATCACGCTCGGCGGCGGCAGTCGGATCGATCTGAGCGGCCAGCCGTCGACGATCCAGAAGGCGACGGTTTATGGCTTCGGCGGCACGGCGATCTTCAACAGCGCGCAGGGTGGTCTGACGCAGGCGGCGGGCTCCGTCATTGACGTCTCCGCCGTCAACGCCAATGCCGGATCAGTCAGCATCAGCGCGGGCAGTGGGCCTGTGGCGCTCAACGGCGTGCTCAATGGTGCCGCGACGGGTGGTCACGGCAGCGGCGACTTCAGCGTCATTGCCGGTACGCTCGATTTTGCTGCGCTCAACGCGCTGCTGAATGCTGGCGACTTCTTCGATGCCCGCAGCTTCGAGATCAGTAACGGCAATCTCGTCATCGGCGACGGCGTCAAGGCCCGCAACGTCATGGTCTCCGTCGATGGCGGAAGCCTGACAGTTGCCGGCACCATCGATGCGTCCGGCTTTGCTCCCGGGACCATTCGGCTCTCTGCGGGCAATGGCCTGACGCTTACCTCCAGCGCGGTGCTCGATGTCCACGGCACGGTGTTGCAGACCGATAGCTACGGCCAGCCGATCGAAGCCAGGAATCGCGGCCATATCGAACTGACCGCCGCCGGCGGCATGCTCACGCTGTCTCCCGGTGCGACGATGGATCTCACCAGCCCGAACGGCGTCGCCTATGGCGATGTGGTGCTGAATGCGCGGCGCACCGGCGAAACTTCCGGCGATATCGCGATCAACGCCGCAGGTCCGCTCAACATCAAGGGCGCCTATAGCATCGCGCTCAACGCCTTCTGGACCTACAATCTGCCGGACGGCAGCACCATCACCCAGGCCACGCTCGACGGCTACGACACCGCAAGCACGACCTTCATCAACGCGGCACTCGGCAATACAGGATTGTCGGCGCGCGTTGCGGGGCTGTCAGTGTACGGCAGTGCCTATCATCTGCAGCCGGGCGTTCAGATCACTTCGAGCGGCGATCTGTCGACCTCGGGCGATATCGACCTCGCGAAGTATCGCTACGGCGCGAATGCCGATCGCGATCCGAACTCGGCGACCTACGGCGCCGGCGAACCGATGGCGCTGGTGATCCGTGCCGCTGGCAATGTGACTATCAAGGGGAGCATCTCGGACGGTTTCAAGTCGTCGCCTGGGCTGCCGGCTTCCTTTACGATCTTTGACGTCACCAACAGTCGGTACTTCACGCAACGCTCATCCGGCGGCTATTCCTACTGGTTCGATCCGAATACCGATGTCTATGTCGTGCATGATTGGACGATTCCAAACGACGCTTTCTACAACTGGTGGACCTTCGACTGGTGGGGCAATCTGGTCGACTCCAACAATCACGCCTACAATCCCGGTGATACTGTTCCGGCCGGCACCATACTGAGTGCAAGCAACAGCTATGGATTCGCGTTCGAGCCCGGCAACATGCCCACCGTTGGAATTGTGAGCAGCCCGGCAATTCCAGGCGCTTCGGCTACGTCGGCCGCAACCTTCATGCTGGCGCCAGGTTCGCTCTCCGCGTCGGTTCGACTGGTTGCCGGCGCAGATCTTGCCGCCGCCGACCAACGTGCGCTGCAGGCGCTCAACGGGCACGGCAATCTCTCGCTCAGCGATCCGGCGTACAATTCGTCGCTCAACGGAACGTTCTTCAGCGTGCTTCGTACCGGTACGGGCAGCCTCGATCTATTGGCGGGTGGAAGCTTCAGCGAGGCCACGCCCTATGGCGTGTACACCGCCGGCACGCAATCCGCGCCGTTCCTGGCGGCGGACGGAAGCAATCCGTACGACGTGATCGGCACCGCGGGCCGCGGCGGTGTTCATGCCTGGTATCCGGAACATGGCGGCGACGTTCTGCTCCTGGCGCAGGGGGATGTCACCGGTAGCATCCAGATCTTCAATAACAACACCCGCTATGTGGACTCGAATCTCACCAGCAATTGGCTTGGTCGGCAAGGCGGCGGTCTGTCGATCGATCCGACCGCTTGGTGGATCAATTTCGGTTCCTATGCCCAGACATATGCGTGGAATAACAGCCGGCAGTTGATCGGCTTCCAGGGCATCGGCACGCTCGGCGGTGGCAATTTGACGTTGGTCGCGGGCGGCAATGCCGGCGTGACGGGGAACGGGTCGACCGGTCTCGATCTCGCGGTGGCCTCGACCGGGCGGGTGCTGTCCGACGGGACCCTGGTTCAGACCGGCGGCGGCGATCTCACGGTGCGGATCGGCGGCAAGCTCAACTCCGTGGTGCCCGGCTACGCGGTGCAGGTACCGGACTATTACGGCTCGATCACCAATCTGCGCGGCGACATCGTCGTGAACGCCGGCGCCATCGGCGGGCTGGCGCCGAACCTGAGCGGCGCCGCCTTCACCTCGTACGACCCGCGCGCCGTCGATCCGAACGTCTTCAAGCGTTCGATCAAGGTCCCCGGACCGATCTTCACGCCGGGTGACGGCACCGTCAGCATCACGACGCGCGGCGATCTCGTGTTCGGCGGCGCCGGCGATGCTGGCATGGCTGATCCGGTCGATCAGAACCAAACCCCTTACACGGTGCGGAACGCTGACGGCACGACCTCGCTCATCACGGGCGGTGGGCAATCGCGCTTCACGCTGTGGACGCCAGCGACCGCGATCAGCCTGTACGCCGCGGGCGGCGACGTCGCGGCGCTGGACGGAAATCTCGCCGGCGGCGGCATCAGCAGTATCGCCTTCTATCCCGGCACGCTGATCGCGGTCTCCGCCAATGGCGACATTCGCTTTGCGGAGCCCGGAGGGACGCTGTCGTTCGCTCCGCTCGAGCTCGCACCTTCGCCGTTCGGGCAACTCGCGCTTCTGGCCGCGGGCTCGATCTACGGCTCGAGCCAGGTGGTGGCGATATCGGGTGCGGATATGATCACACTCGCCACGCCCTTCCATCCCGTGTTCACTTCGGTAACGAGCACGAATGCCAGTCCGACAGCGCCAAACCGTCTGACCGATGGCATTCCGATTGCCTTCGGCCCCGACACGCCGCTGACCAATCTGCATGCCGGCGACAATCAGCCCGCGCTGGTCTATGCCGGCGTCGACATCGTCGACCTGACCATCGGACAGGTCCAGGGGATGCCGCCCCAAACCAATCTGGGTTTCTTGCCGTCGCCCACGACCTGGTATACTGCCGCCAAGCCGTTCGAGATCATCGCCGGCCGCGATATCGTCGGCACCGGCCCGACGCCGGATGCGATCTTCAACAACCCCGACTTGTCCTTCGCCAACGCCGGTGACAATTCCGGCTACGTCTCCCTCATCAAGGCCGGTCGCGACATCATCTATCAATCGGTCACCGTCGCCGGTTCGGGTCTGCTGGATGTGCAGGCGGGCCGCAACCTGTATCAGGGCTATTACGGGATGCTGCAAAGCGTCGGCCCGCTGTTCGGTGCGAACGCATCGACCAGGTCGGAGGGGGCCAGCATCTGGGTGCTCGCGGGTGTCGGCCCAAAGGGGCCGGATTATGCAGGTTTCGCCAGGCTCTATTTCGATCCGGCCAACCAGCTTCCGGTGGACGGCACGCCGCTCGCCGGCAGCGGCAAGGTGGTTCAGACCTACGATCAGCAGCTCATCGCCTGGCTGAACAAGATGTTTGGCTTCACGGGTTCGAGCACTGACGCCTTGAAGTTCTTCCTGGGGCTGTCGAGCGAGCAGCAGAGCATTTTCGTCCGCCAGGTCTATTTCGCGGAGCTCACCGCCGGCGGACGCGAGGAGACAGGCGCGCTCGCAAGTCCGCGGCTCGGCAGCTACCTGCGTGGCCGCAATGCCATCGCCGCGTTGTTTCCCAGCACGGAGCCGCTGGGCAAGCCGATCACCTATGGCGGCGACATCACGATGTTCAGTGGCATCGCGCCGAATGGAACGGGTGGCACCTATCTCGCCAACGCCGGCATCCATACCGATTTCGGCGGCGATATCCAGATCCTCAATCCAGGCGGCAAGACCATCATCGGCGTGGAAGGCGTCTCGCCGGGCGCCAATGCGGGCCTGATCACGCAGGGCTCGGGCGACGTCGACGTCTATTCGCTCGGCAGCGTGCTGCTCGGCCAGAGCCGGATCATGACCACGTTCGGCGGTAACATCGTCGTTTGGTCGGCTACGGGCGACATCAACGCCGGCCGCGGCTCGAAGACGACGACGATCTTCACCCCGCCCCGGCGCGTCTACGACAATTATGGCAACGTCGCGCTGTCGCCGACCACACCTTCGGCCGGCGCCGGCATCGCGACGCTCAATCCGATCCCGGAAGTTCCGCCCGGCAATATCGATCTGATCGCGCCGCTCGGCACCATCGACGCCGGCGAAGCCGGCATCCGCGTCTCGGGCAACGTCAATCTCGCCGCGCTGCAGGTGGTCAACGCCGCCAACATTCAGGTGCAGGGCACCTCGACCGGCATTCCGACGGTGCAGGGGCCGCCGGTTGGGGCGCTGACATCAGCGTCAAACACCACCGCCGCCAGCCAGCAGGCCGCGGCGCCACCGCCAAAGAACAATGACCAGCCGTCGGTCGTGATCGTCGAAGTGCTCGGCTATGGCGGCGGCGACGGAAGCCCGCCGCAGGATCCGCCGGAGCAGCAGCGCAAACCGCGCGAGAAACAGAGCTACAACGAGAACAGCGCCTTCCAGGTCATCGGGCTCGGCGATGCGACGGGCTCGTCCGGCAGGTGATGCGCGCGAATGGACGACTTCCGGGAAAGCGAGCGCGCTCTCCCGGAATCGCCAGCGCCGCGAGCGCAGACCCGGGGATAGCGATCGACGATTACTTGACCGTCAGGTGCACGTCCGGCGCCGGTCGGCCGGGGACCCATCCCAATGCAAACCGCTGACCCGCGACGATCTCATTCCTCGAGAGCTTTGAAGCAACCGCATCGCGGAATCGGAGATAGGCATCGCGCTGCCGCCCGCCGGTGCGGGCCGCCGCCAGATTGAGCCATTTGTAGGCCAGCACATAATCGTTCGGAAGGCCGTGGCCCTTGTCGTACATCAGGCCGAGCATGGCTTGCGCGAACGGATCGCCCTGCACCGCGCCGCGATAGTAGAGATCGGCGGCGGCATCATAGGCCTGCGGGACGCCGAAGCCGTGCTCGTACATGAATCCGAGCATGCCGAGGGCTCTTGGGTTGTCGCGGTCGGCGGCCGGCGCGAGCTCCCGGGACGCCCTGACATAGTCGCCGCGATGGAAGGCGGCCGTCCCGCGCGCAACGCTGTCGGCGCTCGCGACGGACGCGGTCATGCCCCAAAGCGCGACCGCAAGCGAGGCGCAGAGGGCGGTCCGTTGCGTGCGCATGTGGCGCAGCGTGTTGCCCGGCTCAGTGATAGGCGGTGGTGATCGGCGCATTGGTCGATGTCGTTGCGATGTTGCCGCGCAATTTCGATCGCAGCTCCTCGGCCACCATCTGGGCGTCGGAACCGTTGCGGATGATCTGCGGGCGAATGAAAATGATCAGCTCGGTGCGCTGGGTGCCGTTGCTCTGATGTCCGAAGGCATCACCGAGGCCGGGAATCTGGTCAAGCACGGGAAGCGCATTGCGGTTGCCGCTCTGCTGTTCGCTGATCAGGCCCGCCAGCAGCACGGTCTGGCCATTGGCGACCGCGATCTGGCTCTTGACCCGCCGCTCCGACACCGTCGGGGTCAGGCTGTTCGCACTGGTCTGCGGAACGTTGCTGATCTCCTGCTCGACATCGAGCCGCACGGTGCCGTTCACGCTGACGCGCGGCGAGACCCGCAGGATGATGCCGGTGTTGCGATAGTCGATGGTGTTGACCACCGTATTGCTCCCGGTCAGCACCGTCGCGCTGCCGGTCGACACCGGGACGACGTCACCGACCTGCAGCGTCGCGACCTGGTTGTTGATCACGACCAGCGACGGATTGGAGAGCACCTTGACGCTGGTCACGGCATGCAGCGCATCCAGGATGAGGCTCGGCTGCGTCTCGGATCCGATCAGGAAGTTGAAGCCCGGGAAGGCGCGGTTGATGAAGGCATTGGTGACCGAGCCTGCAACGGAGACGGCCCCGGTGGTCGCGTCCGTGGTGGTCGCGGGCGCCGTGGTGGCCTGGGTGCCCGTGAACGAGCCCATGTTCGGCTTCAGGCCGAGGTTCCTGCTGGTGAGATAGGTCTGCACACCATAGGACAAAGTGTTGTTGAGCGTGACCTCGGCGATCGTCGCGTCGATCGCGACCTGGAGCTGCGGCTCGTCGATCTGCTGCAGCGTCGCCTCGATGATGCGGTAGTTGGCCTGGTCGGCATAGATCAGCAGATTGTTGTTCACGACATCGGGCGTGATCCGCACGTCCTGCATGACGGGCTGGCCGTTGCCTGAGCCCGAGCTGGCGCCGCGTCCGCTATCCAGCGCGGCATTGTTGCCCTGGCCCTGATTGGGATTGTTCGCTTGCCCGCCGGCGCCAAATCCCTGGCCGAGGCCCTGGCCCGTTGCGCCTGTCCCCGACGTGCCGCGCGAGGCAAAGCTGTTCGAGTTCGAGCCCGAGTTGCCGTTCGCAGACAGACGGTCGGCGACGCTTGATGTCGACGAGGTGCCGGAGCCGGGCGCGAGCTGGCTGTCGGCGCTATCGAGCAAATTGCCGGACGATCCGCCGAGGAACATATCGGTCAGAACCCGAGCGATCTGGCGCGCATCGCCGTATTTGACGCGGTAGACATGGACCGAAGTGCGCGCGGTGTCGTTGCGGTCGAGGCGCTTGATCCAGGTCGCCGCCGTGTGCAGCATGTCCGGCTTCTTGGTCACCACCAGCACCGCGTTGAGGCGTGCGATCGGCATGAACTTGATGACGTTCTGGCTGAGGCCGTTCTCGCCGGAATCGACGATCTTCTCCAGCTCCGCAATAACGGGCGCGGGCGAGCCGCTCGAGATCGGGAAGATGCCGACCGATTGGCCACGCATCCAGTCGACGTCGAAGCTGAGCACGGTGTCGACCGCGGTGCGGCGCTCGGCGCCGGTGCCCTGGATCAGAAGCAGATTGCGCGTCGTGTCGGCGCGGATCGAGCCCGCCCTGGTGGCGAAGCTGTCGGTCAGCTTCAGCAGGGTCTGGGCCGACACATATTGCAGGGGGACCACCGAGATGCCGAATCCGGGTTCGGGATTGGCCGCCGCGGCATCGACGCGGCCGCCGCCGACGGCGTCGCCGAGCGGCGTCAGGCGATAGCCCGCGGTATCCTTCAGCAGCACCACACCGCTCAGGCGAAGCGCGTTTTCAAGCACGAAGACCATGTCGGATTTCGGCACCGGGCGGACCGACACCAGGCTCACCGTGCCCTGCACCCGCGGGTCGATGGTGTATCCGACATGCAGGATGTCGCCGAGCACGACCTTGGCGACGGTCGCAACCGGCGTGCTCTCGAAATTCAGATCGAAGCCATTGCCGTTCGAGGCCGGCTGCGGCCGCGCGTCGGCGACCCCGGTTACTTCGCTTCCCTCATACATCGCCGTGCGGACGCTGCCGCCCTGGCCGCCGCCCGTCGCCGCCAGCCCGCTCACCGGTTGCGGCTGGCGCGGCAAGAGATCGAGCGATCGCACCTTGTCGGTGACGTCGACCTGGGACGCGTCCACGCTCTCGCCGACCGTCGCGGAATTGCAGGACGCCAGCAACCCCAGCGACGTCAGGGCAAAAATGGCTGCCAGGCCGCCACGGATCGTCGGGCAGCGGCCCACTGTGCCTACGCGGTGCATGAAGGCCCTTCGCTCTGACTAACTGAAATTTCGACGGCGTGCGACGATCGGTCCTACCCCGGTGGGACTCTTAGCGATCGAACATGACAGAAATAAATTGGTTACATGATTGTCGTTCGCGACCTGACCATCGCATCGCACCAAATCTGCGCAGCCGGCGCGCCGCCGTGTCCGCGATGCCACGTCAAGGTTTCTTGAGCCAGGCGAACGATGTGACTTCGCACAGCTGTCACACTTCGGATCGATAACCGCAGAATTGCCGGGAGCCGACGCGGCGGCGGATGGCACGGACTGATCCGGGATAGTGTGGCGGGATATCGAGAATGGCCAACGACCTGTCCGTTCGGTTCGTGGATTATCTGCGCCAGAACAATCATTTGGCGCCGATCGACGGATCGGCGGAGCGGAGCGGGCAGGGTGCCGACGCCAGGCAACTGAAGTTGTGGGAGGTCACCAGCCTCGCACCGACCGAATTCGCCGACGAGGCCGCGCGCTTCTTCGCGCTCGGCCGCCTGACGCTCCAGGAGATGACCTCGGCCGAACCGCTGGTCGGGGCGTTCTCGCCGCGCTTCCTGCGCGAGACCATGGTCTATCCGTGCCGAACGGCCGATGGGAGCACTATCCTCGCGGTCGTCGACCCGACCGACCAGGCGACGCTGCGGGCGGCGCAGATCGTGCTTGGCGCCGGCATCAATGTGAAGGTGGCATCGTCGGAAGACGTCGCCATCGCGCTGAACAACTCTTCCAGCGCTGAGGAGGCCGAGTCCACCGATACGGCGGCGGCGCTGCCCCGGGAAGACGACATCGAGAGCCTGCGCGATCTCGCCAGCGGTGCGCCGGTGGTGCGCGCGGTCAACGATCTGATCGAGAAGGCCGTCGAGCTGCGCGCCAGCGACATCCACATCGAGCCGTTTTCCGCCGGCCTCATGGTGCGCTTGCGCATCGATGGCCTGCTGCGGCCGGTCGCGGCGCTGTCGGGGGTGCTGCCGCAGGCGGTGGTCTCCCGCATCAAGATCATCGCCAACCTCAATATCGCCGAGCGCCGTCTGCCGCAGGACGGTGCGGCGCGGCTGCGGGTCGGGCGCACCGACATCGATATCCGCGTCGCGATCATGCCGATGCAACACGGCGAATCCGCCGTCATCCGCATCCTGCCCAAGGATCGCGGCCTGCTGGTCGTCGAAAAGCTGGGCTTCTCGGAGTCTGACGAAGCCAAGCTGCGGCGGCTGCTGAAGCTGCCGTACGGTATGGTCGTGATCACGGGGCCGACCGGCAGCGGCAAGACCACGACGCTGGCGACGATCCTCTCGATCCTCAATGAGCCCAGCCGCAAGATTCTGACGATCGAGGATCCGGTCGAATACGAGATCCCCGGCGTCAACCAGTCCCAGGTCAAGCCGGCGATCGGTCTGACCTTCGCCACCGCGCTGCGGTCCTTCGTTCGCCAGGACCCTGATGTCATCATGGTCGGTGAAATCAGAGATTCCGAGACCGCGCATGTCGCGGTGCATGCGGCGCTGACCGGGCATCTGGTGCTGACGACGCTGCACACCGAGACCGCGGCCGCCGCGGTGCCGCGCCTGCTCGACCTCGGGGTCGAAGGCTATCTGCTGCGTTCGGTGCTGCGCGGCGTGATCGCGCAGCGCCTGGTCCGGCAATTGTGCGAGCGCTGCAAGGCGGCGCGGTCGCTGGCTACGGCCGATTTCACCGAGGATCCCCGGCTCACCGCGCTCGGATTCCGGGAAGGCGAGATCATTCACGAGCCATGCGGCTGCGAGCGTTGCGGCGCGACCGGTTATCGCGGCCGTCTCGGCGTGTTCGAGCTGCTCGAATTATCCAATGAACTGCGCGAACTGATCGGAGAGCGAAGCGACGGAATGAAGATCGATACGATGGCGATCCGGGCGGGCATGACCACGATGCTCGATGACGGGGTTGCCAAATGCCGCGCCGGATTGACCTCGCCCGCCGAGATCCTCCGCGTTGCAACGGTGCGGTGACGCCGTGCCGAATTATCGCTATCGCGCTTTGACCCAGGCCGGCGAGATCGTGAACGGCACGATCTCGGCTCCGACGGCGGCTGAGGTGGCGCGGCGGATCGAATATCTCAAGCTGCTCCCGATCGAAACCACCGAGGACAAGCGCGCATCCGGCGCAGCCGGTGGCGGCAGCCTGTTCGGCGGGCCGAGTGCAGCCGAGGTCACCACCTTCACGCGCGATCTCGCGCTGCTGCTCAAGGCCGGCGCCCGTCTCGACGATGCCCTGGAGCTTTTGTCCGGCGATGCCGATGTCGGCCGGATGCGTCCGGTGGTGGCAAAGATCCGCGCAGCCCTGCTCACCGGCGAGAGCTTTGCCGATGCGGTGGCGGATCATCCGACCCTGTTCCAGCCGATGTACATCGCCCTGGTCCGGGTGGGGGAAATCTCCGGCACGCTCGACTCCGTGCTCGAGATGCTGGGGACCGAGCGCGCGCGTTCCGAGCAGATGCGACGCAAGCTGACCGACGCCATGCAATATCCGGCCTTCGTGCTGGTCGCGGCATCCGGCGTGATGCTGTTCTTCCTGCTGTTCGTGCTGCCGCAATTCTCGACCGTGCTGGGCGATTTCGGCGGCAAGTCGGATACGGCGCTCGCCAGCTTCATCGCGGTGTCGGATTTCCTGCGGGCCAATGCCACGGCGGCGAGCCTGATCAGTGCGGCCACGATTGCGCTCGCTTGGTGGCTGCTGCGGCAGGCGCGCGTGCGCGCCGCGCTGGTCAGCGGGATCTCGCGGGTGCCGGGCATCAGCAGCGCCTTCCAGTTCTATCGCGCGAGCCTGTTCTGCCGCAATCTGGGCGTCCTGCTCGGCAGCGGCGTCAACCTCACGGCCGCGTTGCGCATCCTCGTCGACATCATGGCGGTGACCGGGAGCGGGGCGAACTGGACCGCTGCTGCCGACCGCGTCCGCCATGGCGGAAAATTGTCGGACGCGCTCGCCGTGGCGGACAGCCTGCCGCCGATGGCGGTCCGCATGCTGCGGCTCGGTGAAGAGACCGGGCAGCTGCCGGTGCTGGCCGGGCGGGTCGCGGAATTCTACGAAGCAAAATTGCAGCGCAGCCTGGACCGCGTCGTCGGCATCGTCGGTCCACTGGCGATCATCACGATCAGCACCGTCGTCGGCGGTCTGATCGTATCGGTCATGACGGCGCTGCTCTCGGTCACGCAGCTAGTCGGTTAGAGCAGGGGTCATCGGTCATGATATCGCGCAACACGATCATCGAAACATTCTCCATGCGAGCGGGACGCGATCCGGCGCGCTCACAACCGCCAAGACGTTCGGGGGAGGAAGGCTTCACCCTCGTCGAGATGCTGGTGGTGATCGCGATCATCGGCCTCATCATGGGGCTGATCGGGCCGCGCGTGCTCAACTATCTCAGCGAATCCAAGGTCAAGACCGCGCGTATCCAGTTGCAGAGCTTCTCCAGCGCGCTCGACCTGTTCTACCTCGACGCCGGACGCTTCCCGTCCACGGCGGAGGGACTTGCCGCGCTGGTCCGCCGCACGCCGGGCGTCGCCGCCTGGAATGGCCCCTATCTGAAGGGCGGCAGCGTTCCGAGCGATCCCTGGAATCATCCCTACCTCTATCGCTCGCCCGGCGAACACGGACCTTACGACATCGTCTCCTATGGCTCTGATGGTCAGGAGGGCGGCAGCGGCACCTCGGCCGATATCTCGCTCGAAAAGACGACAGCCGCAAACAACGACCAATAAGGATGTATGGCGAGCATGTTTGATGCGACGCAGCGCGGTTTCACCCTGCTCGAGATGGTGTGCGTGCTTGCCATCATCGCGCTGCTGGCGGCCGTGCTGCTCCCGTTCATTCCGCATCAGACCTCGCGATCGCGCTTGCAGGCCTATGCGTTGCAGACCGCAACGCTGCTGAAGGCCGATCGCAATGCCGCCATCGAGCGCAGCACCAGCGTTGCGACGCTGGTCGATGCGGCGAACCGGGTGATCCACTCCGGCGCGTCGCGCATGACGGTGCGAATCCCCGATGACGTGCGGTTCGATGCGGTGCTGCCGCAGAGCTGCCAGCGCCGCGCCGCACTGTCGACCATCCGCTTCTTCGCCAATGGCGGTTCCTGCGGCGGCTCCATCGCGCTGACGCGGCTCGATGCGGGATATGAGGTCCGCGTCAACTGGCTCACCGGAAGGGTTGAAATCGTTGCTCGCGACGTCGCCGCCAACTAACCGCACTGACGCCGGGTTCACCATCATCGAGGTGCTGGTGGCGCTGGCGCTGGTGGCTGTCTCGATCGTTGCGATCGGCGCGGTCATGGGCGTCAAGACGCGCGGCGTCCGGGCGATGGAGCAGCACGTCGCGCTGATGCAGGCGGTGCGCACATTGATGACGGTCGGCATTCCACCGCGCGCCGAATTGCAGTCCGGCACGTCGACGGGGCAGGCGGAGGGCTACCGCTGGACCATCGAGGTCAGTCCGCTCGGCGGCGACTGGACGGTGCCCGAGGGCAACGTACCCTGGGCGCCGGAGCTGGTGCGCATTCGCGTCAAGTCTCCGGGCGGTGCATTGTCCGACATTCGCACCGTGCGCCTGATGCCGAGGTCTTCGGAATGACCCCGGCAGGCACAGCACAACGAACGGGCGAGCGTGGCTTCACGCTGATCGAGACCATCGTCGCGCTGGCGCTGATGGGGCTGTTGCTATCGGCGCTCGCCAGCATCACGGCGCAATGGCTGCCGAGCTGGAACCGGGGGCTCGACCGGATCCAGCGCAGCGAATTGATCGGGATCGCGCTGGAGCGGATCGGTGCCGATCTCGCCGCGGCGGAGTTCGTTGCCGCCAACCGCGATACCCACAAGCCGCTGTTCGACGGATCGGAATTGTCGGTCACGTTCGTGCGCACGTCGGTGGGGCCGAATGCGGGGCCGGGGCTCGACGTGGTGCACCTTGGTGAAACCCAGGATCGCAGCGAGTTCGTCACGGTTCGTTCGCAGGCGCGCTTCACGCCGCTGGCCGACGGGGTTTCGCTGTCGGAGCAGGTGCATCTCGGAAGCCCGGTCGTGCTGCTGCGCGCACCTTATCGCCTGTCGTTCGCCTATGCCGGTGCCGACCGGGCCTGGAAGAGCGTGTGGAAGGATGCCAACAAGCTGCCGGCGATGATCCGGTTGACCGTGCGTGATGCGGCGAGCCAGCGCGTCCTGTCGGTTTCGACCATCGCCCCGGTCCATGTCCAGATTCCGAGCGACTGCACCAAGCCGGACGGCAATTGCGGTGACAAGCAAAGTTCCGACGGTGCCACCGATCAGGGGAAGACGTGATGGCGACGTCCGGCAATAATATCGGCCGATCGCCGGCCAATCGCGGCTTCGTCATCGTTGCAGTACTCTGGATCCTGCTCGCGCTGTCGTCGCTGGCGATCATCTTCTCGGCCTATCTTGCCGCGTCGGCGCGCGCGTTGGCGGCCAGCGACTTGTCGCTGCAGACCGAGGCGCTGGTGTCGGCCGGGCTCGAACTCACCGCCTATCAGCTGACGCTGACGGATGAGAAGACGCGGCCGCAGTACGGGGCGTTTCATTTCGGGCTGGATGACGCCAGCGTCGGTGTCTCCTTCACGTCGGAGGCCGGCCGCGTTGACCTGAACTACGCGTCGAAGGAGATGCTGATCGGCCTCTTCGTCGTGCTTGGCGCCCGAAAGGACGCCGCCAGCGAATACGCCGACCGGATCGTTGGCTGGCGAACCCGGCCCGCGCCGGGCAGCGAGAATGTGGAGGCCGCGCGCTACAACGCGCTTGGCTATTCGCCGCGGCAGGGGCTGTTCACCCATGTCAATGAGCTGGCGTTGGTCGCCGGCATCCCCGAAGCCTTCGTCGATCGTGTGTTGCCGTTCGTGACGGTGTTCAACGGCAGTCCGGATGTTGATCCGGCCATCGCCGCGCCGGAAGTGGCTCTTGCCGTGGATAAGGCATCGGGGAAGCAGCAGGACGGCTTCGGCGCGCCTGCTCCCTCGCCGAACGGCAGCCTCAGTGCCGGATCGCAGGCGCCGAACCCGCAAACTGCGGCATCGACGGCGCAGAGCCCATGCTACCGCATCGCAATCTCGATCGGGTTCCGCAACGGTCACCGCACCACGTCTGAAGCGGTGATTGCGCTCGGCGACAAGGTCGAGCCATATCGTGTGTTGTCCTGGCAGAACGATGTCGAGCCGCGAAGCACGGTTCTGCCGCGGAGGAGAGGTTGATGGCAATACTCGCCGGAGCACGGCAATGGTTCGAGCAATGGATCGGCGCGGTCGCGACCGCCGTCGACGGCGTCGCGGGCAGGTTCATGCGCCGGCGGAGCGTCGAGCTCGACGAGAATGCCGACGGTACGTTCACAGCCCGCGCCACCGCGGCGAGAGATGGCTCGCCGTCAGCTCCGGTTTCGTTTCGGCTCGATCAAGATGCGCCGCAGCCTCCGCTGTCAACAGAGTGGAAGACCGCGTTCGACGGCAGCCGCATCGAGGTGCGTTTGCGATCTGATCAAATCGTCAGCCGCGTGCTCGATTTCCCGAGCCAGGCGGGCGACTTCCTCGATGGCATGATCCGCGCGCAGGTCGACCGGCTGACGCCATGGACCGCCGCCGATGCGGTCTTTGGCTGGGGTCCGCCGCAGTCGATCTCCAATGACCGTATCGAAGTTGCGTTCAGTGCGACCGCGGCGAGCAAGGTCGATCCGCTGATCCGGATGGCCAGGATGCTCGGCGCCGCCACCGTTGCGGTCTCGGCGCCGGCGATTGGCGGCGACGGCGCCCCCCAGCAGGTGACGCTGCTCGACAGATCGCTGCGCGGCCTTGCCGGACCTGCCGTGCCGCGCCTGTTGCGCATCGGCCTGGCCGCGACGGCGGCTGCGGCCGCGGTGTCCCTGCTGCTCAACGTCTATGTCGGCGGATGGCTGCAATCCGAGCAGGAGGACTTGCAACACCGCATCTCGCAGCGCCGCGCCGCGCTGCGTCTCGATGCCAATGGCGACTCGTCCGGTCTCGGCTTGCTCGCCAAGCGCAAGCAGACGACGCCGTCGAGCGTCATGGTTCTGGAAGCGATCTCGCGCGTCCTGCCCGACACGACCTATGTGACGGAGCTCCGCATCGAGGGCAACAAGGTGCAGGTGGTGGGACTGACCCAGGATGCGCCATCCCTTATCCGCCTGCTGGAACAGTCGCCGCAATTCACCCGCGCGACATTCTTCGCGCCGACGACCCGCGCCGCGAATGAATCGGCGGAGCGGTTCCACGTCGAGGCCAACATATCCGCTTCCTTTGGGTCCGGCTCATGAACGCAGCATCCCGATCGCTGACGGCCGTCAGCACTTCGCCATTGGTCGCGACCGCGAGCTATCTCGGCCTCTTCGTGCTGCTGCTCTTCGTCGTCATCTCGTCGCTCTCGGACATCATCGGCCTGCGCAGCGATGTGGCGGCGTCGGCCGGAATGCTGGAGCAACTCGAGGGACGGTCCAAGGCGAATACCGCGCCCGGTCAGTCCCCTATGCCGACCGGTTCCGCCTATCTCGAGGGGGCGACCGTCACGGTTGCCGGCGCCACGCTGCTGCAACGCGTGTCGAGCGCGGTGATCAAGGCCGGCGGCAATGTGTTGTCGACGCAGCTCGACGTTCCCAACGCGCCCGCCAAGGCCGGCTTCATCAGCATGGTCGCAAGCAGCGAGATCGAACAGGCGCAGTTGCAACAGGTGCTCTACGATCTCGAAGCCGGCATGCCGTTCCTGTTCATCGACCAATTGGTCGTGCAACCCGTCGCCGACGAGGCGGCGAAGGGCGCCGATCCCGGCAAGCTGCGCGTGCTGCTCGGCGTATCCGGACAATGGCGAGGAGCCAAGTGATGCGACGCTTCGCTGCAACCATCATGCTGTTGGCGGTGTCGGCCTATTCAGCCCCAGCCGCCGTGCCGGACCGTGCCGGCGACGCACTGGATGCCGGCATGCTCGACGACACCCGCCTCGGCGGACCGGTGCTGAATTCACCGCCGCCGTCCGAGCCTGTGACATCGGTTCGGGTGACGCCTGCGCCGGCACCGACGCCTCGGCCGCTCAGCGTAAATCCGTTGTGGGGCATTCCGCTCAAGACACTGTCCAACACGCGCGATCGCCCGGTGTTCTCGCCATCGCGGCGACCTCCGCCTGCCGTCGTTGCGGAACCGGAAGTCAGCAAGCCGCCACCGCCGCCGCGCAAGGTCGCGATCGAGCCGCCGCCGCTGTCACTTGTCGGCACGATCTCCGGCGACGATGAAAGCTTCGGGATTTTTCTCGATCAGTCGAACAAGACCGCGCTGCGACTGAAAATCGGTGACGAGTTCCAGGGGTGGAAGCTGCGAACCATCAAGGGGCGCGAAGTCACAATGCAGAAGGACGAGCAGGGCGCCGTACTCACATTGCCCCAGCCCGGCGGCGAGGAGAGCAGCGATGCCCACCTCGTTCCGGTGAGCACGGAGAGGATGCCATTGGCCGCGCGGCGCCAGAAGTGAGCTAGCTGAACCCGAGCAAGCTCTGAAGGGCCGGCGTCAGGAGAAGCCCGAGCGCCAGAAAGGGACCGAACGGAATCGACGTCTGGCGCTTCATCTCACGTCCAGCGAGTTGCAGGCCACCGGCAACAGCAAGTGCCGCGAGCGCCGCGATCAGCAGCAGGGTCGGAACTCCCAGGGCGCCGACCCAGATCGTCGCGGCGGCAAGAAACTTGACGTCGCCCAGTCCCAATCCGTCCACGCCCCGCACGGCGAAGTAAAGGCGCTGCAACAGCCAGAACAGCATGCCGACGAGTGTGGCGATCGCCATGGCCGTGAACGCGGCCGTCGTGCCGTCAGTGATGACGACGTTCGCAAGCCCGAGCGCCGCGATTGCAAGGTTCAGCCAATTGGGAATGATGCCGTGGCGCAGATCGATCAGCGCGACGGCAAAGCACAGCACGCAAAGCGCGCCGTAAGATCCAATGAAATAAAGAGCTTCGCGATCGATCTGCATGGTGGCGGGACAAGTGTGACGCGTGCCCACACTGTGTTGCAACAACTCGCGCGCGTTGAACAGTCTATTTTCAATTGAACCGCAGTCGCGCGACGGGTTTGCGCGATTGTGATCGTCGAGCACGATCGCAAAGTAGAAAAGATGCGACAAAAAGTCTGCGCTGTCACAAATCCGCATACGATACCGACAATAGTTCGCCCCGCTACGTGCCACGAAGCCCTTCGTGGCAGATCAGTGAGTAGACTATGCACAAGATGCGAGTGGCGGCGTGCCTGGCTTTGCTGGCGGCGTCGGCAGGCGTGCGCGCCGCGAATGCGGACGCCCTCGAGGACGGCGCCGAGCGCTATCGGCCGTATCTGATCGAGGGCGTTGCCAGCGCGCTGGAAGGCGCGCGCGCCTTGCGCGAGCGCGCCGCTGCTGCGGACTTGCCCGGTGCAAAGAAGGCCTGGCTGTCGGCGCGCGCAGGCTGGGAGCGCTCGGAGGTGTTCACCGCGGGCTTCGTGCCGGAGCTCGACGCGCAGATCGATGCCTGGCCGAACGCGGACAGCGGGTTTCATGCCATCGAGGCGAAACTGTTCGGAGCCGGCAATACCGACGTTGCCGCCGATGCGACGGGGCTTGTCGAGCACTTGAATGATCTTCACCGCAAGCTCAAGGACATCAAGCTGACGCCGCAGGGCTTGCTGGATGGCACGGTGCGGCTCGCCTACGAAGTCGGCGAGAGCAAGGCGGATGGCGGCGAGTCGCGCATCAGCGGCACTTCGCTGGATGATATGCGCAACAACATCGCAGGCATCGATTTCGCCTACCACACGATCTTCTCGACCGCCCTCAATACGGTCGACGGCAAGCTCGACGAGATGGTGACGAACCGGATCGAACAGCTCGAAGCGATCGTCGCCACGCCCGACCTGCCGCATGTCAACATTGCCGATCTGCGCCAGACCAGTGAGGAACTGGTCATTGCGTTGCAGAGCGCCTCGGCGAAGCTCGGGTTGCAGCGCCCGACCCTGGAGGCGCAGGCGCGATGACCTCGCTTCACCGGCGTCTGGCTGCGCTGCTCTCCGGTGTCATCGTTCTGGCACTGCTCGGGCGCGCGGCGGCGTTTCCGGTCGATGGTGACAAGACCGTGTTGCCGGTCGCGACCGAGCTGAACGAGGATGCGCTCGACAAGCCGCGCGAGGTGTTTCAGTCCGAGCGGACCGGAGCCAAGTCGTATCTGGTCAATCTCGGCGATCTCGCCTTCAATTCGCCGGGGCTGCTCGGCGAGGTGGCGCGGCAGGCCGGCGTGAGCTGCGGCACCTGCCACGTCAACGGCGCGAACAACGCCAAATTCTTCATGCCGAAGATGTCGAGCCGGCCCGGCACGTTCGACACCACAGGTCCCTTGTTCAATCCGAAGGCCAATAATCTGGCGTTCGATCCGGTGCGGATCCCGAGCCTGCGCGGCGCCCGCTATCTTGCGCCTTATGGCGCCGACGGCCGGTTCGCTTCGCTGCGCGACTTCGTTCACAACGTCATCACCAACGAGCTCGCAGGACCCGAGCCGTCGCCCGCGACGCTCGATGCGATCGTGGCCTATATTCACGACATCGACTTTCTGCCCAATCCGAGCCTTGGTCCCGCCGGACGGCTGGCCGGCAAGATCACCGAGGCGGAGCGTCGCGGCGAAGCGTTGTTCGCAAAGCCGTTCCCGCACGATCCGGCGCTGAGCTGTGCGGGCTGCCACGTTCCATCGTCCGGCTTTGTCGATCACCAGCAGCACGACGTCGGTTCGGGCGGTCTGTTCAAGACGCCGACGCTGCGCAACGCCGACTTCAACGCGCCGTACTTTCACGACGGCCGCTTCGACAGTTACAACCAGGTCGTCGACTATTTCGACCGGACCTTTCAGCTCGACCTCTCGGTGCAGGACAAAGGCGACCTCGTCGCTTATCTCACGGCCGTCGGCGATGGCGTGCAGCCCTATGAGCGCGACGGTGCCGGTGCGACGCTGAAGGAGATCAACGATTTCTCGACGGTGCTTGCGACTGCGATCCCTGCCGGCGACAAGGACATCGTTGCGCTGGCGGTCGATACGATCGGCCGCGAGCTGCGCGAGTTGACCGAGCAATATCCCGATCGCAAGAACACGAGCGTGTCGGGCGGCGAGCAGCAGCGTGTGCTTGCGCGCAACGGCCTCAAGGAGCTGGTGCTCACGCTGCGGCGAATCGAGATGGCAGTTGCTGCGGGTCGCAACGCGGATGCTGCAACCGAGTTGAGGAATTATCGCAATCTGATGGCTGCTGCAGTGCCTGCGCTATTGGCCAGCGCCGAGCCGTGGTCGTTGTTCAATCAAGATGTGCATGATCAGCATTACGCCGCGCTTCGCGAGGTGATGCGCTCCAGGCACATCTCGCATTGATTGAGCTGAATTGTAGAGCATTTGCGATCCGCGTCGCTGCGTGGAGCGCTTCGTCTGCTTTCGATCTTCAGTTGAAGATTCGAATCGTCGAGATGCAGCGTGAAGCAGCCGATGTCTCCACAGAAAATGTTTGAACGTTTCGAAATTTCTCGCGCGCTTTCACGCAAGCGAAAACCATGCGTCATACTGTCGCACTAAGCAGTGTGTGTTGCTAACCGCAAACACCCTGAGGTCGACAATGAGTTTGAACTACAAGAAGCACTGGCGAACCAGCACCGCGCTCTGCATCGCGTCAACGGTGCTCGTCGCAACAGCCGCATATGCCGCTCACTATCCGGGCGGACACAGTGATTGGGACAAGCGTCCGCATCACAATCACCAGGCGCATCAGGAAGCTGATCGCGTCAAGCATGACCACGATCATGACGACAAGGATCACGGCGGAAAGGGCAAGACCGCTTCGCCGATCAAGCACGTCATCATCCTGATCGGTGAGAACCGCGGCCTCGATCACACCTTCGGTATCTACAAGCCGAAGGGCAAGGGGCAGACCATCTCCAACCTGTTGTCGAAGGGCATCGTCAACGAGGATGGAACGCCGGGACCGAATTTCGCGCAGGCGCAGCAGTACTCGGTCGCGGGCCAGCCGTCCTTCTACATCGGCGCGCCGGCGATCGCGAAGTCGCCCTACAACGCGACCAACGTGATGCCGCAGCCGAACACCAACGGCACGCCGACCGCGCAGAGCGACACTTCGCCCCCGTTCAAGACGATCGCCGAAGCCAGCGTCGAAAAGGACATGGACCCGGCCGATCTCGACATCCTGACCACCGGCTTCAGCGGCCTGCCGACCGGTGTGCTTGATACCCGCGTTCCCGGCGCCGGCGGTCTGAACGGACCGTTCCCGCTGCAGGGCGAGCAGGTCAGCGACGACGACTACACCGGCGATTCGACCCATCGCTTCTATCAGGACTGGCAGCAGGAAGATTGCAGCGCCGCCAGCGCCACCAAGAAGAACAATTCGGGTTGCCTGAACGACCTGTTCCCGTTCGTGATGGCGACCTATTCGGCATCCAACAAGAGCATGGCCAACTCGATGGGCTTCTACAATGCCCAGCAGGGTCAGGCCCCGATCCTGAAGATGCTCGCCGACCGCTTCACGCTGAGCGACAACTTCCACCAGTCGTTCCATGGCGGCACCGGTGCGAACCACTTCATGCTCGGCACCGGCGATGCGGCCTTCTGGAGCGACGGCAAGGGCAATCCGGTGACGCCGCCGGCGAACCTGATCGCCAACCCGAACCCGGTCGCGGGCTCGGTCAACCGCTACACCGTCGACGGCAATTGGAGCAACTGCTCGGACGTGTTCCAGCCCGGCGTGAAGCCGATCGTCACCTACCTCAACAATCTGCCGTACGCTGCGGAGCCGAACTGCAAACCGAACCACTACTACATGCTCAACAACGTCAATCCGGGCTATCTGCCGAACGGCGCGCTGTCCGGCGGCAACAACGTCCCGCCGTCGTCGGTTCGTACGATCGGTGACGCTCTGATCGAGAAGAACATCACCTGGGCATTCTATGGTGGTGCGTTCAACGACGCCGTGGCGCTTTCCAACGCCGCGGTTGCCGCCAACCCCTCGAACCCCAACCTCGGCGCCGCCGCGGTCGCCGATCCGGCGCACGCGCTCGGTGTTGCCTACTGCCAGATCTGCAACCCGTTCCAGTATGCGACCTCGATCATGGCCAATCCGGCCGTGCGTCAGGCTCACATGAAGGACACGGCGGATCTGATCACGGCGATCCAGCACAACACGCTGCCCGCGGTGTCGTTCGGCAAGCCGGACGGTCTGCTCGACGGTCATCCGCAGAGCTCGAAGGTTGATCTGTTCGAGGCCTATGTCCTGAACGTGCTCAACGCGCTGGACAACAATCCGGAGCTGAAGGCCGACACCGCGGTCTTCATCACCTGGGACGAAGCCGGCGGCTATTGGGACTCCGGCTACACGCAGTCGATCGACTTCTTCGGCGACGGACCGCGTATTCCGACCCTGATCCTCTCGCCCTATTCGACGGGCGGCAAGGTCAACCACAACTACGCCGACCATGTTTCGCTGCTGAAGTTCATTGAGCGCAACTGGGCTCTCGAGCCGCTCACGCACCGCAGCCGCGACAACCTGCCGAACCCGACCTACTCGAAGAACAACGAGTACGTCCCGACCAACAGCCCGGCGCTGTCTGACCTGTTCGACGCGTTCGACTTCAGCAAGGCGGTCACGTTGTCCTACACCGAGTGATCGAGCTCTCGTCCACGACGAGGTCTTGAGTCCATCCGAGGCCGGCGCCGATCGAACCATTGGTTCGGTCGGCGCGGTCATGTTCTGCCGGCCCGCCAGCCGATCGACCGGGGATATGCGATGAAGCGCGACGAGACGACGTGCAAGAAGATGTGCAAGAAGATGTGGAAGAGCAGCAGGAGCGCTACGGCCTGCCTGCTCGCAATGGCCATCCTGGCCAAGTCGCTGGTGCCGGCCGCGGCGCAGCAGTTTTCCGCCGACCTCCTCGCGCGGAAGGACGATACGGCAACCGCCATGGGAACGCTGCGGGTCTCGGGCGGAAAAGCGCGGATCGATCCGACCGCGCTGCCCGACGGCTTCTTTCTGCTCGATACGGCTAAGCCCGCCGCCTATTTCGTCCGCCCGGCCGCACACGTCTATATGAAGGCCATGCAATCGAGCCCGCTCACCCAGCTGTTCGTCCCGGTCGATCCGGACGATCCCTGCCGGCAATGGCTGGCGATGGCGCAGCTGTCCGCGCCGTTCGATCTCGCGACATGGCACTGCCAGCGCGATGGAGAGGAAGCGATCGCGGGGCGCAACACCGACGTCTACCGAATCGCGGCGCCGTCCGGCTTGAGCTTTACCGGCTGGGTCGACCGCGCGCGCGGGTTTCCGGTGCAGATCAAGACCGCGGATGGGACGGTGATCGTCGCCGATCACATCCGCGACGAGCCGCAGCCGGCGCAAACCTTCGAAATTCCCGCAGGTCTGCGCAAGTTCGACCCGGAGGCGCTGATCCGCCGGATCCAGCAGAGCGATGTATGGGTCGCGCCGCCGGCCTCGCAGTGAGCGCGTGCGCTACTGCGGCTGCTGGCTTGTCACCGGCAGTATCCGGCCGAGCGCCGTGTAGTGCGACTGATGCACGTTGCTGTTGAAGAGAGACCAGGGCTCGGCCTTCTTCAGGGCGACCGGAACGTCGAAATTCACCAGCTGGGCAAATTTGCGGTATTCCGACATCGCTTCGTCGATCCGGCCGGCGCCGACCTCGAGGTCGATACGGCGCAAGGTCAGAACGAGATCCTTCAGGATCGCGCGCGCGGCGAGCCGCTCGTCCTTGCCGCCGACCGAGGTGTTCCTGATGTCGGGGATGTGCTCGGTCAATTCGCGCAGTTCGGCGCCGACCCCGGTCACGGCCAGCGACACCACCGCGGTGTCGGCGGCCGGGATCGCGACCTCGAGCACGCTCGAGAGCTCGAGCACTTCCTTCATCCGGAGCACGACGCCGTCCTTGTCGAAGGGACGTTCGCCGTCGCCGACCGCATTCAGATAAGCCACGAGGTCCTGCGTGTCCTGGGTCGACAATTCGAGGTCGAACACGCGATCGAAATGATCGACGACCTGTTCGTAGCTGTCATAGCGACCGTCGTGGAAGTAGGGCGCATTGAAATTGGCGTTGAGCAAAGTGGGGGTCTTGACCAGCCCGCCGGACCCGACGTCGTGACGCAACTGGTCGTTGAAGGTTCCGGCCGGAATATGACAGCCGGCGCAGCTCAGCTCGGCTTGCTTCGGGAACGGTTTGAAGAACAGCGTCTCGCCATGACGTTCGGCGAGGCTTGCCTGCGCGGCAAGCCTTCCGCCGGGCGCAATCTTCGGATTGGGGAGGAAATCGATATCGTTGATATAGGCGACGAGGCCGTCGAGAACCTCGTCGCGCGGCCGCGGCCCGGAAAACTCATTGACGATGACATTATATACGAAGTCGCGCAGCGAGGTCATGCGCCCGTCATGTCCGTAGGGGGCGAGGAAGCGGGCGCCCCGCAGGCTCGGGATCCTGACCGGATCGAGGATGCTGTTGAACGTCTTCGCGTTGAAGACAAGGCTGGTCGTGTCGAAGGTGCCGGGGCGGGAGGATGCGCCCGGAACGAACAATTTCGGGTTCGATGCGCCGTTGACGTGACAGGTGCCGCAGCTCATCTCAGCCTGGCGGGCCTTACCGCCCAGGATAGAAGGCGAATTGAACGCGAGATCGCCGAGATTGACCAAATAGGACTTGCGCCCGCCCATCGCTTCGGAATGAAAGATTTCGCGCGGCCGCGCCAGCGCGTCCTCGGAAAAATCAGTGCCGGCCGGCAGCACGGTCTGGTCGCCGCCGAGCGGGAATGCCATCGCGCGC
>NZ_JACMYP010000085.1 GCF_020889705.1 Bradyrhizobium altum | reverse complement strand
AGGAACACAGTCGCTGAGGTGCGCGCTCTTGCACGCCTCGAAGGATGCACGGCCCGGATATCTCGGCGCGGAGAGAGTTGGGGCCGTCGACCCTTCGAGGCTCGCTCCGCTCGCACCTCAGGGTGACGGATAACAGTGGGTGACGGATAACACCCCCTACTCGTTGCGTCCGTCAAACCGTGTTCGCGCGCCCTCGATCTCCGGCAGGTGCGCGAACGCCCATTCGCCGAGCGCCTTCACGGGCGCGGCCAGACCGCGGCCGAGATCGGTCAGCTCGTAATCGACCCGCGGCGGGATGGTTGGAAACACCGTGCGCGTAACCAGGCCATCGCGCTCCAGCCCGCGCAGCGTGAGCGTCAGCATCCGCTGCGAGATGCCGTTGATCATGCGCTTCAGTTCGTTGAAGCGCTTTGGCCCATCGGTCAGCATCATGATCACGAACACGCTCCACTTGTCGCCGACCCGCGCCAATACGGAGGCAACCGCGCGGCAATCGCTGTGATCCTGGTCAGGCAGGGGCGGAAGGGCAGGCACACGGATGTGCTCGGGTTTCATTGTTGTGCTCGGGTTTCAAAAATGTGCGTTCTTGCGCCCATTTAGGGCGGTCACTCATATAGCGCCAGTTACAAACCTATACCAAAGGTGACCCCTGCCATGAAACTTCTGCACATCGACTCCTCGGTCCTCGGCCCCCACTCCGTCAGCCGCCAGGTTTCTGCCGCCGCCGTCGAGCGGCTGCGCCAGGCCAATCCCGGCCTCGTCGTGAGCTACCGCGATCTCACCCAGACCCCGCTCGCCCACCTCTCCGGCCTGCACCTCGCCGCCAGCCAGGGCGCGGCGCCGGATCCGTCGGTGCGCGACGACATCGCGACCGGCCAGGCCGTGCTGGACGAGTTCCTTGCCGCCGACATCGTCGTGATCGGCGCGCCGATGTACAATTTCACCATTCCCTCTCAGCTGAAGGCCTGGATCGACCGCGTCGTGGTCGCGGGCAAGACCTTCAAATACGGCGCCGCCGGCGTCGAGGGACTGGCCGGCAACAAGCGCGTCATCATCGCGATCTCGCGCGGCGGCTATTACGGCGCCGACACGCCGATGGCCGCGCTCGAGCACCTCGAGACCTATTTGCGCGGGGTGTTCGGTTTCATCGGCGTCACGAATCTCGAGCTGATCCCCGCCGACGGCATCCAGGTCGGTCCCGAGCATCGCGAGAAGGCGGTCGCGGGCGCGCTGCAGGCCGCCGGCAGCCTGAACGCCGCCTGACGTGATCACATTCCTGCCGTCACCTTGGTGGCGGCAGGCCGCTTCAGGTGGATGAAGTCAGAACCAGACGCCTTGAATGCCGAAGATGACGGCGACGAGCGAGATCAACAAACCGATGCCGGAAAACAGCGCGACCGTCACAAATTGTGCTGAGTCTGAATTTTCATTTTCGGACGTAGACGAAACCGGGATCGGCGTCGAAATGCGGGCTGCTTTCGGCATGAAGGAACTCCAAAAATGATTCCGTGGTGAAAAAAAAATCCCCGCCCATTCAGGAGTCCAGCGAGTACGTCAAAGGTTCAATACGCGTGATATTAGTCGCGTACGAAATCGGCCGGTGTGAACTGCTTCACACCGGTCGTTCTCTACAATGCGAAGCAAATTAGCCGCGATAGATCGGCGCGCCGGCGGGAGATGCCGTTGCACCGCCATCGATGAACAGTTCCTGCCCCTGCACATGCGCCGCGTCGTCGGACGCCAGGAACAACACCGTCTTCGAGATGTGATCGGGTTCACCGATTCGTCCGAGCGGCGTGGTCTTGCCGATCCGCTGCTCGAACGCTTTCTCGGCCTCGGGCGTTGCGATCGCAGCGCCCCAGATCGGCGTACGCACCGCGCCCGGCGCCACCACGTTGACGCGGATGTTGCGCGGCGACAGTTCTGACGCCATCACCCGTGCCATCGCGCGCACACCGGCCTTGCTCGCGGCATAGGCCGAATAGCCGGGATTGCCGAGCACCGAAATCACCGAGCCGTTGAGGATGATCGAAGCGCCGTCGTTGAGATAAGGCGCGACCGCCTGCACGGTGAAGAACACGCCGGTGAGATTGGTGCGGATCACATTTTCGAATGCAGCAAGCGTGGTGCCGCCGACCGGCGTCTGGCCGGGAATGCCGGCATTGGCGAACAGCACGTCGTACTTGCCGAACTTCTCCGCACCCTGCTTCACCGCGGCTTCCAGCGCCGCGACATCGGTGGCATCGGCCACCACCGCGAGCGCGTTCGGTCCGAGCTCCCGCGCGGCCGCCGCGAGCGTCTCCTTGTTGCGCCCGGTGATGACGACCTTGGCGCCCTCAGCGACGAACAGCTTTGCTGTCGCAAGCCCGATGCCGCTGTTGCCGCCGGTGATCAACGCCGTCTTGTTTGCCAGTCTCATGTCCGCCTCCAGTTGGTTGCATTATTAAACTTCGTTGCCTACCTAGGGCATACGGTTTAATATTGCAACCACACAAGACCGTGATGGCCCAACTTTCGGAGCGTGCGTCGTGAAACGAACCAGCCTTGCAGGCGACAGCTGTCCGGTGGCCCGCGCACTCGACGTGTTCGGCGACTGGTGGTCGCTCCTGATCATCCGCGACGCCAGCCTCGGCCGGCGCCGTTTCGGCGAATTCCAGGCCAGCCTCGGGCTTGCGAAGAACATCCTCACCACCCGGCTGCGCACGCTGGTCGAGCGCGGCATCCTGAAAACGGTCCCCGCCTCCGACGGCAGCGCCTATCAGGAATATGTGCTGACGCCGAAGGGCCACGGCATCTTTCCGATCCTGGTCGCGCTCCGGCAATGGACCGAGGAATTCGACGACCATCCGGACGAGATCGCGACCATCATGGTCGACCGTGACAAGGGCAAGCCGGTCAAGAAGCTCGCGTTGCTTTCGCAGGACGGACGCGTGCTTGGGGCGGCCGATACGACGTTGAAGCCGCGGCCTGCGGCGAAGCGCGCACGGCGTGTATTGGCATAGCTCTCTTCGCCGTCATTCCGGGGCGCGCGAAGAGCAAAACCCGGACAAATCATGTCGCGAGGATACGAAGCTGCGTCCCCACTACCTCAGGGAGGGGCTCTGGAATACTGGATCACCCGCCCTCGCATGCGCGGGTGATGACACCGACAAGCTGTTTGACAGATTGAATCGAGAACCATCCCCATCGTCGTCCTGGCGAAAGCCAGGACCCATTAGCCCAAATCTCAATTGGTGCGCGACGCTGGGGCCGCGATCACGCTCTTCACTGAATGTGATGGCTATGGGTCCTGGCTTTCGCCAGGACGACGAATGGAGAGCGCCTTGCGCACAAAGCCGGCCCAATCATCCCGCACAACATGCCCTCACGACAGCTTCCTTCGGCTGCGCGCGCGCAAAAGCTCGTCGGCCTCCAGCCGGGTCATCGCGAGCAGATGGTCGAGGACTTCGAATTTGTGGCGCTGGGCGAGTTTGGCGAGCTCGGTCGCGGCCGCTGCGATCAGGACCAGGGCGTCATCCGGGCCGCCCTCCCCACCTGGCTCGTCGCCTTCCGGTCGCCGTCGGCCGGACGGCTTGGGCTTCCGCCCACCCCCTGTGCTGCTCAAAAGGCCTAATCCGATTCCCACCCTATATATAAAGAGATACGCCGTTTCCGGCCGCAACTCTAGGACGCATTTTTCAACCCTTGGGATAGAAACTCCACAGCCTGAGCCCTGCCTTCAATATCTGGCGATTTGACAGGGACCGCCCCAGCACCCATGTTCGCCCCGACACGGCGGGCCGCGAGTCTAGCGGAACCAGCCTTCAAGTTTTCCCGTAAGCTATTGGAATGACATGAATATCGTCATTGTGGAGTCGCCTGCCAAGGCCAAGACGATCAACAAATATCTGGGGTCCTCCTACGAGGTCCTGGCGTCGTTTGGCCATGTTCGCGACCTCCCGGCCAAGAACGGTTCGGTGGATCCGGACGCCAATTTCCAGATGATCTGGGAGGTCGATGCCAAGGCCGCCGGCCGGCTGAACGACATTGCCAAGGCGCTCAAGGGGGCCGACCGCCTGATTCTGGCAACCGACCCTGATCGCGAGGGCGAGGCGATCTCCTGGCACGTGCTGGAGGTGATGAAGGAGAAGCGCGCGCTGAAGGACCAGAAGGTCGAGCGCGTCGTGTTCAACGCCATCACCAAGCAGGCGGTCACCGACGCCATGAAGGCGCCGCGCCAGATCGACGGCGCGCTGGTCGACGCCTATATGGCGCGCCGCGCACTGGACTATCTGGTCGGCTTCACCCTCTCCCCCGTACTGTGGCGCAAGCTGCCCGGCGCCCGCTCCGCCGGCCGCGTGCAGTCGGTCGCGCTCCGGCTGGTCTGCGACCGCGAGCTCGAGATCGAGAAGTTCGTGCCGCGGGAGTACTGGTCGGTGGTCGCGACGTTGCTGACGCCGCGCGGCGAAGCCTTCGAGGCCCGGCTGGTCGGCGCCGACGGCAAGAAGATCGCACGGCTCGACATCGGCTCCGGCGCGGAAGCCGAGGACTTCAAGAAGGCGATCGAGGCCGCGCTGTTCAAGATCGCGACCGTCGAGGCCAAGCCGGCCCGGCGCAATCCGCAGGCGCCCTTCACCACCTCGACCCTGCAGCAGGAAGCCAGCCGCAAGCTCGGTTTCGCACCGGCGCACACCATGCGCATCGCGCAGCGGCTGTATGAAGGCATCGACATCGGCGGCGAGACCACCGGTCTCATCACCTATATGCGAACCGACGGCGTGCAGATCGATCCGTCCGCGATCACCCAGGCCCGCAAGGTGATCGGCGAGGATTACGGCAACGCCTATGTGCCGGACGCCCCGCGCCAATACCAGGCCAAGGCCAAGAACGCGCAGGAAGCGCACGAAGCGATCCGCCCGACCGATCTGTCGCGCCGTCCGGCCACCATCGGCCGAAGGCTCGATACCGATCAGGCGCGGCTCTACGAATTGATCTGGAAGCGCACCATTGCGAGCCAGATGGAATCGGCCGAACTCGAGCGCACCACCGTCGACATCGAGGCCAAGGCCGGCGCCCGCGTCCTGGAGCTGCGCGCCTCCGGCCAGGTCATCAAGTTCGACGGCTTCCTCGCGCTCTACCAGGAAAGCCGCGATGACGAAGAGGACGAGGATTCACGCCGCCTGCCCGCGATGAGTCGGGGCGAGGCGGTGAAGCGCCAGAGCCTTGCCGTCACCCAGCACTTCACCGAGCCGCCGCCGCGCTTCTCGGAAGCCTCGCTGGTGAAGCGGATGGAAGAGCTCGGCATCGGCCGTCCCTCGACCTACGCCTCGATCCTGCAGGTGCTGAAGGACCGCGGCTACGTCAAGCTTGAGAAGAAGCGGTTGCACGGCGAGGACAAGGGCCGCGTCGTGGTCGCGTTCCTCGAGAATTTCTTCTCGCGCTACGTGGAGTACGACTTCACGGCCGATCTCGAGGAGCAGCTCGATCGCATCTCCAACAACGAGATCGCCTGGCAGCAGGTGCTGCAGGACTTCTGGCGCGGCTTCATCGGCGCGGTCAACGACATCAAGGACCTCCGCGTCGCCGAAGTGCTCGATGCGCTCGACGAGATGCTCGGCCCGCACATCTATCCGCCGCGCGCGGATGGCGGCGACGTCAGGCAGTGCCCGACCTGCGGCACCGGCCGGCTTAACCTCAAGGCCGGCAAGTTCGGCGCCTTCGTCGGCTGCTCGAACTATCCGGAATGCCGTTACACCCGCCCGCTCGCGGCCGACAGCGCCGAGAGCGCCGATCGCGTGCTCGGCACCGATCCCGACACCGGGTTCGACGTCACGGTGAAGGCCGGCCGGTTCGGCCCCTACATCCAGCTCGGCGAGCAGAAGGACTACGCCGAAGGCGAGAAGCCGAAGCGCGCCGGCATTCCAAAGGGCACCTCGCCTGCCGATGTCGACCTCCAACTGGCGCTGAAGCTGTTGTCGCTGCCGCGCGAGATCGGCAAGCATCCGGAGACCGGGCAGCCGATCACCGCCGGCCTCGGCCGGTTCGGGCCGTTCGTGAAGCACGAGAAGACCTATGCCAGCCTCGAGGCCGGCGACGAGGTCTTCGACATCGGGTTGAATCGTGCCGTCACGCTGATCGCGGAGAAGATCGCGAAGGGCCCGAGCGGCCGCCGCTTCGGCGCCGATCCGGGCAAGCCGCTCGGCGACCACCCGTCGCTCGGCGCCGTCGCGCTGAAGAACGGCCGCTACGGCGCCTATGTCGCGGCCGGCGGCGTCAATGCGACGATCCCGAGCGACCGCACCCCGGACGAGATCACGCTCGCGGAAGCGATCGCGCTGATCGACGAGCGCGCGGCCAAGGGCGGCGGCAAGAAGGCCAAGAAGGCGAAGGCGGAAAAGCCTGCCAAGGCCAAGAAAGCCAAGTCTGAAAAGGCAGCGTCTGAGGAGGCCGACGGCGACGCCGAGGCCAAGCCGGCCAAGAAGGCTGTGTCGAAGAAGGCCGCGGCGAAGCCGAAAACGGATGCGACCAGCAAGGCGCGCGCGCCGGTCGCCTCCGGTGCCAAGACCTCGCCTGCAAAGTCATCGGCACCAGCGAAAGCGCCCGCGAAGAAAAGCGCCGGCAAGGCACGAGGATAAGTGAAACGAAAACCCGACCATGGCTTTCCGGGCCGGGACGCCATCGTCGCCTTCATCCGCGCCAATCCAGGCAAGGTCGGCACCCGCGAGATCGCGCGCGAGTTCGGCCTGAAGAACGCCGACCGCATCGAGTTGAAGCGGATCCTCCGCGAACTCGCCGACGACGGCACGGTCGCCAAGCGCCGCCGCAAGATCCACGAGCCGGCGGCGCTGCCGCCGACCCTGCTCGCCGACATCACCGGCCGCGACAGCGACGGCGAGTTGATCGCGACGCCCGCCGAGTGGGACTCGGAAGACGGCACCGCCCCGAAAATCCGCATCGAGACGCCGCGGCGGCCAAAGCCCGGCACCACCGCCGGCGTCGGCGACCGCGCGCTGCTCCACGTCGAGGTGACCGACGAGAACGACGGCACGCCCTATCGCGGCCGCGTCATCAAGGTGATCGATCACGGGCGCAGTCGCATCCTCGGCATCTTCCGCAAGAACCCTGATGGCGGCGGGCGGCTGATCCCGGTCGACAAGAAGCAGGCGGGCCGCGAGCTCAACATCGCCAAGGCCGACAGCGGCGACGCCGAGGACGGCGACCTTATCAGTGTCGACCTGATCCGCACCCGCGGCTACGGGCTCGCCTCCGCCCGGGTCAAGGAACGGCTCGGCTCGATCGCGAGCGAGAAGGCGATCAGCCTGATCGCGATCAACACCCACGATATCCCGCAGGTATTCTCCGCCGCCGCCGTGCGCGAATCCGAAGACGCCAAGCCCGCGACCTTGCAGGGCCGCGAGGACTGGCGCGACGTGCCGCTCGTCACCATCGACCCGCCGGATGCCAAGGATCACGACGACGCCGTTCATGCGGAGGTCGATTCCGATCCGAACAACAAGGGCGGCTTCATCGTCCATGTCGCGATCGCCGACGTCGCTTACTATGTGCGGCCCGGCTCGGCGCTCGACCGCGACGCGCTGCAACGCGGCAACTCGGTGTATTTCCCCGATCGCGTCGTGCCGATGCTGCCTGAGCGGATCTCCAACAATCTCTGCTCGCTGGTGCCGGGCGAACCGCGCGGCGCGCTCGCGGTGCGGATGGTGATCGGCTCTGACGGCCGCAAGCGCTCGCACACCTTCCACCGCGTGCTGATGCGCTCGGCAGCAAAGCTCAATTACGCGCAGGCGCAGGCCGCGATCGACGGCAGGCCCGATGATACGACAGGTCCCGTGCTCGATCCGATCCTCAAACCGCTATGGTCGGCCTACGAGCTGGTCAAGCTCGCACGCAACGAGCGCGACCCGCTCGATCTCGATCTGCCCGAGCGCAAGATCCTGCTGAAGCCGGACGGCACCGTCGATCGGGTGATCGTGCCGCAGCGGCTCGACGCGCACCGGCTGATCGAGGAGTTCATGATCCTCGCCAACGTCGCTGCGGCCGAGATGCTGGAGAAGAAGGCGCTGCCGCTGATCTATCGCGTGCATGACGAGCCGAGCCAGGAGAAGGTCCACAACCTCCAGGAATTCCTGAAGACGCTCGACCTGCCCTTCACCAAGCAGGGCGCGCTGCGTCCCACGCAATTCAATCGCGTGCTGGCGCAGGTTGCCGGCGAGGATTACGAACCGCTGGTCAACGAGGTGGTGCTGCGTTCGCAGGCGCAGGCCGAATACTCCGCCGAGAACTACGGCCATTTCGGCTTGAACCTGCGCCGCTATGCGCACTTCACCTCACCGATCCGCCGCTACGCCGATCTGATCGTGCATCGCGCGCTGATCCGCGCGCTCGGCCTTGGCGAAGGCGCCTTGCCGACCGACGAGAGCGTGGAGACGCTGGCCGAGATCGCCGCGCAGATTTCCGTCACCGAGCGCCGCGCGATGAAGGCGGAGCGCGAGACCACCGACCGGCTGATCGCGCATTTCCTTGCCGATCGCATCGGCGCTTCGTTCCAGGGCCGCATTTCCGGCGTGACGCGAGCCGGCCTGTTCGTGAAGCTCGACGACACCGGCGCCGACGGCCTGATCCCGATCCGCACCATCGGCAGCGAGTATTTCAACTACGACGAAACCCGCCACGCGTTGATCGGCACGCGCAGCGGCACCATGTATCGGCTCGGCGACGTCGTCGACGTGCGCCTGGTCGAGGCCGCGCCGGTGGCGGGCGCACTGCGTTTTGAGCTATTATCCGACGGCCAGGCAATTCCGCGCGGCAGAAAACGTGACGGCGCAGGGTCCGAGCGCCGCGCCGCAGGATTTGGCAAGGGGCCGAATAAGGGATCCAGCAAGAAGGCGCACAAGGAACGGAAGGCACGCAAGAAGAAGGACCGCAAGCCGGCGAAGCCGACATCCGGCAAATCGAAGCGAGGCAAGTCATGGAAGTGACACCGCCCACGGTGGTCTGGACCCGCGACGCAGCTGAGCCCGAGAAGCGCGACGTGTGGACCGCGATGAAGCGCGGGTTCCTTGGCCGCTGCCCACGCTGCGGAAAAGGCAGGCTGTTCCGCAAATTTCTCAAATGCGACGGCCATTGCCCGGTCTGCGATCTCGATTTCACACCGCATCGCGCCGACGATCTGCCCGCCTATCTCGTCATCGTCATCGTCGGCCATATCGTGGTACCGACCGCGTTGTGGATCGAGACCGATTATTCGCCGCCGGTGTGGCTGCAACTTGCGATCTATCTGCCGTTCACGCTGTTCGCATCGCTGGCACTGCTGCAGCCGGTGAAGGGAGCCGTGATCGGATTGCAATGGGCCCTGCGCATGCATGGCTTTGACGAGAATCCCCCTAGCGACATCCCGCCGGTCTAGCTAAACCGGCCCACAAGAAGAAATGAAAGGGATGAAATGACTGAAGCTGCCGCCCCTGCCGCCGTCGTCCACCAGGGCGAAAAGGAAGCCGATCATCACGCATACTTCCGGCCGAAGGATGCGGCGACGCTGATCCTGATCGATCGCTCCGGCGCCAAGCCGAAGGTGCTGGTCGGCAAGCGCCACGACAAGGTCGTGTTCATGCCGGGCAAGTTCGTTTTCCCGGGCGGCCGCGTCGACAAGGCCGACAACCGCGTGCCGGTCGCAGCCCCGATCACGCCGGAGCTCGAAGCCAATCTGTTGAAGGGCAGCCCGAAGATCACGCCCGGCCGCGCGCGTGCGCTCGCCAATGCGGCGATCCGCGAAGCTTGCGAAGAGACCGGGCTCTGCCTCGGCCGCAAGGTCGAGAAGTCGCAGAAGCTCGATGGCCCCTGGGCGCCGTTCGCCGACGCAGGACTCCTGCCCGATCCGTCCGGCCTGTTTCTGATCGCGCGCGCGATCACCCCGCCCGGCCGCGTCCGCCGCTTCGACACGCGCTTCTTCACCGCGGATGCCTCGACAATCGCGCATCGTGTCGAAGGCGTGGTGCATGCCGATGCCGAGCTGGTCGAGCTCGTGTGGGTCGAGATCGGCTCCGAGCCGCTCGCGGACGCGCACGCCATGACCAAGAACGTGCTCGCAGAGCTCGACCGCCGTCTCGCCACCGGCCCGCTCCGTCACGACGCGCCAGTGCCGTTCTTCCATTTCTATGGCGGCAAGATGCAGAAGGACGTGCTGGGGGCGTAGGCGAACTCCCGTCATTGCGAGGAGCTCGCGACAAAATTGCAAAGCAATTTTGCGCTGAGGCGACGAAGCAATCCATGGTTCAACAAGCGGTGAGATGGATTGCTTCGCTCCGCTCGCAATGACGACAGTGTGGGCGACTATGGAATTGTCCTCCAGCCGCCCCTCAAATTGCAAAATTCTTCTGCCGCCGTTGGGATGGCGTGCCGCGAAACGCCTCCCTATCTGTTCCGCTAACGACAACAACGACGGAACGGGGCAATGGCGAAGCGTCAACTCAAGCTCGGCGCATTCATGCGGCCGATCAGCATTCACACCGGCGCCTGGCGCTATCCCGGGGCCTGGCCCGACGCCAATTTCAACTTCGACCATATCAAGACGCTGATCCGGAAGCTCGAGGCCGGCAAGTTCGACGCCTTCTTCATGGCCGACCATCTTGCCGTGCTCAACATGCCGATCAGCGCGCTGAAGCGCAGCCACACCGTGACGTCGTTCGAGCCGTTCACCCTGCTCTCGGCACTCGCAGCCGTCACCGAGAATATCGGCCTGATCGCGACCGGCTCGACCACCTTCGATGAACCCTATCACGTCGCCCGGCGCTTCGCTTCGCTGGACCACATCTCCGGCGGCCGCGCCGGCTGGAATATCGTCACCACGTCCAATCCGGACGCCGCGTTGAATTTCGGGCTCGACGATCACATGGAGCACGCCGAGCGCTACAGGCGCGCCCGTGAGTTCTACGATGTCGTCACCGGCCTGTGGGACTCCTTCGCCGACGATGCGTTCGTGCGCGACGTCGAGTCCGGGCTGTTCGTCGATCCCGACAAGATGCATGTGCTCAATCATAAGGGCAAATATCTCTCGGTGCGCGGCCCGCTGAACATCGCCCGCCCCGTGCAGGGCTGGCCGGTCATCGTGCAGGCCGGCGCCTCCGACGACGGCAGGCAGCTTGCGGCCGAGACGGCGGAAGCCGTATTCACCGGCGGCGGCAGCCTTGCGGACGGACAGAAGCTCTATGCCGACATCAAGGGCCGCATGGAAAAGATCGGCCGCGATCCCGAGCATCTGAAGATCCTGCCCGGCGCCTTTGTCGTGGTCGGCGACAGCGTCGAGGAAGCCAAGGAGAAGCGCGCGCTGCTCGACAGCCGCGTGCATTACGACAGCGCGATCGCCTCGCTCTCGGTGATCCTCGGCACCGATGCGTCGGCCTTCGATCCCGACGGGCAATTGCCGCCGATCCCGGAAACCAATGCCAGCAAGAGCGGCCGCCAGCGCCTCGTCGATGTCGCCGCGCGCGACAAGCTCACCGTGCGCCAGCTCGCCCAGCGCGTCGGCGGCTATGGCGGGCTTGCCTTCGTCGGCACGCCGCAGACCATCGCCGACCAGATGGAGGAATGGCTGACCGGCCGCGGCAGCGACGGTTTCAACATCATGTTCCCCTATTTGCCGCAGGGCCTGTTCGAGTTCGTCGACAAGGTGGTGCCGGAACTGCAAAAGCGCGGGATTTTCCGCACCGAGTACGAAGGGCGGACCCTGCGCGAGAATTTGGGCCTGCCGCGGCCCAAAAATCAGTTCTTCGAGCGGTAATCGGCCCGGAATCGGGGTGGTTTTGGCTCGGAAATCCTTGACTTTGGACGGTTTCTGGCTAGTTTCCCGGCCAAACGCGGGCCGATTTGGCCGGCTCCCGATATTCCTGCATTTTCGAGGTTTTGCACATGGCCAAAGCGGTCACCATCAAGGTCAAGCTCGTGTCGACGGCCGATACCGGCTTCTATTACGTCGCCAAGAAGAATTCGCGCACCATGACCGACAAGCTGGTCAAGAAGAAGTACGACCCGGTCGCGCGCAAGCACGTCGAGTTCAAGGAAGCCAAGATCAAGTAAGATCGCCTGCTTCCGACGTTTCAAACGGGGCCCTCGCGGCCCCGTTTTTGCTTTGTAGGCCTGCGTCATCCCGCATGATTCCCGGACAAGTCCCGGGCGCAGGGCTCAGATGATCGCAAGCTTGGACGAGGGAAACGCAGGCGGCTACTCGGTCGCCTACGGCCGCGAGGACATCTACTTTCCGGTCTATGTCACGGCCGCTTTGGCCGCGATCTTCCTGACCGCGAGCTGGATCACGGGCGAGATCTATTGGCTGGCGCCGGCGGCGGCGGCGGGCGGCTTCACCTATTACAACATCCCCCTGCTGGAGGCCGGTCGTCCGACCATCGGCGCCAACCAGTACGGCATCTTCATCCAGGCCTTCGGGCTGATTCGCTGGCGCGCCATCACGCGCGTCGACCTCGTCGAAATCGCCGAGCGCGCGATGACCGTTCACGAGTTGCAGATTGCGCTCAACGGGCCGCTCGGCAGCGCGCTGGTGGCCGACTGGCGCAAGCGGCCGGCCTATCGGCTGCTGATGCGCTTGCCGTGGCGCATGGACCATCGTGGCGTGGTCCGCGTCAGTCTCGAGCCATTCGACCGGACGCCCGACGAGATCCACCGGACGTTCGTCAGGATGTGGCGCTACTACCGGAGCTAGCCCTTGAACGCCTCATCACGCAGATGCGCGTCCGCGATACGCGCATCCGGATTGTGTGTAATAGTCATGAACCAAACGAGGCTGAAGAACAGCGACCACGCTGTGTTCCAATAGAACCAGTTCATCGGATCACCTCGAACAGCTTTGATCCGCGCCAGCCGGCGAAGATCGCCGGCCGTGCGGAGTGCCGCCAAAGTCTACTGCACGACCTCGCCGTGCAGTGCCAGATCCAACCCTTCGCGCTCGATGTCCCGCGTCACGCGAAGCCCGACGAAGAGATTGATCACGAACAGGATGATCAGGCTCACGACGGCATCATACACGAAAACCGTCGCGACGCCGATGCATTGATTGAGGAACTGGCCGGGATTTCCCTCCAGAACGCCTGCCGTTCCACCATACTGCTCGACCGCGAACACCCCGGTCAGCAGCGCCCCGACGATGCCGCCGAGGGCATGGACGCCGAAGCAGTCCAGCGCATCATCGTAGCTGAACAGGCGCTTCAAGCCGGTGCATCCCCAGTAGCAGCAGACGCCGGCGGCGATGCCGATGGCGAAAGCGCCGACCGGCCCGACGAAACCGGAGGCCGGCGTGATCGCGACGAGGCCCGCAACGGCACCCGAGCAGATGCCGACAACGGTCGGCTTGCCCTTCAACGCCCATTCCACCAGCATCCAGGTGAAGGCCGCCACTGCGGTGGCGATCTGGGTCACCAGCATGGCCATGCCCGCCTGCATTCCCGCTGTGACGGCGGAGCCGGCGTTGAAGCCGAACCAGCCGACCCACAGCAGCGAGGCGCCGATGAAGGTCAGCACCATATTGTGCGCCGGCCCCGTCTCGACGCGCTTGCCGAGCATGATGGCGCACATCAGGCCGGCCACGCCGGCGTTGATGTGCACAACGGTGCCGCCGGCGAAATCGAGAACCTTGACATACGCGGCATCGTTACCCGCCGAGAATATCCCGTCAGGACCCCAGACCCAATGCGCGATCGGCGCATAGACGAAGATCGCCCACAGCCCGATGAACCAGAGCATCGCCGAGAACTTCATCCGCTCGGCAAACGCGCCGGCAATCAGCGCCGGCGTGATGATGGCGAACGTCATCTGGAAGCAGATGTAAACCGACTCAGGGATGGTCGCGGCAAGCGGATTGGGATTGCCGATGCCACCCTTGCCGATGTCGCTCAGGATGTCCTTGAGGAACATGCGATCCAGACCGCCGATGAACGGCGTGCCGGCACGAAACGCCAGGCTGTAGGTCAGGACGGCAAACAGGATCGTGACCAGGCAGGTGACGGCGAAGCTGGTCATCACAGTGTCGCCGACGTTCTTCTTGCGCACCATGCCGCCGTAGAACAGGCCGAGCCCCGGGATCGTCATCATCAGGACGAGCGCGACGGACGTGAGCATCCAGGCGGTGTCGCCGGAATTCGGTGTGCACTTCTCGAGAATCTTGCCGCCGCAGGCCGGCGGCGCCGCCGCCGCATCCTCAGCCAGCGCGAGGTCGCTGAACAGCAGGCAAAGAACGGCCACTCCCAGCAAGGCAACCATGATTCTCACGAGCTTCTGGCGCGTATATGTCCCAGACTCCATCATCGTCCTCCCTTCACAAGAAATGCCGGTGGTCGGAATGGGCGCAGCGCGCTCCGCGCGTGAGCGCCGAAGGGCCACCTGCGCACTCAGTTGTCGGGATATCTCGAAATGCCGCGTTGCTGACGGCGCGAAGCAGCGAAGTCGTCGCGGCACCAGACCGGACGTAAGGCACAAGGACTTCCTGCTCGGCGGCGCGGCGGAGGCCGTGGTGCGCGGATGGCTGGAGAATGACGGCGACTAGCCTCATCGCGGCCAGCCCTTCCCATGGGTCCCCAAGCCGGAACCGAAGCGACGGCTTCCGGCACGATTTCTAGCCAAATTCAATCAAGATTCGTGCCACCGACGCGTGCGGCGTAACACGTTGAAGACGTTGTGACTTCAATCCGCGCGCAGAACGGCTTCGCGCTCTGCTGCACGTTCTCGTAGCAAGCGATCGATGGAAAAATAGGCAGCAACCGGCGACTGCCTTCGCACGGGGCAGTCGCCGTCTGGCCGGGATCGGAAGCTAGGCGGCCTTGAGCAGCGGCGGTTGCGCCGGCCGGATCAGCGCGAAAGCGACCTGGATGATGCCACCGGCAAGACCGAGCGCGACGCCGATCCGCCAGGCCATGGTGTAGGAGCCGAGCGAGTCGTAGATCAGCCCGCCTCCGTAGGCACCGAGGAAGCTGCCGACCTGGTGGCTCATGAAGGCAAGGCCCTGGATCATCGCCTGCCAGCGCAGACCGAACATCTCGGCCACCGCGCCCGCGACCAGCGGACCGACGCCCATCCAGAGGAAGCCCATGATGGCGCCGAACAGCAACGTCGAGCCCGGCGTTGCCGGCAGCATGAAGTACCAGGCGAGCGCCAGCGAGCGCAGGATGTAGATGCCGCCGAGCAGCGCGAGCTTGTTCCAGCGCTGGCCGGCCCAGCCGAAGAACAGCGAGCCCAGCACGTTGAAGCCGCCGATCATGCCGAGCGTCTGCGCGCTCAGCATCGGATCGAGGCCGCAGATCGCCAGATACGACGGCAGATGCGTGGTGAGGAAGACGAGTTGCATGCCGCAGACCATGTACGCGCAAGTCATCACCACGAAGGACGCGTTGCCGAACGCGGTCTTCGCCGCGATCGCCGCGGTGGCGTTGCCGATATCATCCGCCGCGGGCTTCGGCAGCGGGATCTTGTCGACGCGACCGGCGTACAATGCGGCTGGAATCATCCCGATCGAAAGGATGACGAATCCGGCAAGCCCGACGCGCCAACCGAACCCTTCATTGAGCATCTGGCCGATCGGCGCCGACAGCAACGCGCCGAGCGAGCCTGCGGCGGAGACCATGCCGAGCACGGTCGAACGCACCGTCTCCGACACCGCGCGCGCCGCGACCGACATGGCGATCGCATTCGCGGTGCAGGCGAGCGAAAGGCCGATCAGCACACCGGCGCCGATCATGATGGCGACGAGGCCATGCGCCGTCGTCATCAGCACAAGGCCGGCGATGTAGGCCAGCGCACCGACCACCATGATCGGGCGGAAGCCGTAACGCACCGTCATCGCGCCCGCGAGCGGCTGCAGGAAGCCCCAGGCGAGGTTCTGCACCGCCAGCGCCAGCGTGAAATGCGACACCGAGATGCCGATGTCGTGCGTCAGCGGCTGCATGAAGATGCCAAGGCTCTGCCGCAGCCCCATGCTCAACGTGAGCATGATGGAGGCACCGATCAGAATGGGAAGCGTGGGACGCAGGACCTGCAACAGGGGCATTGTTCTTGTTCTCCCATGACGGCGCGGCACGAGTGCCACAGCCTGCGATTCACGCATGTTTTGGTTACACAGACCTGTGTAGTTAGGCTATACAGGGGGCGACCTGTCAAGCGAAGAGGATCACGGCCGACGCATGGCTTCCCCGCCTCCCAAACAGACCATGAAAGAGCGGATCCTCGAGACCGCCGACAAACTATTCTACCTGCAGGGCATTCGCGCCATCGGCGTCGACACCATCGCGGCCGAGATCGGCATCAGCAAGCGCACCCTCTACAATCACTTCCCGTCGAAGGACGCGCTGATCGAGGCCTATCTGCAGCGCCGCTTCGTGCAGCCCCGCCCCTCCGACAAGCCGCCGGCCGAGCAGATTCTCGCAACCTTCGATTCGCTGGAACGGCGCTTCTCTGCGAAGGACTTTCGCGGCTGTCCGTTCGTGAACGCAGTCGCCGAGCTTGGGCCGGACGACGAGGACAGCACCGTCCGCAATATCGCTGTGGCCTTCAAGGAAAGCCGCCGGGTCTGGTTTCGCGATCTGCTGCGGCAGCTTGGCGTCGCGGATGCCGAGGCACTTGCGACCCAGCTCACGCTCTTGGTCGACGGCTCGATCGCGCAGGACCTGGTGCGCGACGATCCGGCCATGGCGCGTGCGGCGAAGGAAGCCGCCCGCGTGCTGCTGGCGAATGCGGGCGTCAAGGTCGGCGGCCCCGCGCCTGCGGACCAGAAGCGCACTGGATAAATCCGGTTGCGTACCCAAGTCCGGTTTGGTTGTTAGCGGTGAGGCACGCGACGGCATTCCCGATTGGATATTCCGTCAGGCGAGATTGACGGCGACCGCGCGACAACCTGCGGCACAACTGGGGAACGACCATGGAAGATCTAAAGGTGACGGCCACCGGCTACGACTTCGCGCCGCGCGCGCCGCCATGCAACGCTATATCGACAACAATCTGCTGTCCGGCATCTCGTCCGCAGTCATGGTGGGCCGCGAGCTCGTCGACGTCAGCTGCGTCGGATGGGCCGACAAGGAAGCGCAGATCGCGCTGCGCACCGACCACATCTTCCGGGTGTTCTCCAACACCAAGCTGATCACCTCCTGCGCGGCGCTGCTGTTGATCGAGGAAGGCCGTTTCCGGCTCGACGATCCGATCGAGACCTTCATCCCGCAGCTCGGCAACCGCAAGGTGCTGCGGCCGGGCGCGACGTCGATCGATGACACCGAGCCGGCCAGGAGCTCGATCACCATCCGCCAATTGCTGAGCCACAGCGCCGGCTTGAGCTACGGTTTCTTCGATCCCGGCACCGTCATTTTCAAAGCGCTCAACGAGCGCGGCGTGCACAATCCCAACACGACTTTGGCTGAGATGGTCGACGTGCTGGCCGGTCTGCCGCTGATCTATCAGCCGGGCACGTCGTGGGAATACTCGCTCGCGATCGACGTGGTGGCACGCCTCGTGGAAGTCGTCAGCGGCCAGGCCTTCGACAGGTTCATCAAGGCGCGCATTCTCGATCCGCTCGGCATGGTCGATACCGGCTTCGTCGTTCCGCAACACGATCAGGGACGCCTCGTCGCGTATTACGCAGGTGCCGATCTGATGGAGCCGATGAAGCCGGGCCTCACCCGCACCGACAATGCGCCCTTCCCCGGCGCCTATCTGCGCCCGGTCGCCAGGCTCAATGGCGGCGGCGGTCTGGTGTCGACGCTGCCCGATATGATTGCGCTGATCCGCAGCCTGCTGCCCGGCGAACCGACGCTGCTGAAGCCGGACACCATCGCGATGATGATGTCCAACCAGTTGCCCGAAGGACAGTGGATCCGCTTCGCGATGATGGGCGAGCAACCCGGCAAGGCGCACGGACTTGCCGGTGGCCTGATCCTCAACCCCTCGCCGATCGATCACCCCAACGCAGCCGGCGAGTTCTACTGGGGCGGCGTTGCGGGGACGCAGTGGTGGATTTCGCCAAGGACCGGTATCGCCGGCGTCATGATGGCGCAGCGCCAGATGGCGTTCGTCCATCCGTTCTCGTTCGAGTTCAAGCGGATGGCCTATGACGCGGTGAAGCGCGGGCGTTAAGGGTGCTTCGTAGCCCGGATGGAGCGCAGCGAAATCCGGGTATCGCGCCACATGCGCAGACGTCCCGGATTGCGCTTCGCTCCATCCGGGCTACGAGAATTGACTACGCCGCCGCCGAGACCACGCGGTTGCGGCCGTCGTGCTTGGCGCGATAGAGCGCGGTGTCGGCGCGCTTGAGCACGTCGGTGACCTGCTCGCCCTTGCGCTCCAGCGTGGTGAGCCCGATCGAGATCGTGACCGTGATCCGCTTGCCGCCCTTCTCGACGGCAAACGGCTCGCCCGCGATCGAGCGGCGCAGCCGCTCGGCGACCATGCCGGCGACATGCAGATCGGTCTCCGGCATCACGATCACGAACTCCTCGCCGCCGTAGCGGCAGGCGAGATCGATGCCGCGGATCGACTTGCGGATGCGAACGGCGAATTCGCGCAGCACGTCGTCGCCGGCGTCATGGCCGTAGGTGTCGTTGATTGCCTTGAAGTAGTCGATGTCGAGGATCATCAGCGCCAGCGGCTTGCCGCGGATCGAAGCCTGCTCCGCCAAGGTCGCGAGGTGGCTCTCCATGTAGCGCCGGTTATTGAGGCCGGTCAGCGCATCGGTGATCGCCATCTCGATCGAGTTCTGCACATTGTCGCGCAGATGATCGGTGTAGCGGCGGCGGCGGATCTGGGTGCGCGCCCGCGCCAGCAATTCGTTCTTGTCGACCGGACGCAGCAGGTAGTCGTTGACGCCTATCTCGAGCCCGCGCATCAGCCGTGTGTTGTTGTCGGCATCCGAGACCGCGAGGATCGGCACCTGGCGCGTGCGCTCCAGCGAGCGGGCCTGGCTGCACAGCCGCAGGCCATCGAAATTGTCGAGGCTGAGCGATACGATCAGGAGGTCGTAATTGCCCTCGGCGGCGTGGAACAAGGCTTCCGCCGGATTGGTCTCGACGTCGACGGTGTGCTCTGCGGAAAGGATCGGCGCCAGCTTCTCATAGGACGACGGCCGGTCGTCGACCAGCAGGATGCGGCCGCCCGTGCCCCGGTCGGCGATCGCGCTGCGCTCGGGCGCCTGCATGCCGATCTCGAGCGAGGTGATGGCGCGCATGCGCAGCTCATCGGTCATCATCTTCAGCCGCGTCAGCGAGCGCACGCGCGCGATCAGCACGACGTCGGACACCGGTTTGGTCAGGAAGTCATCGGCACCGGCTTCAAGGCCGCGCACGCGATCGGAAGGACTGTCGAGCGCGGTGACGATGACCACCGGAATGAAATGGGTCGCCGGATTCGACTTCAGGCGGCGGCAGACCTCGAAGCCGTCCATATCCGGCATCATGACGTCGAGCAGGATGATGTCGCATTCGGCGCGCGCGCAGATCTCCAGCGCCTCGTTCCCGTTGGAAGCGGTCAGCACATCGAAATATTCGGCTGACAGCCGGGCTTCCAACAGCTTCACGTTCGCCGGAACGTCATCGACGACGAGGATACGCGCGGACATGGCACCACAACTCCCCTATCCGATAAAGCGTCGGACAGTCTCAATAAATTTGCCGACCGAGATCGGCTTGGACAAATAGGCTTCGCAGCCGCCCTCGCGGATGCGTTCTTCGTCACCCTTCATGGCGAAGGCGGTGACCGCGACCACCGGAATCGTGCGCAGCTCGGGATCGTCCTTGATCCAGCGCGTAACCTCGAGGCCGGAAACCTGAGGCAGTTGAATATCCATCAGGATGAGGTCGGGGCGCAGCTTGCGGACGAGATCGAGCGCTTCGAAGCCATTGCTGGTGCCCGAAGTCTGATAGCCATGCGCCTCCAACAGATCGCGAAAGAGCTTCATATTGAGCTCGTTGTCCTCCACGATCAGGACGGTTTTGGCCATCCCGTCCCTCCCAGACTTAGGAAACAGGCCCGGCTGCGGCACCTCACGCACCGCGCGCGGAGCGCGTCGAAAATGTGAATTCAAACTAGCGCCAGAATCGCTCTAACCCGTTAACCCGTAGTCCAACTTCCGCAGCGTGGTTTCCGTTGCTTGAACACATGCGGAAGACTCGGGCATGATGGGCCTCTCATTAGAGACCATAAGTTAACGGAAAGGCAAATCGGCGCGTTGAAAAAGCCTGTTCACAACCCCCGGGAAGTCGCTGAAATCGTTGCGATTCAGGCGCTCGGCTTCATTGCCGGCGATCCCGAGCGGCTGGGCTTGTTCCTGGCCGAAACCGGAATCGGTCCGGAGACGCTGCGGAACGCTGCGTCCAATCCTCAATTTCTTGCGAGCGTGCTCGATTTCGTGATGCGCGACGATGCCACAGTGAAGGCGTTCGCCGCGGCCTCCGAACTGCACCCGACCAACATCGCTGCCGCCCACCAGGTGCTGGGCGACCCGAAATGGGAGCGCGACGTGCCGTGACGACGGCAGCGCCAGCTACCGACGGCCCCCTCAGTTTCTGCCGAGACTGCCTCGGCGATCTCGATATCAAGGTGAAGCGATGCAGCCATTGTGGCTCGCCGCGGCTGGTCCGTCATCGCACCCTGCCCGCGCTGGCGCTGGCGCATATCGACTGCGACGCGTTCTATGCCACCGTCGAGAAGCGCGACAATCCTGACATCGCCGACCGCCCCGTCATCATCGGCGGCGGCAAGCGCGGCGTGGTGTCGGCTGCCTGCTATATCGCGCGCACCTACGGCGTCCGCTCGGCGATGCCGATGTTCAAGGCGCTGGAACTCTGCCCCGACGCCACCGTGATCCCGCCCGACATGGCGAAATATGTCCGGGTCGGGCGCGAGGTGCGCCACGCGATGCAGGCGTTGACCCCGCTGGTCGAGCCGCTGTCGATCGACGAGGCCTTCCTCGATCTTTCCGGCACGCAGCGCGTCCACGGCATGATCCCGGCCAAGGTGCTCGCCAAATTCGCCCGCGACGTCGAGCGCGATATCGGCATCACGGTATCGGTCGGGCTCTCCTGCAACAAGTTCCTCGCCAAGATCGCCTCCGACCTCGACAAGCCCAGGGGCTTCGCCACGCTCGACCAGGACGAGGCGCGCGAGATGCTGGCCAGCAAGCCGGTCGGCTTCATCTACGGCGTTGGCCCTGCGACGCAGGAGAAGCTCGTGCAGCGCGGCTTCCGCGTCATCGCCGACCTGCAGCGCGCCGACGAGAATGAGCTGATGAAGCAGTTCGCCAGCGAAGGCCGCAGGCTGTGGCGGCTGGCGCGCGGCATCGACGACCGCAGCGTGGTGCCCGATCGCGGCGCCAAGACGATCTCGAGCGAGACCACCTTCGAGACCGACATCCGCGATTTTGCAATCCTGGAAAAGCTGCTCTGGAAGCTGTCGGAGAAGACCTCGGCGCGGCTGAAGAGCAGCGACCTCTCGGGCTGCACCATCACGCTGAAGCTGAAGACCGCCGACTTCCGCCAGCGCACGCGCTCGCAATCGATCCAGACGCCGACCCAATTGGCCGCAAAGATCTTTGCGGTGACGCGCGAGATGCTGGCCAAGGAGATCGACGGCACCGCCTTCCGCCTGATGGGCACCGGCGTCAGCGCGCTGCGCCCCGGCGCACAGGCCAGCGACTCCGACATGCTCGACCGCCGCTCGGCGCACGCCGAACGCGCGATCGACAATCTGCGCAAGAAGTTCGGCAACGCCGCCGTGATCCGGGGCATTGCCTATGAGGGGCCGGGAAAGAGCGCGGAGGAAGAGTAGGTCTTAGTTGACGTCACCCTGAGGTGCGAGCGAAGCGAGCCTCGAAGGGTGCGCGGAAAGACCGGGGCCGTCGCCCTTCGAGACGCGCGCGATGCGCGCTCCTCCAGCGACAACGGCAAGGCCGTTGCGCGGGGGTGACGGTACCTTCAGCGTCATGATGAGCGTCAATCCGCGACGGCCACCGCCTCGATCTCAATCAGCCATTCCGGCGCCGCGAGCGCGGTGACGCCGACGAGCGTCGAGGCCGGCGGCTCCATGCCCTCGAAGAACGCCGAACGCGCCTTGCCGATGATCGGGCGAAGCTCCGGTCTGTAGCCGACGACGAAGGTCGTGATCTTGACGATGTTGGAATAGCTCGCCCCGGCGGCCTTCAACGCCATGCCGAGGTTCTGCATCACCTGCGTCGTCTGCGCGGCGAGATCGCCGGCACCGACCACCCGGCCCTCCTCGTCGACCGACACCTGACCCGAAATGTAGATCGTGCGTGCGCCCGACGCGACGACGACGTGGGAGTAAGCCGGATTGTGATGCAGGCCGCTGGGGCGCAGATGGTCGAGCTTGCTCATGATGTGCCTCCCTGACACGCGTGTTTTGGGAAGCGTACTCGGGTCGGACGGTTCCGGCCAGTGCGGTCTCGCAGAGGGCTCAGGCTTGCTCCGCTGTCGTCCCGGCGAAAGCCGGGACGACGCCGAATGGGTGGCGTCACTTGCAGGGTTTGGAATCCCTGACGTCGAACTTGTCCAGCGCGCCCGAGATCACGAAGTCGTTGTAATCCAGTACCAGCGCGCGGGAGACGCCGTTCTCATAGAGCTCGAACGACATCGCGTAGACCGGCGTCTGCTCGCCATCCTTGGCCCGCGCGTCGCTGTCGTAGTAGCTCACCGTCACCGGCCAGCGCGTCATGGTTTTCATCGCGTCGCTCGCGGTCGACGGATCGGGCGATGACGGCGCACGGTCGCCTGCGATCGGCCGGCCGATCACGGTCAGCGTGTTGTAGACCTTCTCGCCATTGTCGGAGCCGTCATAGACGGTCTGTTCGAGCACCGATTTACCGTCGCGGGCGGCGGCGATGATGCGCTGGATCTGCTCGGTCGGGAACACGATCTTGCCGTCGAGATTGAAGGTCTTCTTCACCGGCTGGGTCAGCTTCACGGTGATATGATCGCCCACACGCTCGGCGATACCGTCGACCGGCGACGAGTCACTGTCGTTCATCCGCGTGTCGATCTTGAAGCGGTAGCTCTTGCCGGACGCGTCCTCCCAGGACGAGGAGCGCAGATCGGACAAAGTCACTTTGCCCTCGCCGCTGTCGAGCTCGGACACCTGGCGGAATTCGGAGGTGTAGCCTTCGCAGGAGCTGCCGGAGAAATTGTACAGGATGCGCCCGCGCGCATCGCTGACCGAATTGGAGCCGCGCGATTTCACAAGGCTCAGATCGTACAGCGCCTGATGCGCCAGAAACGGCCCGCCGGCCGCAGCGGCCGCCCCATGAACCAGACCGGTTCCTGCGGCGACGGCGATCGTGAGCACCAGGGCACGCGACGGATTCCGAAACGGCAAGGTCATGGTTTTTCCTCGATGAGGCAGGGATTCGCCACAATAGTGACGGTGGTATTGCGCCGCAACTGGGGCAACTCTGACAAATAGCAATGTAAGGAGCGAGTTTTGCCGTCATTTTTGGCAGTTTTCCGTGCGATTCCGTACGTCACGGCTGCGCGCCCCTCACCTTACCGTCGCTTGCAACGGGCGGCACGATGCGCGAAACAATCGAAACAAACTTGGCCCTGACCGCGTTTCAGGCTTCGTACAAATCCAATTGGGGAACAAAAATGGCGGGTACCGTCGAACAGAAACTGGCGTCACAGGGCATCACACTTCCGGAGCCGACCTCCCCGGTCGCGAACTATGTCCCCTTCGTTCGCAGCGGAAACCTGTTGTTCGTCTCGGGCCAGGTCTGTTTCAACGCCGAAGGCAAGCTGATCGCCAAGGGCAAGCTCGGCGCCGGCGTCACGCTCGAGCAAGGCGTCGCCGCGGCGCAGGGCTGCGCGATCAACCTCTTGGCCCAGGTCAAGGCCGCCCTCGGCGATCTCGACAAGGTCGTGCGCGTGGTGCGCTTGGGCGGCTTCATCAACTCGGCGCAGGACTTCTTCGACGGACCGAAGGTGCTGAACGGCGCTTCCGACCTGATGGTTGCTGCGTTCGGCGACAAGGGCCGCCATGCCCGCACCACCGTCGGCGTCGCCTCGCTGCCGGCGGACGCCGCGGTCGAGGTCGAAGGCGTGTTCGAAGTCGCCTGATCGATGCGCGCCCCTGATTGGCTGACGAAGCGGCCGGTCGCCCATCGCGGCCTGCATGATGCCGCACGCGGTATCATCGAGAACATGCCGGCCGCGGCCAACACGGCGGTCGCCGGCAATTTCGCGATCGAGTGCGATATCCAGCTCACCGCCGATGGTGAGGCGATGGTGCATCACGACGATGCGCTCGGCCGCCTCACTGAGGGTTCCGGCCTGCTGTCGACCAAGACCGCAGCCGAGCTGAAGGCGGTGAAATTCAAGAACACCGCCGAGCAGATGATGACACTCGGCGACCTCTGCACGCTGGTCGCCGGCCGCGTCCCGCTGGTGGTCGAGGTGAAGAGCCATTTCGACGGCGACCGCAAGCTGGTTCGGCGGATGGCCGAGGTGCTGTCGTCCTATTCCGGCCCTGTCGTCGGCATGTCGTTCGATCCCGACCAGGTGCTGGCGTTGCGCGAGACCATGCCGAACCTGCCGCGCGGCATCACCGCCCAGCGCACCTATGACGACAGTTCCTGGACCAAGCTGACGCCGGCCCAGCGCGACGGCATGCTGCATCTGCGCCACGGCTTCAAGACCGAGCCGCATTTCGTTGCCTTCTGGGTCAACCAGCTGCCGGCGCCGGCGCCCTGGGTCGCCCGCAACGTGTTCGGCTGCCCGCTGCTGGCGTGGACCGTGCGGACGGCGGAACAGCGCGAGCGCGCGGCCCGCTACGCCGACCAGATGATTTTCGAGGGGTTTGTGCCGGGAACCTGACATGTCGCCGGCAGTCTTGAACTCGTCGCCGCGACGCACGATCTTGGCAAGGGTTGGTCAAAGCGTTGGTCGTCATCGGCGATGGCGGAATGCGGAGCATGATCCGGAAGTGGAGCCAGCTGTTCCGGAAAGATCATGCTCAAAAGAGGCACCGGTCTTCACTCTCGATGGCGTCGTCTGAAATCACCCTAGAGGCTGTAGCTGACATCGGCGGCATTCCGGCCACGGAATGGGACGCCTGCGCCAATCCGATGGCGGATGCGGACAGCATTCACAACCTCGACACGCTGGCTTCGCCCGGCTCCGCAGGCGATTGCCAAACGGTCGCAAGTTCGAGCTATAACCCCTTCGTCTCCCACGCTTTTTTCGCCGCCGCTGAGGCCTCCAATTCAGCCTGCCCGCGAACCGGCTGGGGCCCCCGGCATCTGATAGCAAAGCTCGATGGCCGGATCGTCGGCGTCGTGCCATGTTATCTGAAATCGCACTCGCAGGGCGAATACGTGTTCGACCGCGGCTGGGCCGAGGCCTATCACCGCGCCGGCGGCAGCTACTATCCGAAGCTGCAGGTCTCCGTCCCCTTCACGCCCGCGACCGGGCCACGGCTGTTGATCCGCGACGGCGTCGACCGCGAGGCGATCGGCTCGGCGCTGGCGCGGGGCCTGCGGGCGCTCTGCAACGCCACTGAAGCCTCCTCCGTGCACGTCACCTTTGCCCGCGAGGACGAGGCAAAGTTCTTGGGCGCACACGGTTTCCTGCAACGGACCGACCAGCAGTTCCACTGGCACAATCAAGGCTACAAGAGCTTCGACGATTTCCTGGGATCGCTGAACTCCCGTCACCGCAAGGGCATCAAGCGCGAACGCCGTGAGGCGGTTACCGCCGGGATCACCATCCACTGGCTGACCGGCTCAGATATCACCGAGGACGCCTGGGACGCGTTCTTCGAGTTCTACATGGAGACCGGTTCGCGCAAATGGGGCCGGCCGTATCTGACCCGAGAGTTCTTCTCGCTGATCGGCGAGAGCATGAGCCGGGACGTGTTGCTCATCATGGCCAAGCGCGATGGCCGCTGGATCGCCGGCGCCATCAACTTCATCGGCTCGGACACCCTGTTCGGCCGCAACTGGGGTGCGATCGAGCATCATCCGTTCCTGCATTTCGAGGTCTGCTACTACCAGGCGATCGATTTCGCGGTTCAACGCGGGCTCAAGGTGGTCGAGGCCGGCGCGCAGGGCGAGCACAAGCTGGCGCGCGGCTACCTGCCGCAGACCACCCATTCGGCGCATTTCATTGCCGATCCCGGGTTGCGCCGCGCGATCGCCGATTACCTCAAGCGCGAGCGCGATTACGTCGCCGAGGTCGGCCGCGAACTCAGCGAGGCCGGCCCGTTCCGCAAGACTGTCGACGACGACGCTTGACGTTTCGAAGGTGACCTAGACATTAGCGTCATAAAATTGAGGAGCCGCCGCCATGCCCGCCGCCTACGACGACAACAACCCCTTCGCAAAAATCCTGCGCGGTGAGTTTCCTTGCTACGAGGTCTACGAGAACGAGCACGTGCTCGCTTTCCTCGACATCATGCCGCGCTCGCCGGGGCATACGCTCGTCATCCCGAAGGCCCCTGCCCGCAATATTCTCGACATCACGCCCGACGACTACGCCCACGTCGCGCGCGCCGCCCACAAGATCGCCGCCGCCGCGATGAAGGCGTTCGAGGCCGACGGCATCACCGTGCAGCAATTCAATGAGCCCGCCGGCGGCCAGGTCGTGTTTCATCTCCACATGCACGTGATGCCGCGCAAGGACGGCGTCGCGCTGTTGCCGCCCGCCAGCCACAAGGAAGACGGCAAGGTGCTGGAAGCGAATGCGGCGAAACTGATCGCGGCGTTGAAGTAAACTGCGCGCCGCATACGCGATCTCGTAGTCCGGATCTACCGTCGTCATTCCGGGGCGCGCCACTTGGCGCGAGCCCGGAATCCATCGTTACAAAAATGCTGAACTAACGAAGGGTCACGCCAGCGGCGCGATGGATTCCGGGCTCGTCGCTGTGCGACGCCCCGGAATGACGACGGAGAGACCCTCACTCCGTCTCGAAATCCCCGGCCTGCGGCGGAGCCAGCGGGGTGAATTCGCAGCGGTCGGGCTTGACGTCGATCAATGGCGTCTCGTCGAGGCAGTCGAGGCCGCGCACCAGGATGACGTTGCCTTCGACGCCGACCAGCTTGACGATCGAGGTCCCGATCGGGTTCGGCCGCACCGGCGAGCGCAAGGAGAAGGTGCCGCGGGTGTTGCCGTTGTTCTTCGGGCTTTGCAGCACGATGTCGCGGCGCGACTGGTGCAGCCAGTACAGCACTTCGAGGTTCGAGTAGAAATCGACGCCCTTGATCGCGGCGACCCAGGGCTCGAAGATCTCGAGCCGGCACACCGGGCCGTCATGCCGCCCCTGCCGCGGCGTCGCGAGCCGCGAGGTCCAGGGTGTGCGGATACGACCGATGAAGACAAGCCCGGCGTCGCGTGCCGTCGGCATGTCGACGGCGACCTCGCCCTGGCGCAATTCCATTTCACGTACCATGTGTCAGTCCAACGATATGTTCAGCGCCTTGACCACGCCCGCCCACCGCGCGCGATCGGTGTCCACGAATCTGTCGATCTCGGCCTGGCTCTTTACGCGCAGCGGCGGAAAGCCGATCCTGACCAGCGAAGCGCGAAACGCCTCGTCGTTCAAGGCCCGGTCCAGGCTCGCCTTGATCTTGTCGGCAATCTCGTCAGGCACTTTCGACGGCGCCGCAATACCATACCAGACGCTGACCGCATAATCGGGGTAGCCGCTCTCGGCAATCGTCGGCAGATCGGGCAGATCGGGGATGCGCTCGGTCGAGGTGACGGCGAGCGCGCGCAGCATGCCTGACTTGACCGGCGGCAGCGCGGTGCCGAGCGTGTCGAACATCAGCTGGATGTTGCCTGACAGGAGGTCGGTCAGCGCGGGTCCCGCCCCCTTGTACGGCACGTGGGTCATCTCGACGCCGGCCATCTGCTTGAACATCTCGCCGGCAAGATGAACCGTGCCGCCGGTGCCGGCCGATCCGAAATTGAGCTTTCCGGGATTCTTCTTGGCGTAGGCGACGAACTCCGCGATCGTCTTGGCCGGGACGGACGGATGCACCTCCATGATCATCGGCGCATCCGTGATCACGGACAACAGGCGGAAATCCCTGGCCGGATCGTAGGGCAGCTTCTTGTAGAGCAGCGGATTGAGCACGAAGATCGAGGCGGCCGTCACGAACAGCGTGTAGCCGTCGGGATCGGAACGCGCCACGGCCTCGGCGCCGATCGCGCCCTGCGCGCCGGCCTTGTTCTCGACCACGACCACCTGCTTGAGATCGCGCCCGAGATATTCGCCGACGATGCGGCCGAGCACGTCGGTCGGGCCGCCCGCGGCGTAGGGCACCACGAGCTTGATCGGACGTGACGGATAGTCCGCGGCACGCGCAGGCAGCGCTGCTGTCAGCAAGGCAGTCAGAGCCACGATGAAGGCCGATGATGCGCGCCGCTGCATGACGTTCCCCCATTATTGTTTTCTTGGAGAACGAGAGTAACGGATAATGCGGTCGCCGCAATCAGCCGGGCCAGTATTTGCCTGACAGCATGACGATTTCGCCCACGATCACGCCGGCGAAGATCGATTTCCTCGCCAGCATGAACGCCACGAAGCCTGCGGCAACGGCGCCGTAACGCAGCCAGTCCGGCACGCTGGCGAGCGCGCCCGGCGGCTGCACTACAATCTGCGCGATGATACCGGCGAGGATCGCGGTGGCGACCGCCCTCACCCAGACCAAAAGCTCCGAGTTCTCGTCGATGCCGCCGCCGAACCACAGGCCGAGCATGCGCCAGATCTGGTTGGGGATGACGCCCGCCACGAACAGGATCGCGAGCGCGTGCCAGTCGCCGATGAAGCTACTCATGCGCTCGCCTTCACGATGCCCGCCCTCGCCCGGTGCACGCCGTAGGCAATGGTTCCTGCGACGACGCCGCTGACCAGGATGTCGACGCCGCTGTTCAGCATCGCCGCCAGCGGGAACAGCAATAGCCCAAGCACCAGCGCGATGACGTCGGCGAGTTCGCGGCAGTTGCGCGCAGTGGAGAACAGGAAGGCGAGCGGCGTCAGCATCAGCATGCCGGCGGCCAACAGCGGCGTGAGGTTGGCCGCGAGCGTGTAGCCGATCGTATTCGCGATCAGGCAGACCGACACCAGCCCGCAGCCGAGTCCGTGGATGAAGGCGATCCGCCGGTTGCGCGGCACCTGCGGCAGGAAGCGGAAGCATTCGACCCACAGCGTCACAGCCGTCAGATGCGCCACCAGGATCAGATGCCGGCGCTTGGTGTCTTCGGTGCGCATCATCGGCAACACCGACACCACCATCGGAAACAGCCTGATCGCGCTGACGGTGACCGCGATCGCCGATTGCAGCACGGTGGCGCCGGAGCCGAGCGTCGTGATCACGATAATCTGCGCGGGGCCTGCCCAGACGAACGCCGTGCTCGCCAGGGTCCAGCCCAGCGAGAAGCCGGAATCATGCGCCAGTGCACCGATGCCGAGATAGGTCGCAAACAGCACGAGGGTCAGCACGGTGGCGCCGATCGATCGCGCGCCCCACAGGAAGGCGCGGAACGAGGTCTGCCATTGCGGAGAATCGAGCGGAGGGAGCGCCACGGGGAGCCGGATGGTTTTGCAATATCGGCGGCTTACGGCGCTGACAACGCAGGGTCAAGCAAGCGGCTGTACAGCGCTGCTATGCGCCTTGGTAGCCCGGATGAAGCGAAGCGCAATCCGGGGCACCTCTCGCCCGTTGCAAGAGCGGCCCCGGATTTCGCTGGCGCTTTATCCGGGCTACGGGAGCTGCGCAATCACGCCCTGTTCTTCAGCACGAAGCACGCCCCGCCCGCCTTGCGGATGCGGTTGCAGAGGCCGTCGGCCTCGGGGCGCGTGTCGGCGCCGATGCGGACCTGGTAGAACATCGCGCTGCCGCGGCTGCGCAGCCGCGAGCCGAGCAGGCTCGGATCCTGATCGCCGATCACGCTCGACAGCCGCTTTATGGCACGGGCATACATCGCAAGCGCCTTGTCGCGGCTGAAGCCGGCGGCGAGCTGCACGCCCCACACCTTGGCCGCCGACAGCGTGATGTGCTGCTCGAGCCCGGCCACGAACGGATTCGGCGCGCGCTTCAACAGCGCCATCAGCTCACGGCAGCTCGCGGTCGGCGCACGCTGTGGCATCTTGCCATTGCGGCCGGCCGCAGCCCAGTCGTCGACGCTGGAGCCGGTGATTGCGGAAACGTAATTGCGGGTCTCCTGCGGCATGTATCCGGAGCCGGCGAGCCAGTCCTGGATCCGGCGCGGGCCGGCGTTGTAGGCGGCAGCCGCGAGGCCGAGATTGCCGAACTGGTTGCGCAGCTCGCTGAGGAATTCTGCCGACTTCGGCAGCGCCTGCACCGGATCGAGCGGATCGAGCAACCCACGCTCGTTTGCCGTGCCCGGCATGAACTGCGCGATGCCCTGCGCGCGCTGGCCGCTCCGGGTCATGGGACCGACCGCATCAGCCTGGAATCGGCTCTCCTGCCAGATCACGCGCGCGAAGAATTCGAGCGGCAAATCGTTCGCCCGCGCTGCCGACTCGATCATCAGGCACATCGCCTCGCGGGTGTCGCTCTCGCGCGCGTCATCCGTGGGCTTGTCGGTTGCCGCGGCGGGCTTCTCGGCAGGTGGCGCGGGCGTGTCTGGCTGAGGCGCGGCAGGTTTCCCGGCTGATGGTGCGG
>NZ_JACMYP010000084.1 GCF_020889705.1 Bradyrhizobium altum | reverse complement strand
CCCCCCACCTTCGTTTTGACTGCACGAAGGTTCTCTCTCTGAAGGGAGTATTATCGGGCTGCTAGAGCCGAATTCCATGAATGTGGCATCTCGGGCTGCCGAAATCCTGCATCAAATCGAGCAAATTCGAAGCTTTATGTCAGCCGTGTCGGGCAAACGGAAGGCGGCGGTTAGCTGGGTGACACCCTCGGTGCGGTTAGATCGATGGACGCGAAGTCGTTCCAATGCTCAGGTCGTGATTGAGATATGCTCCGAGGGCTGGCGACGCGCCTCACATCGGGCAAGCGCTGTGACATCGAGCGTCTTGTAGCGCGGCGCGCACGATTGGAGGCGGCAGGGCACTAGGTAGGGCGCCGGCGGAGTGGCGCTGACAGCACCCTGGTTTATCTCGGCCGGGAGATTTCCTCGAACCTGAGCTTACTTGTTGTGTGCGCGAAGCACACGTTATACTGATCGCCGCCGGGAGGCTCGCCCAAACTACAGCCTCGACTGAAATACCCAGGGGCGCCGCGTCATTGATATCGGCACCCTTGTGTCCGCAACGGCAGCACCAGAAGCGTTAAGTCTAGGTCCTTCACGAATTCATCCGGCGGAGCCGCTGCCGAAGCTGTGTCAGACCTGTTGGGACACGCGACTCGCTGTTGGGGGAACGCACCGACGAGCGATTCTACTCTGGAATCCGTGCGCGAATCCGAATTGCTGAACGTCATCGCGCGGCTCTTAGCCCGAACCATCGGCGGTGATGAGCGGTGATGAGATCCGTGATGCGCTCCAGCAATCCGGCTTCGTTCTCATAGATCGTAGCAATGCACAGCGTCTGCTTGGGCGCGTGTCTATCCAAGGTCTTTGCCCGCTTTTCCATGGGCAGCCGCCCAGGAGAGTTTCGGCGCCAGCCATAGACCCCCAATGATTAGCCATCTTTTGAAGCAGTCACACTCGCTCCTCTCTGCACGTGACGCGCAGAGAGCCCGTAGCCAAATTTGTGCCGCATCAGCGCACACCCTGCCGCCATCGCCAGCCCCTTAAGGTAGGCTAGCATCGCCGCCGGATCGTGCTGGAACGGACTGATCTCGAGAAGGCGCTGGATATCGGCTTCGCCCACACCACAAGGGTCGCGCGCTTTGTCAGTCATGCCACTTGCTCTTCGTTGGTGAGACCCAGCCGGCTTACCTGAATGCTTGGCCATGCGTCAGGCGCGCGTTGTGAACGTGGTTGATGATCGGAATTACGGCACGCCAAAGCGCAGTCAGGATTCGCGATCTCGGCAGGCAGGTTCCAGGAACTTGCGAATGCAGCCATCCGCCTAACCTCCCTAATCACCACGGCCCCCGGCAATTGGGGCGCAGCCGAAGTTCACACGCGCCCATGTTGAGTGACTATACCGACCCAGAAATATCGATTTCTGCAATTTTCTTGGACGGGAAGCGCAATCCATCGTCATTGCCGCCGACGAAAGTGAAATCCCTCAGAATATAACTTGGACGCGCCTAGTCGTCGGGCGCGTCCCTCAGCCGTACCGCAGTGCGCTCCGTCTGTCGCTTTTCAACATCGCTCGTCCGCGCTTTAACTGCTCCGCTTTGGCTTCCAACGCATTGCGCGGGTTGGAAAGCTGGCAGGATCGGCGCATGCGGCTCTCGGGGTGATGTCGCGACAGAAATGGCTTTAACGCCGGCCGGAGGACAGCGACCCAATCGGCGGCGTCATGTGGCGCTCGACAGAAAAGGTTGCCGCCGTCCGGCGGCCTGCTATTGCGGCGTGTGCACCGTCTCGTTGCAACTCGTCAATTGGACACACAATTCCGGCAAGAATACCGCCAAAATCGACGAAATCCGTCTCCAAAACGCGACTAACGTGAATTGATCTTAGGCCATTGTTTGAGCGCCTGAATGGCATTGCTGAGCATGAGTTCTCTTGAGATCGTCGACCGTGAGCGCTACGCGGCCGAGGCCCCGCTCGCAGAGTGCGGCTACATCAGACCTTACTGTCAGACCTCTTGGCCAGATAGGAACTGGCCTAGGAATGTCGTGCCGCATCTCGACGTGCTTTGCGATACCGATAACCTCGCCTGCCGAGACTTCGGACTGGGTCCGTCCTATCTCGAGCAAGGCAATAGATATTCACGGGCGATATCCACATCGGCGACGTCCGCGACATTCGTGCCGGTGGCACCCTGATGATCGCGATGCTCATCCTCGAGCGCGACGCCAAGCGCTACATTCTCCATCAGCGGATGATTGACGATCGCGACGGCGCCCAGGCGGCGGCGAAGCACAGCTTCAGGCGAGCCCGATCTGCTCCGGAAAGCGCAGGGCGGACAAAGTGGCAAGCACACCGCGCGAAGCGCTATTTGTTCAACCCCAGCTAGGGGGGTGACCCACATGGTATTTACAAAGGAGTTCTTAATGTCTCGAAAAGTGATCGTCACATGCGCAGTCACCGGTGGGGGCTCCGCTGTCCTTGCGAAGCATCCAAGCATCCCCAAGACGCCGTCTCAGATTGCAGAGGCGGCCCTGGAAGCTGCAAAATCAGGAGCAGCGGTCGTCCACATTCACGTCCGCGATCCAGAAACCGGAGCCGCGTCGAACCAGTTTGAGCTATACGAGCAGGTTGTCAAGAAGCTTCGGGACGCGGCCACCGATGTCATCCTCAACTTGACATGCGGAATGGACGGAACTCTGACGCTTGATTCTCTTGATCCCATAGGTATCGCCAAAGCGACCACACTCAAGAATCCCACGGGGCGCTGTATTCACGCAATCAAACTTCAGCCAGAGCTTGCTACTCTGGATTGCGGCACGATGACGTTCGGGGAGAGCCTGTATGTTGCACGCATGTCCGATTTGCGAGAGATGGCGACCCTTATGCGAGAAGCCGGCGTCAAGCCCGAGCTCGAATGTTTCGAGCTAGGCCACATTGAAAACGCCAAGAAGCTAATATCGGAAGGCAAAATTGATAGCCCCCCGCTCTTTCAATTTTGCCTCAGCACCGGCTATGGCGCCCCCGCCGTGCCTATTGTCATGCAGGCGATGCGAGAGATTTTGCCCACAGGGGGCATCTGGGGTGGATTCGGCTGCAGTGCCGACGAAATGCCTGTTGTCGCACAGCTGGTGGCATTGGGTGGGCATGTCCGAGTTGGATTGGAGGACAATATTTATCTTCGACGAGGCGTGCTGGCATCTAACGCCCAGCTCGTCGAGAATGCAGTTGGAATCATTGAGCGCATGGGCGCTAGCGTCGCTACACCAGCCGAGGCCCGGAAGATTCTTGGCGTTGTGAAACGCGGATAGCAGCGATGCGTCGATCGAAATTGCGCCCTGGTCGGGGGACATCTCCGACTAGGGCATTTCGCCGCTCGCCGGCGATGGGACCATCGACCAGTTGCTGCCCGCGCTTTTGGGCACAGCGAAGACAAACCACTAGTAATTTGCTAATCTCCTTAGGATCCTTCGTCAGCGCTCGACGCCCGACCTTGTCGGTTGAGACGATGCGCTGATCACATACCGGGGGTCTCCTTTAGTGCAGTTGCCGAGCATCGGCTGACCGGGCCCTGCTCGGCCTTGGCTCCCTTGTGTCTCGATCTATGCGTCGACCTCAGGTCCGAATACGGATAAGCCCTTCCTGGACCGCCGAGGCGACGAGACGTCCGTCCTGCGCGAAGAACCGGCCATGAGCGAGGCCGCGGGCGCCGCTGGCCGACGGGCTGTCCATCACGAACAGGAGCCACTCGTCCATGCGAAACGGCCGGTGGAACCAGATTACGTGATCCAAGCTGGCAGACTGCATGCCCGGCGTGACCCAGGTCAGACCGTGTGGCCGCATAACCGCGCCCAACAGATTTATATCCGAAACATAGGCGAGCAAGGCCCGGTGCAGGGCCGGACGGTCCGGAAGCGTGCCAAGGGCGCGATACCAGACGCTGAGCAACGGTGGCTGTGCTTCCGGGTTCGGAATGCCGGTTGGATCTACGGGACGGATCTCGACCGCACGTTCGAGGGACAATTGTGCGCCAACCGCATCCGGCTTGCTATCCATGTAGTTGCGGCCGATCTGGGCTTGCGACAGGAGCCCCTCGGGGCCGGACGTCTTCGGCATGAGGTCTTGATGCTCGAGCCCGGCCTCTTCACGCTGGAAGGAGGCGCTCAAGGTGAAGACCGTGCGGCCATCCTGGGTCGCATCCACGCGCCGCGTAGCGAAGCTCTTGCCGTCGCGAATCCGCTCCACCTGGTAAGTGACTGGCATGCGCTCGTCGCCCGATTGCAGGAAATACCCGTGCACCGAATGCGCGGCTTGATCCTCGCGAACCGTCTGCTGAGCAGCCGCCAGTGCCTGGGCCAAAAACTGTCCACCGAACACGTAGCCCCACTTCAGATTGAGGCTGCGGCCGCGGAAGCGGTCCGTCGCGATGCGTTCGGGCTCGAGATGGTTAACCACGTCCTTCAACGACGCAGCTGCATCACCTTGCCAGATCATGTCGTTCGCAACTCCGATAGAAATGATGACGACTCAAGCTGAATTAGACGTTAAAACGAACTTCGACGCTCTCTCGTATCGAGAGACGCGCGACAATCGCCGCTCACGGCGGGCCTGCTACCGAACCGCGATCGCGTTGAGTGAGGATAGATTGAACTGGCGTATGTGCATGGCTGGCATCGTGTTCGTGAAGCTGGCAATGCAGCCTGTAATGAGCAAGCTGCAGTGCGCCCCTCACACGGTCGTGGGGCAAGCCTAGCGACGCAACTCTGTTGTCATGTCTCACGGCGATCCGTTCCGTTACTGACTGGCTTGCGCTTGAGGCCTACGCTTTCAGAGCTTCGCACTAGGTCCCGGTTCATCTCAGGTGAATTGGTGCTTTCGAGACCTGTCGAACACCTGTTAGATTGACTACTGCTCGTCCCTCAGCTGCTCGGCACGTTTGCGCAAGTAGCGCGTGGCGGCGAGCAGCAACGCTGTCAGGAAGATCTTGAGCGTCGACACGGCTCCGATCGCGAGCTCAAGCTGGAAGCGCAGATCATCCCATATGTGTCGCGGCAACATGACGGCGTCGGATCGAGACAGGAACAGTGCGACCACCTCGTCGAGCGAGGTGATGAACGCGAACAGAGCCCGTCGAGGATGCCCGGCCGGATCAGCAGTTATATGCCACAATGTACCGCCCTCCGTCGCGTCGATGCTCAACGGCGTGTGCTCAAGCCCATGATCGATTCTGGCGAGGCTGGCGCTCACGCTAGTCACGACATGTTTGTGTCGATACGATTGCCACGTGCGTGTTGACCAAGCCATAGCGCGAAACGGCATAGTAAAATCTGATCGCGACGCCGACGAACCTCGGCTCGCGATAGCCGAGCGCTCCCGACAGCAGCAAGCGTACCGAGCATGGTCGAAAACCGCCACCATACCTCCACAGACCCTAGAACAATTAGCGCGCGTGTTCTGTCGTATCATTAAAGAGGTGTTCACGAGTAGAAACGCCAAAAGTCGGACCTGAATCAGATAAATCCTGCAAAATAAGGACGCCTTCTGCGGTTTAGACGCTGAGCCATCGGCCGCTAGTCTGCGTCCGCCAGTGCGGCCAGAAACAGTGCCCTCGCGCTTGCCCCCGCCATGGTCTTCGATCTGCCACTCGGCGCGCTAGGTCGTCGGCGCCAGGGCAACGAGCGCCGTCGCCGTGATCGGCCCGATTCCTGGGATTGTCATCAGCCGCTTCGCTTCGACATCCTCTTTGGACGCCGGGCAAGCTCTCGGTCGAGCAGTGCCCCCTCCCGTCCAGTGATCGCAACTGCTCGGCGAGCAGCCGCAGGATCGGTCTGGCTAACTCTGGAATGTCGGTGTCATGGTCGTCGATCGCGGACACGAGTTTGGCAACACGGGAGGAGCCTTGCGCAGCCACCATCCCAAATTCAGCGAGACGGCCGCGGATCGCATTGATTGTTTGGGTGCGCTGACGCACCAGGAGGTCGCGGGCGCGAAACACAACGCCGCCGCCTGCTGCTCTACGCTCCTTACCGCCACGAAACGATCGCAGATCGCTTCCGCATCGGTGGCATCATTCATCTGCCACTTAACGGAAGGCTTTACATAGTCCGGCGCAAAGAGTCGCACCGCATGCCCCACCTCCCGATCTCGCGCGCCCAGTAATGGCTGCTGGCGCAGGCCTACATGGCGACCGTGCAAGTCGGCTGCGCGGCAAGAAATTTGAGCACCTGGTCCCGACGCAGCTTCTTGCGGAAAAGCACGGTTCCTGATGCATCCGCGCCGTCATTTGGAATACATTCTTCGCCAGATCAAACCCGATTATGCTAACTTCCGACATGGACGCCTCCGTTCAAGTGATGGTCAAGCACAGCGATGCCGTGAGGGGGCGTCCACCCCATCAACTTGCCCGCTCCATAAAGTTCATGGCGTGCGAGAGGCCATCCAAGCGATCGTAGCGAGCCTGCTCTATCTTCCGCCGTATAGTCCCGACTTCAATCCGATCGAAATGGCCCTTTTCCAAAGCCGCTGTTGCGCGCCGCCGCCGCGCGCTCGATGCCAGATCTTTGGCGAGCAATCGCCACCGCAATCAACCGCTTCGCCAGACGAGTGTCGAAACTATCTCGCCGCCGCAGGATACGACGCAACGTGATCGGAATATGCTCTAGACAAGAAGCCGCGCGAGCAGATGCACTTGACGTCAAATATTTCCACGAAGATCTCGACGTCACCGCAGTCTATGTCGCGAGACATTCGGCGGTTGGAGAAGTCGCGTACCGTACGCCTATCAGTATCGGAAGAAGCACCTTCCATCGACGAGAGAAGTCGGTTAGAATCCCGTCACAATTTCCGACAGCGCTGGGCGCGGGCGGTCTTCGCTCAGCTTGATCGGCTTGCCGATATGGACGAGCCCGGCGAGCGGCGAGCCGCCGTTTTTCGCCCTCGATACCGGCCGCCGGCGTACCCGGATTCTTGCGTGCGAAGACGCGCGCGATCACCTCGCCGGCGCGCATCCGCGCTTCACCCTCGAAAATGATGAAGCGCAAGGGCGCGAGCTGGCCATGGTCCGGCACGCGCGCACCGATGGTCAGGATCGTATCGAGCTCGGCCGGCGATGGGCCGGGCTCCATCATCTCGCGAGGCCTAATTGAACGGCGGGTTTTCAGGAGTTCGATGGCGTCGGGCACGGAGCTTTCCTCCTCGGCTGGCCGTCGGGCATTTCATACCTGACATAGGCATGCGCTTGCGCCCCAAGTAAGCAAGTGGCAGTAGGAAGCGAGCACTGTAGACAGCGGTGTGCAGCGACCTATTGCGAGTCTTAACAGTCTATGTGATTCCGCTGTTCGGGTGGGCTTCTGTTGTCTACTCAGCGATCCTCGACCGATCCGTTAACCTTGCCCTACGTGTACAGGACACAGGAGATCGGGCGTCGTCGCCCTTACCATTTGCGCAGTGAAACCTATTGCGCATGACTGTAACCTGAATAGCGATTTCGCGCTCAATTGCTCTGGCGTGAGGATTGTCCCTCCAAAAGCAATTCGCCCGCCGTGGTGTTAGTACTGCGATCGCACTCGATCGCCGAAAGCAGTGCTTGCCGCTGGTCCGAGCCAGAAGACGTTTCCTCCAGCTGACGCAGAACAAGATTGCTGTGTGTGCACATTCATGTGACTGTAAAGAGGTGCCATGCATAAAGACGATGAAAATCGCCAGGAATTGACGAGATGTTGCAAGATGCAGACGCCTCCAATGTTCACCATCGGCGAAGTTAACCACGCCGCGCCCAAGCACAAGCGAGCGCGGATATTTCCGGCCATTAAAGCGGAGGCCCGATCCGAAGACTCCGACGCTTGCGTGTCGGGAGAGCGCCTCTCTATCCTTGCGTCATGTCGGCAATCGAAAGCTCATTGGGAATTTCCGCTGTGTCGTACACCGATACAGTTCGTTGAACTTCGTAATTCTGGATGCTGCCCAGCCGCGACAAGGCTTATAGGAACGCTACTTCCATCGCGTGCACCGAAGTCGCTTTCATGGTCTGAGCGGCTATGGCGCGCTCGACCCGATCAGTTCGCCTCTCGGGCGCCGGCTCGCTCGTGAAGCGAGAGTTGTCGTATTGGGACTCTGCGACACCGCGGGCTTATTGCGGCACCAGCTCTCGCCAATCAGGCGCAGAATTTCAGCCACATCAGGGCGTAAATTAGGGAAATTCGGGCTTCAAAGCGTGCCATGCTTCGTAAATTGCATCGCAAACTGCGCGCGCATTGCCGTCGTGCTGCTCGGACGTAGTGACAGACAACCCGCATGAGACAATGCTCATACTCAACAAGCGGGCGTAGGAAGCCGCATTCGCGCGACATGCTGATGAAATTCAACATCTCTCACGGGGCGGCGCAGTGCCAACGCAAGCGCCGAAGACTGCGTTGTACTCGAGTGAGCGGGGAGTCACTATCACCCGGTGCAATTGCTGTGAAGCGGAAGGCGATGTATCTCGCACTTTGACTGTGAAAAATGATTGGAACGCCGATGAACGATGAGATTATCGACGCCGCGAAGAAGCATTTCGCGTCTAACTATTTCGAAGCTCGTCAAAAATTTCGTAACTATCTCGACGACGCACGCGTTGGCGAGGCCGCAGTCTATCCGTCGCCAGCCTGCGGACCTTGCGGAGAAGGACTCTCGACGGATGTTGCTTGGTTCGGTGACCCGAGCGCCGCAAATGTGGGGGTTATGATATCGGCGACGCATGGCGTCGAAGGGTATTGCGGCTCCGCTGCGCAGCTCGATTGGCTGGCTGGGCGTGGTTACGAGAGACTCGGATCTGACGAGGCGATTTTGCTGATCCATGCGATCAATCCATATGGGTTCGCCTGGGATCGGCGCGTCACGCAAGAAGGTTGCGACCTCAATCGAAATTTTATTGATTTCACGGCTCCCTTACCGCCCAATGAAGCGTACGACTTACTGGCGGATTGTCTTGTGCCGCGTGAGGTGAGTGGACCCGTTGTGGACGCTGCCGACGCTGCCATAGAAACATTTCGTGCAGCACACGGTGACCTCGCTTACCGAAAGGCGCGAACTGGTGGACAGTACCGACATCCAACAGGGCTGTTTTTCGGTGGTTTCGGCCCTACAGTCGCACGTCAAACACTCGAACGAATCGTGTCAGACTACGATATAGGATCTCGTCGGTTTGTTTTAGTTGTCGACTATCACACGGGCTTGGGGCCTTACGGCTATGGTGAGCTACAATGCGAGCAGGCATCGGGTATGTCAGGGTACGAACGGGCGCGTGAGATCTTTGGCCCCACGGTCACGTCGCCTGATCTTGGTACCTCATCGGCTGTTGTACTCAATGGCACGCAGGATGACTACTGGCAGCGGCTCCTCGGCGATCGGCACATCTACGTTTGCTTAGAGTTCGGAACCTATCCTTCGGAGGCAGGCCGTCCAGCATTGCGCACGGATCATTGGCTGTACGCGTATGGTCAAACAGAGATCGAAACAGATTTTGGTTTTGAGGTTCGACGCCGTGTGAGGCAGCACTTCTATCCTGACAGACTCGATTGGAAGGAAATGGTACTATGGCGGAGTCGCCAGGTTCACAGACAGATGCTTGAGGGCTTACGACTGTGAAGCTCGGCTGTCGCCTCTCGCTAGAGGTTACCTCCGATAGTCTGAGTTTCGGAAGTAATTGCCGCATCCTTTATACGTGACTTGGAGCGCTTCGTCCGTACGCGCTTCCCTCGTGAGCACATCAGGTGCAGGCCTCTCTCAATCCGGTACCAGCTTCGCTCATCCCCTTACACGGTAGGGGAATCACATATGGCCCCGGAGAGATTGCCAAGCGAGTGGAACTGGATTCTTTAGGTATCTCTCGATTCCCAAGGGAGACCAGAATGCGCAAACTCAAACGCGCGTTTCGACTGCTCAAGGATCCGCGCGCCAGCAATGTTCGACACGAGCTGGTGGAGATCCTCGTCATCGAGTTGGCGGCGACGCTGGCTGGCGCCAAGACCTGCACCGAGTTCGAATTCTTCGGCAAAGACCGAGAGGAGCTGTTGCGGTGGTTCCTGGAGCTCAGGCACAGCGTCCCAAGCCACGACGCGTTCAGCAACGTCTTCCGTGCGCTGGCCCCGAAGGGTCATAAGCGGCAAGGAGACGCCGTCTGGCGGAGTGGTTGAGCGATCGGCTATTGGCCGCTGAGGTTTTGAGCCATGTGAGCTTCTATGTCTGCGCCTAGTTCTGGAACTAGAACCTTCCATATGATTGAAGCCGTCGCCGACCGTCTTGAGGGAGCCCGCGGCAGCTTCGCCGACGCTGGTCGGACGAGTTTAAGGCCCAAGTCGTGACAGAGGCGCTGGAGACTGGCGCGAGCGTATCGGCGATCGCTCGCCGGATTGGCATTCACCCCTCGCAGCTGTTTGCCTGGCGCCGTGATGCTCGGGCGGAACGATATTATCGCGAGCGGCACTCGAGTTGCGGGGGTGAGATGGCGTCTTTGTCAGGCGCAGTGATCGAAATTGCCATTGGCGAGGTGATCGTGCGCGCCGGCGTGGACGTCGACGAGGCGCAGCTGCAGCGGGTGATCCGGGCGGTACGTTCGGCATGATCCCCTCCGGCGTGAAGGTGTTCCTGGCCAGCCATCCAGTCGACTTCCGCAAGGGTATCGATGGGCTTGTTGCGCTGGTGCGCGATGCGGGCTCAGATCCGTTCGACGGTGCGCTTTACGTGTTCCGGGCGAAAAGGGCCGACCGAATAAAGATCGTATGGTGGGATGGCTCCGGCGTGTGCCTCTATTTAAAACGGCTTGAGAAGGCGAGGTTCTGCTGGCCGCGGATCGGACATCATCGGGTGCAGCTGAATGCTGCGCAGTTGATGGCCCTGGTCGATGGGATGGACTGGAAGCGGGTCCGGACCGCGGCGGTCAAGCCGCCGGAGATTGTTGGGTAAAAGCACTGCGGCGAAGTGAATCAGTGAGCTGAAAGGGCAAGAGAACCGGGGCAAAATGTGCTCTGGTCGGGCCAATGACGCGGCCCGATCTCAGCCTCCCGAGTGACGTAGAGACGCCGAAGGCCATGGTGCTTGCCATGGCCGATAAAGCGGCCCGCGCCGATGCTCTGGAGAGCGAAGTCGCCGATCTCAAGGCCCGCAACGCCGATGCCGATGCGCGCATCGCGCGGCTGACGCAGATCCTGAAGGCCTTCGACCGCGCCCGGTTCGGCCGACGATCGAAAAGCTCGGCTCGGCGAACGGCGACGATGAACAGCGGGCCTTCGTCTTCGAGGAGATCAAGACCGGCATCGCTGCGATCAAGGCCCAGGTCAGCAAGGGGCGTGCGCAAGCGGATGGTAAGCGTGCACCGCGTCGGCGCAAGGGCTTTGCGCCCCGTCTGGAACGGATCGAAACTGTCATTGAGCCGCAAGAGCTGGCTGAGCATGCCGGCAAGCAGAGGGTGCTGATCGGCGAGGACGTGTCGGAGCGCCTGGATGTGGTTTTGCCTCCAGAGGAAGTCTGTTTGGGCGCGAGACCAACCCAAGCCGCAAAATCTCGCCCCTTGGAAAAGGTCTCCGCCGACGGCGCCAAGGCCTCTATCGCTGTAGCAGATTGCGCCGATTCCCGGAATGGTCATTAAACGAGAGGCGACTTTGTCCTGTCTCGCGCGCACCCGCAGTCCCTTCTCCAGCTCTGCAACCTGCTCCGACAGAGATTCCACATGCTTCGAGAGATTTTGGCAAACGCTGCGAGCCAGATCAGGCAGGTCCGGATATGTTGCCAGGAGCTCAGCCAATCGGGGGATATGTCTCACGCCCTGAGCCACGATCAACCCGTATTCCGCAAGATGCCCGCGCAAGGCGTTAATCGCCTGTGTACGCTATCGAACCAAGAGATCACGAACCTTGAACGCCATGGAAGTTGCTTCTCGGCGCTCTTGACGCCGACAAAGCGCATCGTTGGTCGAGACGCGGCTTCGGCGATCGCTTCGGCATCCGGTGCATCGTTCTTCTGATGTTTAACGATGGGCTTCACGTACGAGGGATGGATCAGCCGGATATCGTGGCCGAACTTACCGATCTCCCGTCCCCAATAATGGGCACTGGCGCAGGCCTCCATCGCGACCACACACCTCGGCAACTCCGCGAAAAACTCAAGCAATCTGCCACGGTGGAGTTTCTTACGCAGAACGGTCCTCCCCTGCCCAGCTCCGTGGACCTGGCTGAACCGCCCCGGGTTTGCCGGAGGCTCCAACTCCTGAGAGGATGGAGCCATGACGAGCAAGACGACGAACAAATTTTCGCCTGAGGTCGGGGACCGTGCGGTTCGGATGGTTCTGGATCATGCCGGCGAGCACCCTTGGCGCTGGGCGGCAGTGACATCGATTGCGGCCAAGATCGGCTGCACCTCGCAGACGCTGCATGACTAGCAGACCTTGCGGCAGATCTCCGGCAAATCAAAACTGGCCGAGGCGATCCGCTATGCCGTCTCACGGCGTGCCATCTTCGAACGCTTCCTGACCGACGGCAGCATCGAGCTCGACTCCAACATCGTCGAACACGCCATCAGACCACAGACAATTACGAGAAAGAACAGCCTGTTCGCGGGCAGCGACGGCGGCGGACGAAGCTGGGCGACCATCGCAACACCGCTGCAGACAGTGAGAATGAACAACGTCGATCCGTTCGCCTGGCTCACCCTAACGCTTCAGCGTATCGCCAGCGGCTGGCCGAGCGACGAAATCGACGCGCTTATGCCATGGAACCACGCCGCGTGACGGCCTCAGCTTGCCGCTTACGAAGGGTCTGGAAGCAGTTTGCGCAGGTTCAGCAAGAGCTTCGGCGTCAAGGGCGCGGTCAGCATCGACGGCAAGGCCCCGCGCAGGGCCTTCATGCGCGGCCGACAGGCTACGCCATTGCATATGGTCAATGTCTCGGCGGCGGCCACTCGCACGGCGCTGGTAAGGCCCCAATCGCAACGAGGTTGATGGCGTTCTCGAAGTCCTCGCCCTGCTCGATCTGGAAGGCGCTCTTGTCACCGCCGATGCTCTGCATTGCCGGCCCGACACGGCGCAGGCCATCCGCGACCGGAAGGGCCACTATGTGTTGGCCATCAAGAGCAATCGCGGCCGTCGCGCCGGCACCCAGTTGGCAAAGCAACACGGCCTCCCCGCTATCGCCGCCGTCGGCCGCATCGACAGTTGACGCGCCAATGCCGGCAAGGCCACCAAGCACACGGCCCGATACTTCTTGGCCTCGCGCCTGCTGTCGGCCGGGAAGCTGCTCGACGTCGTGCGCGCGACGTTCTGTTCGACGAGGACGCTTGCCGCAGTCGCAAGGACCCTGCCGCCGAATATCTCGCTGTCATCCGCAAGCTGGCCATCAATGCCCTGCAGGCCACGCCAGGTCCTGCGCGCACCAGCCACAAAATGCTGCAGGCCAGATGGAACAACGACTTCCTTCTCTCTGTACTCGTCCATGCGATAGCCTACCCTACTTCGGGGACCGCCCGCGCTACTCCGCCTGCCTCTATCGCTATGGCAAACGATTGGATGATCGTGGCATAGCGCGCGGCGGTCTGAATCGTCGCCGCTATGACTCCCGCGTTTTGTACCACCTTCTCATGCGCATCGATACAGGCGGCGCAGCCATTGATGGCAGAGACCGCGAGCGACCACAACTCGAAATCGACCTTATCGTCGCCCGGATTGTCAATGACGTTCATGCGTAGGCGCGCCGGCATCGCGCGGTATTCCCTGTTGGACGCAAGGTGCACGAAACGGTAGTAGACGTTGTTCATGGCCATCACGGATGCTGCCCCCTTTGCCGCCGCGCGTCAGCTTCTTCGCCGCAAGCGCTTCGAACGCTGGGTGTTTCGTCAGAGAGCATAGACGAGAGATTGAGCTGCACGTCCTTGGCGAAGTCCGGTATCTGGCCCAACAGATCGTCGATTAACATCGGCACGTCAGGCCACGTTTAGCGTTTCCCCGCCGATCTGGCGGTTACAGGGACAGAGTTGATCAGTCTGCAGCGCATCCAGCACGCGCAGCGTGTCCTTTGGCGCGCGGCCGACATTGAGGTTGGTCGCATAGACGTGTTGGATCGTGTTATCGGGGTCAACGATGAAAGTATAGCGATAGGCGACGCCGTCGGGCGACCTCACGCCGAGGCCGTCCACCAGTGACCCCGTGGTGTCGGCAAACTGCCAGATCTGCAAGCGATGCAGGTCCTTATGGTCGCGCCGCCAGGCGAGCTTGCAGAATTCATTATCTGTCGAACCGCCGAGCACCACGGCGTCGCGGTCCGCAAAGTCCCTTGATAACCTGGCGAATTCGGCAATCTCCGTCGGACAGACGAAGGTGAAATCCTTCGGGTAGAAGAAGATAATCTTCCACTTGCCCGGAAAGCTCTGCTCTGTCAGCGGTTCGAACGCGCTTTGCCCCTTTTCTTCCTGAAGCTGAAATCCGGGCTTCACGCCGACGACTTCAAACGATGGCAGCTTATTTCCAATTCCACGCATAGTTTGTCCTACCATTCCTAGACGCTGCGAGAACTCACGTGCGATTGTCGGCATCCGCTCAAGAAACAAGATGATGTGCCAGTCAGCGGCTACACGGCGGGATACTAGAACTATTTCCTACCGACTTTCGCGAGTTCGTCCATTACTTGCTTGGTCGCCCGGTAGGCCAGATCAACAATCTCGTCGATCTCACCCTCGGATACAACAAGCGGTGGAGCGAAACCGAGAATGTCCCCATGGGGCATGGAGCGGGCGATAAGCCCCCGATCACGGGCAGCTTTCGAGATGCGGGCACCCACCTTGAGCTCCGGATCAAATCGGCGCTTCGTCTGGCGATCCGCAACGAATTCGACGGCGCCGAGTAAGCCCACGCCTCGCACTTCACCAACTATTTCTAGCTGTGCGAACCGTTCCTTGAGTCGCTTTTGGAAGTGCGAACCGACGATCCGTGCGCGATCGCTCAGTCGTTCCCTCTCTACGATATCGAGGACTGCATTAGCAGCAGCCGCCGCAATCGGATGGCCGGAATAGGTGTAGCCGTGCGAAAATGCTCCGACTCGATCGGCCGCATCCTCCATGACGGCATAGACCCTCTCACCGACAATGGCACCTGAGAGCGGCATGTATCCGGATGTCAGCCCTTTCGCGACCGTCACAAGATCCGGCTCGATCCCGTATAGCGTACTACCAAAGTCGGCGCCGGTTCGACCGAATCCACAAATTACCTCGTCGGCGATCAGAAGTATGTCGTAACGCCTGAGCACGGCCTGAACTTCGCGCCAGTAGCCAGCAGGAGGCGGGGTAATGCCCCCCGTACCCATCACCGGTTCGGCAATCAAGGCACCGATCGTATCCGGCCCTTCTCGCACGATCAGCTCTTCAAGCTCGGCCGCACGCCGGCAAGAAAAGGCCTCCTCCGTCTCACCCGGCTCAGCGCCCCAGTAGTGGTGCGGTGCGCCGGTGTGCAAAATGCCTGGGAACGGAAGATCCATATGATCATGGTAGAAGGACATACCGGTCATCGAACCGGAAATGACCGAGCAGCCATGATAGCCGCGCTCGCGTGAGATTATCTTCTTCTTCTTGGGTTGGCCGCGAAGATTGTTATAATACCAAACAAGCTTAGCTTGGGTTTCGTTGGCGTCTGAGCCGGATAGACCAAAAAATACCTTGCTTGGCTTACCCGGCGCCATTCGTACGAGACGATGAGACAGGGTCGCAAGCTCTTCGGTGGTATGGGCCGCATAGGTGTGGTAGTATGCCAGCTTGTAAGCCTGCCGTGCGATGGCCTCAGCCACTTCGGTCCGGCCGTATCCGATATTTACACAGTAAAGGCCAGCAAAGCCATCGATGTAACTGCGCCCATGCGCGTCTTCGATTCGGATTCCTTTACCTCTATTGACGATCGTGGGATCCCCGTTCTTGCCGCTGGCATATTCCTTGAGCTGTGTGAAAGGATGAAGGACACTCGAGCGATCGAGCTCAGCGATGGTCCTAAGTTCAGTCATACCGAATTCTCCTAAGCCGCCAAATCGCCGAAGCAGATGTATTTGAGTTCCATGAATTCATCGATCCCGTGTCGCGAGCCCTCGCGACCGAGTCCCGATTGCTTCCATCCTCCGAACGGAATGGGCGGTCCCGTGAACGAAGCTGTATTGATGCCCACCATGCCGTACTCGATGCTCTCGGAAAGTCGGAGCGCCCGACGCAGGCTGTCGGTGTAAACGTACGCAGCTAACCCCATCTCGCTTGCGTTGGCCCTGGCAAGGACCTCCTCCTCGGAGTCGAACGGAAGCACTGCGGCCACCGGACCAAAAGTTTCCTCGCGGGCGATGAGCATGCTGTCCGTGACATCGCTTAGCAGCGTTGGAGGGACAAAGTTTGGTCCGAGCCGCGAGTTTTGTTTCGCGGAAATGACCCGCGCCCCCTTTGCCGCAGCATCGTCGATGTGAGCCCTACACTTGTTGGCGACGGAGAGCTTCGTCATTGGCCCGATATCCGTTGTGGACTCCAAGCCGTGACCAACCTTGAGCCGGGCGATTGCCGACGCAAACGTCTCGACGAAGGCGCCATAGACGCCCCTTTGCACGTAGATGCGGTTGGCAGCCAAGCAATCCTGCCCCGATGTAGCAAATTTTGCTGCCATCGCACCTTTGACAGCCTTGTCAAGATCAACGTCGTCGAAGACGAGAAAGGGGGCATGCCCTCCAAGCTCGAGCGACACCTTCTTGACCGTCTCCGCCGCTCCTTCCAACAGCAGCCGGCCAACTTGGGTAGACCCCGTGAACGAAAGAGCACGCACCCTTGTATCGCGCAACAAAGGCGTGGACAGAACGACGGGATCACCAACGAGCACCTGAACCACGCCGCGCGGGACTCCAGCTTCTTCGGCCAACCTTGCTACTGCAAGAGCAGAGAGCGGCGTCTCGGGAGCAGGCTTCACTATGATCGGGCAACCAGCGGCAAGAGCCGCTCCAGCCTTTCGTGTGATCATAGCGACAGGAAAATTCCACGGAGTGATCGCGGCCGCGACACCGATCGGCTGCATTCGCACGTGAAGTACACTTCCAGCCTTGTGGCTCGGGATCGTCTCACCGTATGCGCGCTCACCCTCAGCAGCGAACCACTCAAGAAATCCAGCACCGTAGGCAACTTCGCACCGCGCTTCGGCGAGCGGCTTTCCCTGCTCTACCGTCACCAGCACAGCAAGATCTTCCGAATAGTTGCGCATCAACGACGCCCAAGACCTAAGAATCCCCCCCCGCTTTGCTGGCAATAGTTCGCGCCACGCACCGAACGATCGGTCGGCTGCTGCGATCGCGCGATCCATATCCGCAGCACTACAACGAGCAACATCCGCTATTTCGTCCCCAGTAGCCGGATCGACCACGATGTCTCGTTGCTCGCCCCCAATCCAGTGGCCATCGATCAGTGCGGCTCCCGCAACGAAATCGCGACGATGCAGACTTTTCAGGTGCCTTGTAGCAAGAGCGATCAAATGTGGGCTTTTGTGCCAAACATTTTGAGAGGCCATGTCAAATGTCTCACGCAGTAGTTGTTTAAGCCGCCTGTGCATTCAACATACCGCTGCAGCAAACATATTTGCATCGCATTTCACCGTTGCTTCGCCGATTTCCTGCATCGCCAGACATTTGGCAGCGAAGTTCCCCTCGAGTCGAGAGCCGCAGTGCAATACGATCGAATGCCCCCTTCTCGAAAAGAGTCTTCACCGTAAGCGCGCTGGTCAAACCTCTTGTTCGATGTCCGCACTGAGCAAGGGCCCGGCTTGATGCGTTTCCGCATGGACAAAGTTCTGCTTCGATGCCGCTAGGCGCTTTCGAACGAGATTGGCAAACCGAATAGGGGGTGGTGATCATGGCCAGCATAACCCGCGGCGCGGTGGTGGTACCGAAGTTGATAGCCTCGCAGCGCGAAGCCCGCTAACTGCATGCTCTTCAGTGGAGGCAGCGCCACCAGCGTGGAGTAGATGGCCCAGTCGGCGCGAAAAGCAGATTCATATCTGCGGTCGACGATCTCTCGATGCTCGCCGGCAACCTAGCGGACAACCATGGCCCACCAACGAGCTGGCCGGAATGCAGCGCTCGCAGACGCCCCTCACCAAACGGACTCATGTTGCGAACGCCATGGCTCCGTGAAATTTCCTATGCATTCAAAATACTGCTATTGCAAACGCATCTGCGTCGCAATTCCTGTGCTCGGACGGTTCCTGCATCGCGGGGGCATGTGGCGGCGAAACTCTCCTCAATGCCGGAGCCCGTTATGCGATACGATCGTACAGATGCCCGCATCCTAGAGATCGTGCAGAAGAACAACCGTCAAACTTCCGACGTGAACGGCGAGCTGGCAGGGCTTTCTGCTACCGCCAGTCAACGCCGCCTGAAGAGACTCCGCTCGGAAGGCATCATCGAGGACGACGTCTCGATCGTTTCGCCGAAGGCGGTAGGACGGCCAATTCAGATACTCGTCCTGGTGACTTTGGAGCGGGAGCGCTCAGATATTATTGACAAGTCTAAAAAGGCTATCAAATCGTCAGCTGATGTCGTGAATGGATTTTACGTCACCGGCGACGCTGATTTTGTTCTCTACGTCACTGCGCGGACCATGGAAGATTATGAGCAATTCACGCGGCGGTTCTTCTATGAGAACTCGGACATCAAGGGCTTCAAGACAATGGTTATTATGGACCGGGTCAAAGCAGGTTTTGCCATTCCAATTGATGTGCCGCCCGAGGTCTGATGCGGTGCCCCCCGTCGGGTGCTTGCGCGTTTTCACAAACGCAAGCAATCAGCCCGGCGTTTCCTACTCGACTGGCCTGTCAGAACGCTCGAGCTGAGGAGAGGAAATGCAGATCCACAATCGTGTTAAGCTCATAATAAGCTCATGAACAGTGAACCACTGTCACCTTGCACCGGCGACCGCCGCAAGGCTTAGAGATCCCGGCCCAGTTGAACGCCAGTATCCGCAATTGCAGTGATCTGGTTGGCGATCACATCGACGATCTCTCAAAGCACCTCGCTTGGCGCAACGGATCTCTCCAAGGTACATCCGCCCCGATTTGACACGCCTACGCCGTCGGCGCCCACCTTCGCCGCGACGCCATGAATAGCGGATCGGCATCTCAAAAAGTGCGCATTGGCAGATAGAAGTCCTGTTGCAATTCGACCGGTGCCGAGCTCGTTGATCGGAAGCGCCTTGGGGACTATTAGCGGTCACTAGACCCTGCTGTGCGGGCGATAGCTATGGAGCCAAACTGCGAGTGAGCTTATGTTCCAGCCATCCGAAGACCCTATCGTCGGAAGTTACAAAGTTTTCGATCTCCCCCGCAGGGGTCCGGGCTATCCGCGGCATGGTCACCTCCAAGTCAATGCGTGCCTCTGTGCAGTCAGCTTGTAGTTTGATTGCTTCCGCCGCACTGACCATACTGCGGCCACCGGCTACCACGAGAACTGGACATCTCAACCGTCGTATCAATCGCAAGCGATGCGACGACAAAACGTTCTCGCCCAGTCCATTTGCAGTCCGTGTCATCCAGCCGACAGACGCAAGCGTCCGAGCCCAAGACCAAAGGCCGCCGTCGCAACTCGCCGCAGCAACACGGCGGTCAGACACAGCAAAATCAGTAGCTAGCGCAGCCGACAATCCTTCTCCATAGATCCCGATCCGAGTAGTGCTGACGTCGGATCGAACCAACAAATAATCCAAACAGCTAGCTAACAAGATTTCCGATTGGCCGGGCCAGTGGTTTGAGACGTCGTCGTGAGAGACCACGAGGACCGATATGCCGCGACCGACGACGGTGGGCAGTATCCTTCCGAGCAGCATCGCGGCCGTTTCTTCTTCCCGGCTGATGCAAATTACTGCCGGCGCGCATAACTCGCGACCCGCGGCGCGCACGTAATAGGCTAGAATGCCGGCTTGATCGGAACACGTAATGTGTACTCGCTCCACCTTCCCCTCAAAAGATCCGAACCTCTGAAGGCTGGCCTCAATTTTTGCCAAAACACCTTCGGCTTGTGAACCTTCGTCTTCAATCAGCCGCCTCGCAACTTCAAAAGCAGTTAGCGCGCAAAGCCACGCTTCGGACGCCTCATCGAAAGCCCCCTTTTCGATATTCAGGTCACCAACAAGGCAGTGAGCGTCACCGATGTTTGTCCATCTTGCGACCCAGCTCCGCCGATCGCCGGTTCCGTGGATGCCATCGAGACCGTCTAGGAATACCGCGGCGCCTCGCCGTGTGGATCCGAGATCGCCCTTCACGTGGGGCCAAGCAGCACATAACATTCCACTCTCCTTTGCGGATCCGCACCATCGGCTCAGGACTCGCCTCCACAACCGCGTTCCTGGCGTGGAGATTACAAAAGGTCGAAATCGAGTTTGTTGTTAACGTCGTGGACTTCCAGCCTCAGGCCGCCGCCAACTTCTCAAGCAAATATTACCGCTCACCGAAGCAGAAATTCTCCGATGTCGAGCCTCTTCGCGCCGCAATTCTGCTTCGACCGGGTATGCGCAACTTTTTCAGCGCACATGCGCGCATCCCACTTTTGGCAGCATAGCCTTGGGGCCGGCCGGAGGCTGCGACTGAACCGATAAAGGCTTTGGCCGCCGGGGCGGCTTCGCATTGCACGGGGCCACATTTGAGATCTCGGCTGAGATCTCGGCCTTAAAGGGACGCTATGCTTCTGGATCTCTGCCCCCACACTCTCTCGGAATGCGAGGTGTCGCCCGGCCGCAACTCCATGCCGCGTTCGGACGCCTCGACTTCTCCACTCGGAGATAGCTGCGGGAGCTTGGGTGGAGAATCTGGCGCCCGAGTCGGCCTTCATAGCAGTCTGCCTAACCTCGCCACGTCGAACTCGAGGGGCAGCTTCGCTATCGGGCAGACGGAAGTGACTGGATTGATTCAGACCTCAAGAATACATCAGGAAACCCGCAGCATTCGCAATAATTCAATGAGGGATTGGTGCGCGCTCTGTGCCCATTCTGCACCCAGCGGCTGCAAAGGGGAGTTGTCCTAGAAAGACGCGCCTCCATCTCAACGCGCCGCGCCTGCGCCCAAGTGCGAGTGATGCGTGGAACGGACAGACGGAAGCGTGCCGTCAGGGTCTCGAGAGACGCCTTGGGAACGACCTTCCCTGCTCGACCCTCACCACGACGCGAGCTCTTCGGAATAATCGCGCATCAAAGATCCCCAGACCCAAGGATTGCCCGCGCCTCGCCGGCAATAATTGTCGCGTGCAGCAATCGATCATTCAGCTGCAGCCATCGCGCCCGTAGCACTGCGACGAACATCCGCGATCACATCCCAAGTAGGCAGATCGATTACAGCGCCTCGCTTCTTTGCTCGCGGGCTCCCCGGTGACCGTCGACGAGCGCGCACTCCGCGACGAAATCGTGATGGCGGCGCTCCTGCAGATCCCTGGCAGCGCAAGAGTGCACTGATGTGCCGCCCGGCTTGAGAGCCCACTTTGAAAGTCCTCGTAGATGAATTGAATTCGGTAAGCATCCAGGATACAAATATGACAAACATATTCTCGACGTACTCTGCGGTCTAGCGGATAGCTTCCTGCGCTAAACAGGCATTCTGCGACGCATTTCATCTGGAGCATAGCCTGTGCAATACGATCGAATAGACGCCCGCATTCTCGAGATCGTACAAAAAAATAACCGCCTGACCTCTGAGGTGATCGGCGAACTCGCCGGACTTTCCGCTACGGCGTGCCAACGACGGCTGAAGAGGCTCCGTTCGGAAGGCATCATCGAGGCCGATGTTTCGATCATTTCACCGAAGGCCGTAGGAAGATCTATTCAAATGCTTGTGCTAGTGAGCTTGGAGCGGGAGCGCGCAGACATAATCGATAGGTTCAAGAAGGCCATCAAATCATCAGTTGATGTCGTCAATGGATTTTACGTCACCGGCGAAGCCGACTTCGTCTTATACGTTTCTGCGCGCAACATGGAGGATTACGAGCAATTTACAAGGCGATTTTTCTATGAGAATGCGGACATCAAGGGCTTCAAGACGATGGTCATAATGGACCGGGTGAAGGCTGGCTTTGCCATTCCAGTTGAGGTTCCGTCCGAAGGTTGATCCGAGTCACTTACCGCCTGGATTCACGCTTTCGCGCGCTTTTTCGTCACTCAGTTGCGTAGAATGCAAGAAATCCTCACTGCGACTCCCTCTACTCTATCTTTGTTGTCAACGCTCAGACTGAGTCATGTTCTTTTCAGATCTAACAGAGATTAAGATCCCCGAATATCGCGTCGGACTCGCTCCGAGCTTTCTTTGCAAACCTGTCGCCAGCAACCGCAAGGCCGTTATCGAGCGTGAGCGTGTTGCGGCCGCACAAGCCGTGACACTGTGATTGCGCGTCTACCTCTAGGATCAAGAGCTCCGCCAACTTGCGGATGAGGTGGACAAAAAGGAACGGAGTTCGCCCGCGCGTGAAATTGAGCCGCACACATTGCAGGGCGCTGTTCCTTTGACTCTCGGCCAACAATTTGCTGCCTTCGCGACGACGACACGAGAGGATGCGGTACGGCAGGAAGAACTCGTCTCTCTATGGGGTGAATCTCGGCGGCACCGCCATCGTTACTGAATCAACGCAAAGGCGGATCAGAGGAAGCTCTCTCGGCTGACTCGGATTCCATTCCTTGCGGCCATTGAAGGCATGCTGGGATACGGGATTGTTCGTCTTATTTTCGGGGATCCTGAAGCGCTTGGCGACAAAGGTCTCTAACATATCAAATGATCTGAGAGTGCTCTCGAGCGGACCTCATAGCTTGGCGGAAATCAATCTACCGGCCTCAGCCAGGCTCATCTCTAATGTCCGGCAAGGTCAACCCAGCTATTCCCGAAGCAGTTAATCAAGTCGCCTTCCAGGTGATCGGCGCAGATTAACACGGGCAGCCAGCTCGAGTTGAACGTAATTGAGGCGGTGATCGCGTACAGTACGTTACAATCTGTTTCTCCTCCGACAAACGACGCCCGAGTCCTGGCGAAAGTGTATTCTCGGGACAACAGCCAATGTGGCGCGATGTCGCGAACATCTAGAGGCGAGCACTGCTATCGTAATGGCTCTGCCCCCCGCAGATCGGATATGAGCGCGTGTCCGATGTCGCGAAGGCAACACTACAGAGCGGTCAAAGGATTTGGGAGATTCTTTCAATCAGCGCTTTATGTTGCACCGAGTTGCTCCGCGGGGCACCATCGCGCTCAACAGAATGACGACGCTGCTATTTCGACAACATCGGCGGGGAAACGCGCAGGTTGCTGTCAGCGGCAAAGCTCGCCGGATCATCCCTGATCGGGGTCGAATAGCAAGTCATTGCAGGTGAGGCATGAAGGGATATGACTGATCAACCCAAGCTCCAGACGTTCAGCGTTGGTGGCGTCACTGCGCCACTCCGCTATATCGCCTTTCGGTACATCTGGCTGGCAAGCGTGTTGTCCAATCTCGGCATCCTGATCCGAGGAGTCGGAGCGGCTTGGGCCATGACGGAGATAACATCGTCTGCTGACAAGGTGGCACTGGTACAGACCGCAACGACGCTGCCGGTGATGCTGATCGCGCTGCCTGCCGGCGCCATCGCCGACATGCATGACCGCCGCCTCGTGGCGCTGGTTGCACTCTCGATCGCGTTTTGCGGCGTGACCGCGTTAACTGCCCTCCAGTGGCTGCATCTCACCACTCCGAATTTGTTGTTGGTCCTTTGCTTTGTGGTCGGCAGCGGAGCTGCATTGATGTATCCGGCCTGGCAATCCTCCGTCTCTGAGCAGGTGCCGGCCGCGACGCTGCCGGCGGCGGTTACGCTCAACGGAATCAGCTTCAACATCGCACGTAGTTTTGGGCCCGCGATCGGCGGTGTTGTGGTAGGAATCGGGGGTGTGGTCGCAGCCTTTGCGCTCAGCGCGGTACTCTATCTGCCACTGATGATCGCGCTGTTCCTCTGGAAACGGGTGGCGGAACCGTCGCGGCTGCCGCGCGAACAGTTAAGCCGCGCGATTATCTCGGGGGTGCGCTACATCACGAATTCTCCATCGATCAAGATCGTGCTGACCCGCGCCGTGGTAACCGGCGCGGTCGGCAGTTCGATCTCGGCGCTCATGCCGCTCGTCGCGCGCGATCTCTTGAATGGTGGTGCGCAGACCTACGGTATCATGCTCGGCGCCTTTGGTTTTGGCGCCGTTATCGGGGCAATCAATATCGGCGAAGTGCGCAAGCGCATGAGTGGCGAAGCCGCTATGCGTGCGTGCATGCTCTCCATGGCCGGCGCGACTACGGCCGCGGCACTGAGCCGCGATCCGGTTCTAACCGCAACCGCACTGATCCTGGCCGGCGCGGTGTGGACGGTGGCGTTCACGTTGCTCGATATCGGCGCACAGCTCTCCGCGCCGCGCTGGGTGGCTGGCCGATCGCTGGCGGCCTATCAAGCCGCATACTCGGGCGGCATCGCCTTCAGCAGTTGGGGCTGGGGCCGTCTGACAGATACCGCTGGAGTTGAAACTGCGCTGCTTTGCTCGGCCGGGCTGATGCTGCTCTCGCCACTTCTTGGGCTGTGGCTACGCATGCCACGCATTATTGTCCGCGACGAGGACGTCGAGGTGCTGCCCGATCCCGAGGTGCGGCTGCCGCTCACCGACCGCAGCGGGCCGCTAGTGGTGGAGACCGAGTATCGTGTAACACCGGAGAATGCGCGCGCCTTTCACAACATGATGCAGGAAGTACAGCTATCGCGCCAACGCAATGGCGCCTACGGTTGGTCGATTGCGCGCAACATTGCCGATCCCGAGCTGTGGACCGAGCGCTATCACTGCCCAACCTGGCTGGATTACCTACGCCAGCGCAACCGCTGGACCCAATCCGACCGCGCGCTGGATCACCAAGTGGCCGCTTTCCACATCGGCCCCGACCCGGTGCGCGTCCGCCGCATGTTGGAGCGCCCGTTCGGATCAGTGCGCTGGAAGGAAGACGTGCCAGACCGTGGTGAAAACGAGGTTCCGCCCTTTGATTGCAAGCGCAGCGAGACGCACCAGTGATCGTCTATTGACGACCAAGAGATTGTTGGTTCCGATTGAAGCGGAACTCGCGGCAGCGCCTACCGAAGCGCGTCTGGTCACGATACACTGAGCTGGTGGATGTTGTCGCGCGCAAGCGGGCTGCGAACCCAGAACACAATATCTCGCCGCTGCTGTGCTCAACGTTGGACCTCTTGGCGCTCATGTGGATGTTATCGTCAAACTTCCAAGAAACGCTGTTTCCTAGAAATCTCCTCACTTTTCCGGAGCAGATCAAGTCATTGTTAGAGTCAGTGCGATGCGCGAGGTGACGGTATCGCCAAAGGCAGAACGATGCGATATTGCAGTACTGGACATGTCCTCACGATAGGCGGAGATTTTTCCATCGGCTTAGCTGAGGTTTTGTTTTATCGGCGCAGGCCGAATTGTTGGTTTGGTTGCACTTGCCTTGTTTTAGCGAGATCCGCTTCGACGAGCATCGCCGTACCGATGATACCCTCCGTCACCAGGAGCGCGATCTCGGCGTCGCAGAGTCCTAGGAGCTCTGATAAGATCTCTACGTTGTGTTGTCCCAGCGTCGGCGCCGCTATGCGGATCGGGTAGGGCCCTGCACCCTCGCGAATCGGCATCGATGGTTGAGGGTGCAAGCCAATGAAATCGCGTTCGATTTCCTGCAGAAACGCACGCGACCTGAGATGCTCATCATTGAGCAGGTCAATTGGCTGACGCGCCACGCCAGCCGCAACCCTCGCAGCCTGCAACTCAGACATGGCCTGATCCGCATCGCGGGCGAGTGTCCAGGTTTCTATGCTTCTGTCGATAACATTCTCGATGCCGCGGCGGCCTTCCGCAGATTTGAGCGACACGTCCACGGCCCAGTCCGGCCGGTCAAGAAGGATGGCAAGCCTTTGCCACATGTCTGCACCAGTCGCCGTTATTATGATCCAGCTGTCCTCACCCGCGCACCGGAAGCAGCCATGCGGCACGAACTGCGGATGTCGATTGCCATATCTCGCCGGTGACGTACCGTCGATCGAATGGACAGTGATCCATGGCGCCGCAAAGGGCATCATGCATTCGATCTGCGAAAGATCAATGAACTGTCCCTGCCCGGTGTTGAGGGCGTGAATCAGCGCAACCAGGACTGCAGCGCAGCCGTTCAACCCACCGACGGCATCTCCGAATGCGATGTGACTCATCACAGGCGTCTGGCCGGGGTTTCCGATCACGCTCGGCAACCCCGAAGCCTGCTCGAGGGTCGAGCCGTAGGCCCGGCAATCGCGACGGACGCTGTTCGTGCCAAAGGCTGACATCGACATCATGACAAGCCGAGGATTGAGGGGTCTGAGCACGTCGTAGCCGAGCCCGAGATTCGGCAGCACATCGACCGAATAGTTGTCGACAACAATATCGGCCCCCGCCAAAAGGCGTCTGGCAAGGACCAGGCCTTGCTCGCTCTTCAAGTCGAGCGTAATGCCACGCTTGTTGCGGTTCATCATGCAGAAGCGTACCGCCTTTTCGTACATCTGGCCGGCTGCATAACCAGCGGGCCGGTTAATGCCGCGCCACCAGTCTGGATACTGGATGGCCTCGATCTTGATGACCTCGGCACCGAGATCCGCGAGTGTACGCGTACACAACGGACCCGCCCAGCCCATCGAAAAGTCGATGACGCGAATTCCCTGCAATGGCAGCCCGCCAGCGCGGCTGGACGACGCAGATGCAGTGCCGGTCTGGCGTCTGCGAGAATTCGCGAAGGCCTGCTGCTCGCCAGGAGCCGGAACCTTTCCGCCCTGGCGGGGCGGCGTCAACGTCAACCGCTGCAAGGAGCCAACCGTCAGGCACTCTTCTTCGCCAAGCAGGACCGGAACGATAGCGCCGCGCTCCTTCTTCTCCGCGTCCTGGAGTAGATCGGATATTTCGGCTGCCGGGACTATCGGAATCTTGCGCTTTAGCCCTTCCGCAAACCACTCCTGTGCCGTCCGCGTCTTCAGCCTTGGAATGAACTGTTGCTCGATCTGCTCCATGTGTTGCAGACGATCTTCGTTGAGGGCCAAAGCTGGATCATCGCGCATTTCTGGCAAGCCGAGCATGTCGCAGAAAGAGCGCCATTGTGCCGGCGTAACTGCCGTAATGCCAAGCCAACCCTCCTTAGTTTCGTAGATGCCGGCGGGGAAGTTCGGCCAGAACCGGTTAATTCCAATCCGGCGCATCACGTCGCCATGCTCGAACGCCTCGAACATGAGATACTCGCTGAGGGCGAGGCAGGACTCGAATATGCTGAGCGACCAGGATCGCCCTGTTTCCCCCCTCGTTGCTGCAACCGCCGAAGACGCCCCCGCGATAAAGCCCCACAGGCCGGCAAGAATACCCGTCTGAAAATCCGGTGAGTGCGATGGCGGGCCATCGACCGACCCAACCAGCTTGACGAGGCCGGCAAGCGCACGGACGGTCGAATCGGTTGCCGTGAAACCGGCATAGGGTCCCTCGCGGCCAAACCAGCTCGCTTCGAGGTAGATCAATCCGGGGTGCCGTTTTCGGATCGCGGAGATGTCAACGGACGGGCAACCCGCGGGATCAACATCGCGCCCATCGATCAGAATGTCACACCCCTCGATCAGTGCCGTCAGCCGTAGAATCGCGTCGCCGTCGATGCCATCTATGACGAAGCTCGATTTGTTGAAGTTTAGGAACGCAAACCAAGCGCTCTGCCCACCAGGAGTAAGGGGCGCCCTGCGCCGAAGTGGATCTCCTGCCGGTGGCTCGACTTTCTGAACATCGGCACCGAAATCCGCGAACAGCCGCGCGCAATAGCTGGTCGCGGCTGAGCTACCGATCTCGATGACTCGCAGATGCGATAACACTCCCATCGGTAGCTCCGTTTTCTAGCCATGCTGATGCTCCGGGACATCATCGCCGGGCGATGCCTCCCTATCCACGCCGCGAACGGCTTGCTGCTTACTATGCACGGATGCACGTGTGCACAGGTGTTTGGGATTGATGCGAGGCGGGCGCGCGGGATGGAGCGCGGAGTCGGCTGGATCCAAAGCCTTTCTCCAGGTTCATTTGTCAAGAACACGCACCCGGCGCTCAGGCGGCTCGGTACGATAGCGCGGCTTAGCGACATCAGCCCGAATTGGACGTTCTGTACAAAGCTTGCGAGCGGCAGCGTGCTTCAAATAAACTAAACCACCGGCAGCTTCGCTTGGACAGCTGCCAAATCAGATAGCGTGAGAGCCATGGTAACAACCGCCAGCTCCATTGCGTCGTCCAAATCCGTTCCGCCGGCCGCTTCAACGTCCCCTAAATTGGAAACATCTCGAAGGAGAAAGGCGCTTTAGCCTTCCGAAAATCGTCGCCCTCTCGATCGAGCGTACATGTACAACATACCGCTAGGCTTAATAGGTTCGTTTTTCCTCTTCTCAGGCAAGGTAAGCCCCCAATGCTCATCACAATACCCGTCGCGAGCTGGCGTTCGGGCTGTTGCCGCGGAATAGATTCACCCGATCGGAGTCGAGGATGGTGAGCACGTCGATCAGCTTTGATATACTCCGGTCTGGCATCAGACTGGGATATGGCCCCCTCATGAATTTTAATATTGTGATTCCGGGTTTTGGCTCCTTCGAGCCGCCTCGGGATGACGATATCGAGCCTTTTTTAACCCTCGTTTCGCGCATCTTCCTCCTCGCCGCGGACGCAGTCAAATCCCAACTAGGGAACACAACAGCGTTGCATCAATCGCCCGATTTGAACGGATCGAGAGGTCCCACTTGAACTCTCGGGCGGGGAACTGAGCAGACTGCCGCCGTTGGTTAATGGATTGTTCTCGGGCAAAAGCCGCGATGCACGGCTCGCCTGAAGCGATGGAAATCGATGTGCTTTCATGCCGGGCAAGCGAAAATACTTGCATGTTAGCGTGGAGCAGAACGTAAACCTCGTTTCACGACAGAGCCTCAAAACAATCTTTACACTTGCGAGGACGCCAAGCCTTAGCGCCGCTCGCGCACGGAGCCTTCTTGGGCGACAGACGCTACCAGCGTGCCGTCGCGCTTGAAGATCAGGCCACGTGTGAGGCCGCGTCCGCCTTGGGCACTCGGCGAATCCTTGGAGTACAGCAGCCAGTCGTCGGCGCGGAATGGGCGGTGAAACCACATTGCGTGGTCGAGGCTCGCCGATATCATGCGCCCGTCGAACAGAGTGCGGCCATAGCGCGCCACCACAGCATCGAGTAGCGACAAATCCGAGGCATAGGCCAACGCACACATGTGCAACGCAGGATCATTGGGTAATTTCGCGGCAGTTTTGATCCACATATGAATGCGACCGTCGTCAATCTTCTGACCGACATAACGGCCGATCTCGACCGGGCGCAATTCAATCAGGCGATCGGGTTCATAATAACGGCGGATGCGTTCCGGCAGCTCGGGAAACATCGGCTGCTTAGATAATTCCTCGGCGGAGAGTTTTTCCGGCGTCACCACATCAGGCATCTTATCCTGGTGGTCAAAAGTGCTCCGCTCCCTAGCATGAAACGAAACCATGATCGAGAAAATCGTGCTGCCATGCTGGATCGCAGTGACGCTCCGCGTCGAATAGCTCTTACCGTCGCGCAGCCGCTCGACTTGGTATATGATCGGAACCTCCGGGTCGCCGGTCTGGATGAAATAGCTATGCAGCGAATGTGGCAGCCGACCTTCCACCGTGTGGCATGCCGCTACCATAGCCTGCCCGATCACCTGGCCACCGAACACCCGCTGCAAACTGGAGCTCGGACTGTTGCCGCGATAGAGGTTCACCTCGATCCGTTCGAGATCTAGGATGGCGAGCAGGTCGACTAGGCTTTTGGACATTGATGTGCTTTCGGTCTGGCGTTATTCCGCAATACGGCACAATCATGAACTGAAAAATCTCAAGAGGCCGGGGCCGGCTCTTCCAGCGGTCCCAGAATGCCATATCGGTCCCTTGTGCCGCGCATTTCCATGCAGCTCGCGCGCTGCAGGATTTGGGCCAGCGCTGATGACGCGGACTGACATCGGCTTGGTCATGCACAACGTCGCGTTCAGAACACGCTTGCAGATATGAAACAAACCGCACGTTTGCTTTCGGACAGCAGCGCAGCCGCGCGTTTGTGCTGATTCCGACGACAATCCGTCCGCGCATTGGAAATGGCCAGCCTCTTACTTCGATCCAGGCTAGCAGTGCAAATATGCTTCTCAAAAATAAGGAACTGTAACATACGACACTTCAACGCGGCCTCTATGAATTGATCCCACGAAGAACTTGGTCGTCATCCTCGGCCCACTGAGATAGCAGCGTCGGTCGCGTTGCAGCTTGTGCGCGCTGGATCTTGCGCGGTACCGATCCCGACCCCGGTCGCAATTAGGCCGAGGATAGACTTTGACGACGCTCCCGTGTGCCGATATCGACCTTGGGCTGATGATCGGCTTGGGGCTTTGGCAAGGCACAACTTAACGTCGCAATCCAACCCGATCGGCTATAGCAGGACGACGACTCGACCAATGCCGCCGATGGCATTTGCGAGCCGGCACGGCGATGTCGGCGCGGAACACTTTTCACAATGCCAAACTCTTCACAAACTCGCGAACTCCGGTCAAAACCCGCTCCGAGTTAGGAGGGTCTCGTCGCCACCACTTACGTTCGACTTGC